>JAYUCP010000332.1:0-28064 GCA_043740245.1 Acidobacteriota bacterium | reverse complement strand
TGGAAATCTCGGACACAGGCTGAAGCCTGAACTCCATGCTTTTGTGCATTGGTTTTGATGATCTCACGAAGCGGCTTTTACGCAACGGAAACCCACGTTTGAACTGCCGCTATCCGCCGCGCCCTTGCCGCGGCTGCCGACGAGGTAGCGCACGCAATACTGATCGCTGCACAAATACGAACCGCCCTTTTGCACGCGCTTCGGAATGCCTGGCTCCTGCGGGTCATGGCTGTCGGATGGGCCTTGCGGATTGCGCGCCGTGCCCTGCGCGGCCTGCTGTTCAAAATAATCGGGGCGATACCAATCCGCACACCATTGCCAGACATTGCCGCCCACGTCGTACAAGCCGAATTTATTGGGCGGGAACGCCTTCACCGGCGAGGTCGCGGCGAAACCGTCCTCAACCAAATTCTTGTTCGGGAATTTGCCTTGAAAGATATTCGCAGGCCAATGCCCCGCCGGTTTCAAATCATTGCCCCAGGCGTAAAGCTTGCGATCCATCCCGCCGCGCGCCGCAAATTCGTACTCGGCCTCGGTGGGCAAACGCTTGCCCGCCCATTTGGCATAGGCCGCCGCGTCATCCCACGCGATGTGGACGGCGGGATGATTCTCGCGGCCCTTGGTGTTGCTGCCCGGCCCTTCGGGGTTTTTCCAATTCGCGCCTTTGACGTACTGCCACCAGACATAGGGATTGTCGAGCGAGACCTCTTCTTTCGGCGGCGTGAAAACCGCCGAACCGGGCACCAGATTTTCGGGCGGCGCACCGGGGAAATCTTTCGGATCAGGCTGACGTTCGGCAATCGTCACGTAGTTAGTCGCTTTGACGAATGCGGCAAACTGCGCATTGGTGATCGGTGTTTCGTCCATCCAAAAGCCATCCACCGTGACCAAGTGCACTGGCAGCGCATCCGGCATCTCGCAGGTCTCACAGCCCATCCAGAACGTCCCGCCGGGAATCCACACCATGCCTGCGGGCGCGGGGCTCGGCGGCGGCGTTTGCCCGGATTGCGTTTGATTGACGCTGGTGGCGGCGGCGCTGGCGGCAGCGGTTTGTGGAGGCGCGGGTGTGGCTGAATGTTTGCCTGCGTGTTCGCCAGCGTCGGCGACTTTGTTTGCGGCCTGTTCACACGCGGTAAACAGCAAAAAGGGCAACAGCCACAGCAGACCAATTCGTTTCTTCAAGGCGTGGTTCTTCATGCTTCCTATCAACCAAATCCAGTCGCGCGAGTAGCGCAAACTGTCCAGTTTGCGCGGCGTTGTCAGCTACAATCGTGCTTCCGGCAGGAGTACTGCTTCATCAGTGTTCGACCCATGAAGCGCGCAAACTGGACAGTTTGCGCTACTCGTGCCCGGCAGTTTATTTCGGTGCGGGCACTTTCCATTTCGGATCAGGCACGTGCGCCTGTTCCATCAACGCGACCGCGCGTTTCACCAAGGCAGGTTGCGCGGCGGCCACGTCATTCTTTTCGCCAACATCGGCATTCAAATCATAAAGCTGCACTTTGCCGGTCAGCATTGGTTCGCGGATCGCTTTCCATTGGCCGAAGCGCACGGCCTGGCGGCTGGCCTGTTCGTAAAACTCCCAATACAGATATTCGTGCGGCGTTTGTTTTTTGCGCAATAACGTCGGCAAAAAGCTCAGCGAATCCAAACCGCGCGGCAACGGCTGCCCGGTCAACTCACACGCCAGCGCAAAGACATCGCCGAAATAACCAACGTGATCTGACACGCTGCCCGCTTTGATCTGGCCCGGCCAGCGCGCGATGAAGGGCACGCGGATGCCGCCTTCGTACAACGCGCGTTTGATCCCGCGCAACGGCCCGCTGGCTTTGAAAAAATCGGGATCGTTGCCGCCTTCCTGATGCGGCCCGTTGTCGGAGGTGAAAATCACGAGCGTGTTTTGCTCTACACCGAGCTTGCGCAGCTTCGCCAGCAAGCGGCCCACATCACGGTCGAGGCGCGCGATCATCGCGGCCTGGCCTTTGTCGGGCGTCTTCCAATTCTTGCTCGCGTAATCGCCGTAATCGTTCACTTCCTGTCCATCGTGCAAATCGCGGTTGGCTTCGTTGTTCGCGTGCGGCAGCGTGAAGGGCAGATAGAGGAAGAACGGCTTGTGCGCGTTCCAATCCAGCCACTCAAAGGCCTTGTCCACAATCGCGTCGTGCGAGTATTGGCGCTTCTCTTTGGCGTAGCCCGCGCCGTTGGCCTCTTCGCGTTGCGGCACGTTGGGCAGCGGGTAACGTTCGCCGTTGTGAATCAGGAAGCTGGGAAAGTAATTGTGCGCGTGCGTCTGGTTGAGGTAGCCGAAGAATTCATCAAAGCCCTGCTTGTTCGGATGCCCTGTCGAACCAATCTCGCCTAAGCCCCATTTGCCGAACATGGCTGTGCGATAGCCCGCGTCGTTGAAAACCTCGGCCAGCGTCTTGTCTTCATCGCGCAGGCTGACGCCCGCCGCATTGCCGCGCACCCAGACGTGCCCAGTGTGCTGGCCCGTCATCAAGACAGCGCGCGATGGCGCACAGACCGTCGAACCGGCATAAAATTGCGTGAAGCGCATACCCTCCGCCGCCAGTCGGTCAAGGTTCGGCGTCTTGATTTGTTGCTGTCCATAACAACCCAAATCGCCGTAGCCCAAATCATCGGCAAGGATGAACACGACGTTGGGTTTGGGCGGCTTGCTGGTTTGCGCCACGACAGTCAGGCTGCCGCCAGCCAGGGCTAACAAGATGAAGATCAGAGTTCGGCGGATTTGCATGTTGATTGTGACCTGCGAATGATTGCTTGCAACGGTGCTGTAATCGGTGGCCCGATGTTAGGCCATCCGGCCCGCGTGTCAAGCGGCATGCGCAGCAGTGACCTGCTGACCGGTGCTATTGACTTCACTCTGAGGCTGACTTAAAAGCTTGCTTGTCTTTGCTCGCCGTATTCCCAACGCAAATTTCATCACATCGTTTAGGAGGTTTTGCTTTGTCACGCAACGATCACAATAAGAAAAAAGGCTATGTGCCAAGGGATGCCCGCTCGTCATCCGCATCATCATCGGGGGCAGGCGTGAACTGGGTATTTTATGGCGCCCTATTCCTGATTGCCGTCGCCATCGGCACCTATTTCCTGACCGGCGGTGGCGGCGGTGAAGTCACAACGCCTTCCGGCTTGAAATACGTTGATCAAAAAGTCGGCGATGGCGCGAGCCCCGCGCCTGGCAAGATGGTCACCGTGCATTACACCGGCACGCTGGAGAATGGCACGCAGTTCGACAGTTCGGTCGGGCGCGGTCAACCGTTCACCTTCAAAATCGGCGCCGGCTCCGTCATCAAAGGCTGGGACGAAGGCGTGATGTCCATGAAAGTGGGCGGTAAACGCAAACTGATTATCCCTGGCAATCTAGGCTACGGCGCGATGGGCAGTCCGCCGAAGATTCCGGCGAATGCGACGCTGCACTTCGACGTGGAATTGCTCGACGTAAAGTAACGTCACATAACTATCATCACCCAACTATCGGCGCGGCAGTCTCACGCCCTATCTTGAAAGGCTCACTGATATGGCTTACGGCATGAACTATTGGACGCTGCTGGTTTTCGCGCCGGTGCTGGTGCTGGTCGGAGTGCTGGGGTTTGTCATTCCCGCCAGCAAGGCGCTGACGAGCGGCGCAACGCCGTACAACGTCTTTCACATCATTTTCGGCTTGCTTGGTCTGGCCCTCGTTTGCAGCGGCAATGAAGTATGGTGCCGCGATTTCAATCTCGGCTTCGGCTTGATTGATCTCTATCAAGCCTTCGCCAGTTTCACCAACCTCTTTCCCAAAGCGCAATTCAAATGGACGCGCGCCGATGATGTCTTGCACATCGTCATCGGCGCGGCGCTCGTCTTGATCGGGCTTTTCGGTGTTAGCTAGACTGGCATCTCTTAAAAGCGCACGGCGTGCGTAGAGCAAACTGTCCAGTTTGCTCAGCTTCGGCGCAAGACGTCTTAACCGCAAACAGAGCAAACTGGACAGTTTGCTCTACATTTTCCCAGGAGGTTCCCATGTCTCAACTTACACGACGCGAAATGTTATTGAGCAGCGCGGCCCTGCTGACGACTGCGGCTTCGGAAATCGAAGCCAATGAGATCATCGCCGAGATGACTGCCTACGCGCGCCCGGCGCAGGTCGGCAAGGTGGATCAGTTGACCGACAACGTCTACTTTCACCAGGGCAATCTGCTGGCCGGGCATTGCAACAACGGCTGGGTCATCTTTGATGATTACGTGCTGGTGATTGACGCCAACTTCCCGTCGGGTGCGCTGGAAATCCTGCCGAAGATTCGCGCGCTCACCGACAAGCCGATCCGCTTTGCCTTTGACACGCACCATCACGGCGATCACGCCTACGGCAATCAGATTTGGGTTGATAACGGCGCGACGCCCGTCGCCCACACCGGCGTTGTCGAAGAGATGAAAAAGTATGAACCGGGCCAATGGGAAGCTGCCGCCAAGACACGCGCCGATGTGCGCGCCAGCAAACTCAAAGCGCCCACCCTGCTCTTTCCGCACGAGTTGTATTTTGACGACGGCAAACGCCGCGTCGAATTGCACCACCTCGGCGTAGCGCACACGCACGGCGATGCCTTTGCCTGGCTGCCCAACGAAAAGATTCTTTTCAGCGGCGATGCCTGCGTGAACGGCCCCTACAACTTCGTCGGCGACGGCAATGTCGAGAAATGGCTCGGCACACTCGAGGCTGCCAAGAAACTGGGCGCGCGCATCGTCTGCCCCGGCCACGGCCCGCGCGGCGTCGAGATCGTGTTGGCCGAGCAACAACGCTTCTTCGCCGGTTTGCGCGCCAGCGTCGGCAATCTGCTCAAAGCCAAAAAGACCGGCGCGCAAATCCGTGACGCCATCACGCAAATCGGCGCTGAACTGAAAACCGATCAGACCATCGCACGTTACGTCGGCAGCTACCTCGCCGCGCAAGTCGAAAAGGTCTACACCGAAATGACCGGCCAGCCATTCCCCGCCGCCCAGAAGTCTGCGCTGGATGTCAAGCAGTTGCACGCCCACGCGCACGGCCGCCCGCACGTGCACGTTGACGATCACGGGCATTTGTATATGCACGCGCATCACGCGTGAACCTGGGTACGCACCGCTTCCAGCGTGCAGTCTCGGCATAAGACGCATTCCTGCCGACAGGAAGACGCCAAGGCTGAAGAGGTTTTCCTGCCGGAACAAATAGGTTTGATGCCGAGAGCACGCTGGAAGCGGTGCGTACCCAGAGGCAACCTTGCGCTCGCTGAAACGCTTCCTTACTATGCAGCCCGCGTTTCTGTCACGAACCCAATTGCCAAATCAAATAGCATGCTGCTCACGACCTTGCTGCCTCAAAAACTTGCGACCAGCCGCTGGCGTGTGTTCTGGCTCGCGCTGCTGGTGCTCGCGCCCCTGGCGTATGCGGGCGGCAGCTATCTTTATCTGAAGATCAATCCCAATGCGCAGGTGCGGCTGAGCCTCGACCGGACGCAGGCCTTTGCCAAGGCTGCCGCGTACCTGAGCGCCAACGGGTTGAACGTCGCGGGCTGGCCGCGTTACTGCAACATCGAACCGGATGATGATTTGCAACGCTACCTCAACCTAACAGCCACGCCTGAAAGCAAGGCGGCCCGCGCACAGGCGCGCCGTTACGTCGCGCCGTTGACGCTGAAGGTGCTCTTCCACAAAGCGGACAACACGCAAATCGCCGAGGTGCTCTTGGGGCCGGCTGGCCAGCCGCTCGGCTTTCGCCGTACGCTCTGGCAAACCGATAAACAACCCGACCTCAGCCCCGCCGAAGCGCAACGCCTGGCCGAGCAACATTTGCGCGCGCGTCCCGAAGCCGCCTTCGCCAATTTCAGCGCGGCGCCCAAAGTGCGCGAGGTTGCCGACAAAGGCGACCTGACACGCCATTACACCTGGGCTTGGCAGGTGGCGGGGTTGGCGGAGTTGAATGCGCAAACGAGCATCGCGATTTACGGCAAGCAGGTCATCGGCGAAGTAATCCAAACCCAACTCGACCCGGCGTTCGCACGGCAAGCGTTGCACGCCGACCGACCGCTCAGATTGAGCAGCATTATCGCCTTCTCGCTCGCCCTGACGCTGGCCGTCATCTTCGGCATTTACCGCTTCGTCAAACGCGCGCGCCAAAAAGAACTTTCCTACGCGCGCATTTTCTTCATCACCGGGTTTCTGGCTGTCGTGCTCAACCTGTTTGTCATCCTCACCGACACGGCGCTTTATCAAACAGCGCAATTGCCGGTCACCGTGCCGGCCTGGGTGATCTATGTGACCTCCGGCATTATGTGGACGCTGGGGGGGCTCTTCATCGGGTTGGCCTATGGCAGCGGCGAGGGCGATTTGCGCGAAGCCTATCCCGGCAAACTGACTTCGATTGACACGCTGATTCTGGGCAAGTTTCTCTCGCGCAATGTGGGCCGTGCCGCGCTCTGGGGCTGTGCGCTGGGCGGCTGGTTGTGGCTCGCGTTTCAATTGGTGGGTCTGTGGTTTGCGCGGCAACCCGGCGCGGGCGAGGCACTGTTGCCTTTCATAGTCTATTTCGCCGAATGGCCGGTCTTGCTGGTGCTGACCAGTTGGCAAACCGATGTCGTGTTGGTGGCGGTCATCGGCCTGCTGCTGCCCTTGCCGTTTTTGCGGCGGCTGATGCGGCCCGCGGGACGCATCACGGGCTGGCTCAATCGGCTCGGCGAATACCTGCCCGCAAATTTCATGACTGAGAGCCGGATGGGCAACTGGGTCATCGCGCTGCTCGCCGTGTGGGCGTGGATCATCGCGCAATTGCCGCTGCATAGTTTTCATCCCTGGACCGGCATGTGGTTGCTGGCCGCGCTCAAGACGGTCGTGCTGCTGACGGTCTTCTTCAAGTTCGACTTGCTGACCGCCGCCGCCGCGTTGGCCGCGCCGATCTATTTGAAATTCACACTCACCGCCTGGCTTCAACCTGCTCCGGCGATTCATCAAGCCGGCGTGCTGGCCGCGCTGATTGCCGTGCTGGTCTTGCCCGTCCTGTTCTACTGCGCCGTCAAAGGCCGCTGGTATCGTGATGAAGACGTGCGTCCGGTCTATGCGGGCCTGCTGGCCGAACGCCTTTCGTTGCAGGCCGAAGTGTCAGCCGCGCGCGTGGCGCAAGAGCGATTGTTGCCGCAACGCCTGCCCATCTCGCCCAACTTCACCGTGGCGGCGTCGTGCGTACCGGCGCACGAGGTGGGCGGTGATTTCTATGATTTCTTTGAGGTCGGCCCGCACCAGATCGCCATGCTGGTGGCCGAGGGCGGCGGACGCGGCCTCGGTTCGGCGCTGTCTATCGCTTATGCCAAAGGCTTCCTGATGTCCAAAGTCGGCGGCCAGTCCAATAACCAAAGAGGGGGCGACGATTCGCCCACCGAAGTGATGCGCGCCTTGCAGGAACGGCTGACGCAAATGCTGACGCACGACGACGCCATCGGGCTGGCGTATCTGGTGCTGGATACCAGCGACGGCGTGCTGCGTTACGCGCGCACCGGAAAGTTCCCGCAGGTCTTGCTGGGGCGGGCCAATCCCACAGGCAAAGCGCCTGAAGTCATGTCTGTCTCCGAACACGAAATCAAATTCTCCTCGCACCATGCCGACAAAGCGGCGATCCGCGTGATCGAAGGCCGCGCCGAAGTCGAGACCGGCGACCACCTCATCGTTTACACCGGCGGCCTGGTCGAGGTCTGGCAGAACAGCAACCAGACGCCGGAAAATGAATTTGCGCGCTTGCTGACCCAGGCGGACGAATCGCATCAATTGCAAGCCGCCCTGGTCGAAAGCGTCAATCGCTGTTTCAAACTGGTGCGCAAACAGGAACTCGGCGACGACCTCACCGCCGTCGTCGTGCGCGTTGAACAAGTGGGCGTGCCGTTTGAAATGGGGTTGGCGGAAACGCAGGCGGATTGAGCGCGATACCCGCAACCAAGAGAAGAAGTGCAGATGATTTCAGCCCGCGAATGCGGGCGGCAGCATAAAGCCAGGGGGTGCAGGCGTAGCCGGAACCCCTGGAACGCGTCAAGTTGAAGCGCCAAGCCCGCGAATGCGGGCGACAGCCATTCACCGACGGGCCACGATCTGTCGCCCGCATTCGCGGGCTTGGCTCGTACTCGCCAATGTTCCCAGGGTTCCGCGCGCCACGCGCTACACCCTGGGCTTTATGCTGCCGCCCGCCTTCGCGGGCTAAAGCCAAAGCGTCCGCTATGAACAAACCAAACTGGCTCACCTTGATCGCACTGGCCGTCGTTGGCTACGGAGCGTTCTTCGCCCTCTATCCGCGCTTTTCACCGGCCACGCAATGGAACTATCAGCTTGATCGAGCGCGCGCCATCAACCGCGCTCATGAAATCACCAAAAGCTTCGGCCTGGACACCACCGGCTGGGACGCACAGGTGCAAACGCGCCGCCAACGCGACGACCAGCATACTTACTACCTGCGCCAACAGCCGCTGCCAGTCGTGGCCGCGTTGTTGCCGTCGTTGCTGACGGAAGTAAAACTGCATGCGCCCGGTAAGGACGGCCTGGCCATCGTGCAACTCACGCCGCAAGGACGCCCGTTCCGATTCTGCCGCGAGCGTTGCGGCGACAACATTCAAATTGACCCCGATCCCGGCGGCAAGCGCGAGAAAGAGAAGCTCGAAGAAAAAGCCGCCCCCGCCGGACAACCGGAAGCGCCACCCAATCAAGCGCTGGCCGAGTCCGCCTTCAAAAGTTTTAGCGGCGCCGAACAGCCGCTGTTTGCGCCCGCGCCGCAATTGACGCGTGATCGCCAGAACGCCAAGTTCACCTGGACGGCCAGTTTCAACACCGATGACCGGCTGAAATTGCTCGCCGAAATTTCGGTGCGCGGCGAGCAAGTGCGCGAGGCCGCTTTCGCCCCGAATTTCAGCGAAGCCTTTCAACAGGAAGCCGATGCTTACGAGAATCCGACGCAGCGCGTCTTGCGCGCGATAATGGGCGTGCTGCTGCTGCCGCTCAGCATCATTTGCCTGTTCCTGTTTTTCATCGGCTGGGGCAATGGCGAATTGCTGCACCGGTATGCGCTGCTCAGTTTCGCGCTCTGCTATGTGTTGCTGGTGGTGTGCAACTATTTCGGCGGTTATCTGGATGATCGGAGTATTGACGTATCGCTCAACCAAGGCCCTCTGGCAACGTTGCTTCGATTGCTAGTCCTGGCGCTGGTGATGCTGTTGTTTGCGGCGCCGCTCTATCTGTTCTGGGCCAGCGGCCATTCGCTGGCGGCACGCGCGCCCGGGCGGCGCACGGTGGCGTTTGAATTGTTGTTGAAAGGCCAACTCAAGGCGCGCTACCTTTGGGAGCAAGTTGCCGCCGGTGTGTTATTGGGTGGCGTGCTGGCGGCGCTGCCCTTCTTGCTCAAAACGCTGCCGTATCTGAATGCAGTGCGCTTTGGCATACGGGATTCGTACAGCCAGTTCACTGCGCCGTCGCCTGCCATAGCGGCCCTAACCAACGAACATCTGTTCGGCGTCTTTCTCTTTTTCAGTTTCATCGTACCGCTGCTCGAAGCCTATCTGCCGCGCTGGTGGGCGAGCTTGGCGGTGCTCGTGGCCGGTTCGATCTGGTTGTCGGGCGAAGTTTATTTCATCACTTCGATCAGCGCCGCGCTGTTGTTGGGCGGCGGTTTGACGGCCATCTATTACGCCATCTACCGTCGCTTTGATTTTCTCGCCGTGCTGGCCAGCGCGCTCAGTTCGCTGGCCGTGCTGCAAGCACTCGGCCTTTTGGTTCAACCTTATCCCGCGCTGAAAAATTCAGGCTGGGTTGTGTTGGCGGGGTTGGGCGGCGCGTTGCTTGTTGCTTTGATAGGCGTCTGGCGCGGCAATGAAATTCCCGAAGCCACGTTTGAACCGCTGCTGCAAGCGGCCAATCGGGTTGAACGCGAACGCTTGAAAGCCGACCTCGAAGTCGCCAGCCGCGCGCAACAACAGATGCTGCCGGGCGAACCGCCGCGTCTGCCCGGCTATGACATCGCGGCGATTTGCACGCCGTCAAAGGATGTCGGCGGCGACTTGTATGACTTCATCAACCTGCCCGATGGACGGCTGGGCATCGTGGTCGCCGATGTTTCAGGCAAAGGCGTACCGGCCGCGTTGTATATGACGCTGACCAAAGGGCTGCTCGCCTCGGTCGCCGAAGAACAGAGCGACCCCGGCAACATCCTGCGCGAGGTCAATCGCCACCTTTACGAAGCCTGCCGCAAAAAGGTCTTCGTCACGCTCTTTCTGGGCGTGCTCGACCCGGCGACGCGCACGCTCACTTACGCGCGCGCGGGCCACAATCCGACCGTCTGGCGCAGCCCCGCGCGCAACGCGACCGAATTGCTGCGGCCGGCGGGCATGGGTTTGGGGTTGAATCAGGGCAAGCTTTTCAACACGACGCTGCAAGTGGCGAGCCTGCAACTCGCCGCCGCTGACACGCTGTTTTTTTATTCCGACGGCATCACCGAAGCGATGAACGCCAAGCAGGAAGAATATGGCGAAGAGCGCCTGCTGGCCGTGGCCAAACAAACCGACAAGCTGAATGCGGGTGCGGCGCTCAATGCGGTCATGACTGATGTCAAAGCGTTCCTCGGCTCCATCGCACCGCAAGACGATCAAACATTGGTAGTGGTCAAGGTGAGTTGAGGCGCGCGCCACAAGCTCCACCTGGCTTCAGCCGTGGTTGGTTTTGGCGCACCAAGCCAAAACTTGGTAGTGATCCACAAATATTTTTTCAAGAAGATGCGACCGTCCAACCAAAATTTCCGCTATAACAAGTGCAACCTGGAAATCTAGCAGAACTCCCCATCCAGCTAAATCGAACCACTGAACATTGGAACACCGGCAGAAACTACAACCCTGGCCAGCAAGTGTTTAGAGTTCCGGCATTAGGCGGCGCGGGGGCGCAGCGCCCCAATGACGCGCCTGCGGCGCGCTGCCGCCTAAAGGCGGAACTCTAAACGCTTGCTGGCGCTGCCCTCAGTTGAACGTGAGTGTACCAATCTCGATTGGCTTGATTTAGCTTGGCAGACCACAACGTTCGGTTCCGGCCTCCCCACAACAAGCTGTGAGCCGCTTACCGCTGTCTGCCGACGCGCCTAAGCACGGATTCTCCCGGCCAGCTTGGCGGGTCCGTGCTTACGCGCAAACCTGCCCGGCGACTTTGCTATAGCGAAATTGCCCGGCAAGATGCAGAATGCGCGCATCCACTGCGACGAACTACCACACACATTGAATTCACCCAACTTCAGGCCAAGGTCAGAAAGTGAGATCGCTATGACGTGCACCGCAAATCGCTTTTTATTTTCGCTCGTATGCAGTTTGGGCTGGTTGCTTTGCGCAACGGCTCAGGCGCAAACCAATCCAAACCAAACCAGCGACGCCAGCGCGCAAGACCGCGTCATCCAAACGACGCGCGCGCAAAGCGCCGAGGTGCAGAAGCTGCTGGACGCGGGCAAATTCCCCGAAGCCCAAACGCTGGCCGAACAAGTGCTGGCGGCGCGCGAACAGGCGCTGGGGCCAGACCATGCCGAAGTCGCCAGCACGCTGCTGCAACTGGCCGCCATTCAGCGCAACCGGCGCGACTTTGATAAAGCCGAAACGCAGATACAACGCGCGCTGGCCATCGCCGCAAAAGTGCCCGCCCCGGGCCACCAGGGTCTGGGCCAGATGTACAGCGAGTTGGGCGCGATCTATCTGTCGCGCAGCGACTTCGTCAAAGCCGAGCCGCAATACCTGCGTGCCATCGCTATCTGGGAACCATTGCTGGGGGCCAATCACCCCAACATCGCCGGTGCCTTGAGCAATCTGGGTTCCATATACGCGCGCCGCGGCGACAACGCCAAAGCGGAATCAACCTTGCGCCGCGCCCTGGCGATCAGGGAGCAGGCCTTTGGGGCGGAGGATGCGCGGTTGATGGTCACGCTCATCCTGCTCGGCAATATCTATTTTGAGCAGCAACGATTCGAGCAGGCCGAACCGTACTATCAGCGTGTGCTGGGTATCGTGGACAAAGCGCCCAACCAGGCCAATCCGCAACAATACCTGCCCGCGCTCGCCAACCTCGCCGCGCTGCGCCAGGACAATGGCGATTTGACCGAGGCCGAAACGCTCTATCGCCGCCTACTGCCGCTCCAGGAAGCCGCCTTGGGCGCAGAACATCCCCAAACCTTGCGGACGCAAGCCAATCTCGCAGTGAATGCTGCCAATCAAGGCGATTACGCAAAATCCGAACAGCGGTCTCAAAGCGTGATTCCACTCCTTGGGAAAGTGCTGGGTGAAGACCACCCGGATGTCGCCAGCGCACTCAGAAACCTGGCGCGCACTTACACCGCCGAGGGCGATTTGCCGCAAGCCATCACGACGCTGGCACGCGCCAACGCGGTCATCGAACGCAACATCGTTTACAACCTGACCGCTGGTTCCGAACGCACCAAACTGGCTTACCTGACGACCGCCGCCGATGAGACTGATCGCACGCTGTCGTTGCACCTGCGTTCCGCACCCAACAATCAAGCGGCCCGCCGTCTGGCGCTGACCGTGCTGTTGCAACGCAAGGGCCGCGCGCTGGATGCGATGATTGACAGCCTGGCCGCGCTGCGCCGCCGCGCTACGCCGGATGACCGCGCCTTGCTCGAACAACTCAGAACCACGCGCGCCGAAATTGCGCGGCTGGCGCTGGCCGGGCCGCCCCCGCGCACCAAGCCGGAAGATCATCGCGCCCGCCTCAAGGCGCTCGAAGAACAACGCGACAAGCTCGAAGACCAAATCAGCCGCCGCAGCGCCGCGTTCCGCGCGCAAACCCAATCCGTCACGCTCGACGCCGTGCAAGCGGCCATTCCGGCGAACACCGCGTTGATCGAATTCGCAACTTATCATCCCTTCAACGCGCGCTTCACCAAACTGACCGACGCTTACGACAAACCGCGTTACGCCGCTTATGTGTTGCGCCGCACGGGCGAACCGCAGGCCATCGAATTGGGCGACCGGCAACGCATTGACGACGCCATCGAACGTTGGCGCAAGGCGCTGCGCGATCGGAAATCGCGCAACGTCAAAACGCTGGCGCGCGCGGTTGACCGTTTGGTGATGCAGCCGCTGCGCCCGTTGCTGGGCCGCACGCGCCGCGTCTTGCTCGCGCCCGAAGGTTCGCTCAATCTGATCCCATTCGCCGCGCTGGTGGACAACCGCAACCAATATCTGATCAAACGCTATCACTTCAGCTACCTGACCAGCGGGCGCGACCTGTTGCGCTTGCAAGTCAAACAGCCGAGCCGCCAGAGCGCGCTGATCATCGCCAACCCGGATTTCGGCGAGAGCGCCACCAAACTCGCACCCGCTGAACGCGTCTTGCAAATTCGGCCCGCCCCGTCTGGCGCGGCCAACGGCTCGATTCTTTCGGTCGCCTTTTTCCCCGCCCTGCCCGGCACGGCGGGCGAGGCGGAGGCGCTCAAAACGATCCTGCCCGAAGCCATGCTCTACAGCGCGCAACAGGCGACTGAAACGCAATTGAAGCAGGCGGCCAGCCCGTCCATCCTGCACATCGCCACGCACGGCTTTTTCTTTGAAGACAGTCCCGCCGCCCCGCGCACGGCCACGGCAGCCGCGCTGGCGAACATGCAACTCGACAATCCGTTGCTGCGTTCGGGCCTAGCCCTGGCGGGCGCGAATCAATTAAAACCGAGCGCCGCGGAGGACGGCATCATCACCGCACTCGAAGCCGCCGATTTGGATTTGTGGGGCACGCAATTGGTCGTGCTCTCGGCCTGCGACACGGGCGTGGGCGAGGTCAAAAACGGCGAAGGCGTGTATGGCTTGCGGCGCGCGCTGGTGCTGGCCGGCAGCGAAACCCAGGTGATGAGCCTCTGGCCGGTTTCGGATGTGGCGACGCGCGATTTGATGATCGCGTTTTACCGCCGCTTGCAACAGGACGAAGGCCGCGCCGACGCTTTGCAGCGCGTGCAATTGCAAATGCTGGCACGCGCCGAACGCGGGCTATCACCGCAGGGGCGGAAAACCACGCGGCGTAATGCGCCGGATTACAGTCATCCCTATTACTGGGCCAGCTTTATTCTTTCGGGCGAGTGGACGAAGCTGGCGGGCAAGCCGTAAAAGACTAAAGTAACTGATGTTACGCAGTCGAGATGAAACGAGATGATTTGACAGGTTTTTGCGCCGGAGGCGCGCGGGATATTAGCCGGTGGTGAAGCTTCAGCGGAACCACCGGAATTGTAGCGAAATCATCATCGCGCTCCGGCAGGAGCGCAGGACAAGACTGCGCGCTGATGGGAAGTCTTGTCCTGCGTCCCTTCAGGACGCGGGTGTGGTTGCTCACGTTTCCGGTGGTTCCGCTAGCGCTGCACCACCGGCTAATATCCGCTGTGCCTCCGGCACAAAGAAACTGTCAATTGATTCGAAAAACCTGGTCGTGCGTAACATCAGTAAAGTAACGGCTACGGGACAAGCCGGGCAAGCCCGTGGCATCCGGCAAATGTGCTGGTAATCGTGTCCAACCAGCGCCCAGCGTCAATTCATTCGTTAGTGAGCGCAGCGGAGTCTGGCCCGCAGGCTCAGTTGCGCTCGCTGTTGCAATTCGATGCCACGCCGGAGATTCTGCTACAACCGTTTCAATGCAAGGAGACAACCAAAATGAACCGCCGTACCGAGATTCGCTTCGCTTCATTGGCCACCTGGTTGGCCACCTTCTTGGCCACCTTGACACTGGCGCTGTTGCTCGGCGCCGGCACGGCTCAGGCACAGACCACTTCCTTCACCTATCAGGGGCGCTTGAACGACGGCGGCAACCCGGCCAACGGCACGTATGACTTCCAGTTCAAGCTCTTCGATCTGCTGGCCGCCGGGACGCAACTCGGCGCCGGGACGCTCGAAGATGTGGTGGTGAGCAGCGGCGTCTTCACGGTGACACTTGATTTCGGCGCCGCCGCCTTTCCGGGCGCGGACCGCTTTCTGGATATCGGCGTGCGGCCCGGCCCGAGCATCGGCGCTTTCACCACGCTCACGCCGCGCCTGCTCGTCACTGCGACGCCCTACACCATCAAGAGTCTGAACGCGAGCAGCGCCGACGCGCTTTCGGCGGCTTGCGTCGGCTGTGTGCCGAATGCGCAGATCAGCGGGTTGGCCGGGAGCAAGATTACGGGCGCCATTCCCGTTGCGGGCGTGCCCGCCGGCAGCGCGAATTACATTCAGAACACGACCGTCCAGCAGGCCGCCAGCAACTTCAACATCAGCGGCAACGGTACGCTCGGCGGCAATCTCACCGTGACGACCGGGACGTTGAGCGGCAACGGGTCGGGGCTGACCAACCTGAGCGCGGCCAACATTGCGGCCGGCACCCTGCCCATCGCCAGAGGCGGCACGGGCATCACCAGCAGCCCGAGCGCCGCCGGCCAGTTTCTGCGGAGTTCGGGCGCCGGCGCTTGGGCCGTCACCGGCCTGGCCGCGAGCGACCTGCCCAGCGGCAATGGCAACTACATTCAGAACACGACCGTCCAGCAGGCCGCCAGCAATTTCAGCATCAGCGGCAACGGCTTGATCGGCGGCAACGCCGGGATCGGCATAGCATCTCCATTGGCGAAACTCGACATCGGCGGCCACGCCGCCCTCAATGATTTTATGCTGCGGCTGCGCATTGGGAGCGACGCCAATCATGGCCTGCTCTACTCCAGCGTCGCGGACGGCCCGGAGTTCCGTGCCTTCGGCGGGTTCATTTGGAAGAATGGGGCAGGTGGCGCAACCGAAAGAATGCGGCTGACTGCCGCCGGCAACCTCGGCATCGGCGCGCCCACACCGGCCAGAAGACTGCACGTTCAGGACGGCTCGGGGGCGGGTGGCAACGGCGCGGTGATCCAGATCGGCGCTCAAGCCCTCGGTGCTGATCCGAAACTCGTCAGTTTTGGCGATACGTGTGGTGGCAATGGTTGTGTTTACCTCGGCGAAGAGGATGCAGATGATCGGATGGTGTTGAGAGCCGGCCTGATTCGCATCAAGAATGCCAGCGTCGAACCGGAGACCCATTTGACTCAGGACCTCGGTGGCCCGATGAATCACTGGCGTTTCGTTTATATTCAGAATTTTATTACACCCTCCGATGCCCGCTTGAAAGAGGGCGTGACGAACTTGCGCTATGGTCTGCACGAACTGCTGCAACTGCGTCCCGTCACCTTCCTGTGGAAAGACCGCCGCGACGGGCGCACGAATCTCGGCCTGATCGCGCAAGAAGTGGAAAAGGTGCTCCCCGAAGTGGTCGAAAGAAGCGCCGACCCGGCCGCGCCACTTGGGATGAATTACACCGGCCTGCTTCCCGTCATGATCAAAGCCATCCAGGAACAGCAGGCCGCCCTCGCTTCCCTACAGGTGGAAAACGCCGCGCTGAAAGGGCAGAACGAAAACCTGCAACTACATAATGCCGCGCTGGCAGGCCGGCTCACGGCGCTGGAGCAGACCATGCTGAAGTTGCTCGAACGGCAGTCGGATAAGGCAGACGGGGCAGCGCAGGCGCAACGCAGCCCGCAGGCAAATAAACCGGACGGCAGGCAATGAGGGGACAGCGGTCTCGCTCTGGCGGCGTTACGGAAAATCGCTCTCAACTACTTGAGTCTGGACACATTTGAAAAGATGAAACGAAGCGTCTTTATCCGAAAGAGCTTCGATACGCGGATGACGCGGATGCGGCGGATTTTCGCGGATTTTCTTTGGGTTGATCCGCGCCGATCCGCCGCATCCGCGTCATCCGCGTATCCTTGTCCTTCACTCTGACGAAAGTGTCCAGACATAAGCTCTCAACTACCGAAAGTGGAGAACACAGTTATGCGGAAACCAGGCAGTCGTTTTCATTTGACCTTACTCTTTTTGCTGTTCGTGCTATTTGGCTTCAGCATCTCGGCGCATCGGATATTTGAACTCACGTCCGGCGGCAAACCGCCGCTTGCCCGCCACGCCATCAACCCGCCGCCGGCGCGCGCCGGCCGCAGGACGGCGCCCGGCAAAACCGCTGGCCCACCGGACGGCATTGCCGCGCGGGCCAACGACGCTGCCGCGCCGGCGCCGCTCAATGCCGGCAACCCAGCGCTCGAGCCGGCGCAATCCGGCGGCAGTTTCAATTTCACGCAAGCGAGCCTGACGAGTGGCGGCGGCACGAACACCAGTGCCGCCAATCAATTGACCGGCTCCATCGGGCAGGGGCTGCTCGGGTCAACGAGCGCCGGCAGCTTCTCGCTCACCGGCGGCTTCTGGGGCAATGCGGTCTTCGCCACCATCACGGTCAATACCACGGCAGACACTGTGGCGATGGACGGGCTCTGTTCCTTGCGCGAAGCCATTCAAGCCGCCAATAGCAACACCGCCGTCAACGAATGTCAGCCGGGCACGCCAGGCCTGGATACGATTCAATTCGACATCGGCGCTGGCACGCCGGTGATCAATGTGACCAGCCCGCTGCCGACGATCACCGAATCGCTAAGCATCAACGGCAACACGGGCGGCGCGACGCGCGTTGAACTCAACGGGACGGGCGTCAGTGGTTCAGGCTTGCTGGTTCAAACGGGCAACAGCACGATCAAAAATATGGTCATCAACCGCTTCGGTTTGGCTGGCATCGTGCTCACCAGTGGTAATGGCAATGTCGTGCAGGGCTGCTTCCTCGGCACGGATGCGACGGGTACGCTGGATCGCGGCAACGCGACGAATGGCATTTTTATTTCTTCCGCCAACAATTTGATTGGCGGGACGACGCCGGCAATGCGCAATGTCATTTCGGGGAATGACCAGGATGGCGTGGCCTTGGGCTTTGCGGCGGGTGCGAACAATGTGGTGCAGGGCAATTTCATCGGGACCGACCTCAATGGCACGGCGGCGTTGGGCAATAGCGGGCAAGGTGTGCACATTGATTCAGGCGCGTCCGGCAACACGATTGGAGGAACGGTGGCCAGCGCAGGAAACATAATTGCCTTCAACAACGGCAGAGGTGTGTTCATCAACCAAAACACGACCATCAATAATCGGGTCTCGTCGAACGCGATTTTCTCGAACGGCACACTCGGTATTGATCTCAACAGTGACGGCGGCGTGACAGCCAACGACGCTGGCGACCCTGACACCGGCCCGAACAACGTACAAAACTTCCCCGTGCTTAACTTCGTCACCAGCACCGGCGTGATCAACGGTTCGCTCGACAGCACCGTCGCCAACAGCGCCTATCCGGTGCGGCTCGAATTTTTTGCCAACACGGCCTGCGACAGCAGCGGGAATGGCGAGGGCGAAGTCTTCCTCGGCTCGACCGTCCTCAATGCGCCCGGCAGCTTTAACTTCACGGCGTCGCTCGTGGCGGGCAAGAATTTCATCACGGCAACCGCGACCGACAACAACGGCAACACCTCGGAGTTTTCAGCTTGCCGCGTGGTCAACACCGTCCCGGCGATCAGCGCCGTTGCCGTAAGCCGGCAGCAAGGCAGCCCTGTTACGACCTCGACTATCGCCAATGTCAGCGACGCCAATCAAGCGGCTAACACACTTGCGGTGACAGTCAATGGCGGCGCGAGTGCCACGGTCAACGGCGTAACGGTGTCGGGTATCAGCGTCAGTGCAGGGGGGGTCGTGACAGCAAATGTTATTGCCTCCTGTGCAGCCACAACTGCAAGCTTCACGTTGACGGTGACTGACAACGTCAGCGAAGTCAGTACGGCGACACTGAGCGTGACGGTGACGGCCAACACTGCGCCAACGTTGAGCTACAACAGCAACCCGTCGGTGACGGCGGGCGGCGCAATAATGATCAATCCGCTGACTGGCCCGAGCGATAACGGTTCAGTCAACACCATCGTCGTGCAGAGCCAGGGCACTTACACCGGCACCATCAGCGTCAACCTCGCGGGCGTCGTCTCTATCAGCAACGCCGCGCCAGCCGGCACGCATACAATCACGATTCGCGCGACTGACAATTGCGGAACGACAACCGATGCCGCCTTCTCGTTGACTGTTATTTGCCCGGCCATCACAGTCAATCCCTTCACCTTGCCTGCCGGGACAACAGGCGCAGCCTACTCGCAGTCACTCACCGCAACCGGTGGCACGGCTCCATACACTTTCAACGTCAGCGCGGGCACCTTGCCCAATGGTTTGACGTTGAGTAGTGGAGGCGCGCTCACCGGTACGCCGACGGTCGCGGGCACTTTCAACTTCACGGCGCAAGCCACCGATACCATCGGCTGCCAGGGGACACGCAGCTACTCACTGACGATCAATCCATCTTGCCCGACCATCACGGTCAATCCATCAAATCCAACCCTGCCGCCGGGACAGGCCGCCCAGCCGTATAGCCAGACGTTCACCCAAACCGGCGGGAATGGCTCAATCACCTGGAGCGTGAGCACGGGCGCGTTACCCAACGGTTTAACGTTGAACCCGGCGACTGGCCTGCTCAGCGGCACTCCCGTCGTGTTTGGCACGTTCAATTTCATAATTCGCGCCACCGACGGTAACAACTGTACCGGCGAGCGCGCCTATACACTAACGATCAATAATTTTTGCGCGACGATTGCGCCGGCGAACCAAACCGTCGCCGCTATCGGGGGGACAGGCTTGATGGTCAATGTGACTGGCCCTGGCGGCTGCAATTGGACGGCGGTGAGCAACGCCCCCTGGATTACGGTGACGGGCGGCAGCAGCGGCAATGGAAACGGCACGGTCAGTTACACGGTGGCGGCCAGCGCCAGCGCGTTGCCGCGCACGGGAACGATGACGATTGCAGGCCGGACTTTTTATGTGAATCAGATCGTGCCTGGGCTGATTATTTCCGAAGATTTTGAGGGCGGTATCCCTTCAACCTGGACGGTCATTGATGGCGGCAGCGGCGGCGGTGCAAATTCGACTTGGAAAGCAGTCAATATCGCCAATGTTTGTCCGAGCTTCGCCGCCCCGCTACCAGCGCCTTTTGTCGGGATGGTGGCACTGGCAAACGGTTCCCTTGAATGTGTGGGTGCTGGTTCGACGCAGGAAGAGCAATTGATTACACCGTCTTTCAACGCCACTGGACTGGGCCGCGTTGTTTTGCAATTCCTCAACCAGTTCAAACTCGACTCGAGCTTAGGCTCAACACATATTGGCGATGTGGATGTCAGCCTGGATGGCGGCACAAATTGGGTCAATGTTTTGCATCAAATTGCCAACAACGGCGTCCCTACGCCGGCGCTGCTAACCTTGGACATCACCGGCTTCATCGCCTCCAACCCCACCAACGTGCGGCTTCGCTTTCACTTCTTCGGCCAAATACCTTCATTCAACAGACCGACGGGAGGGAGCATCATCGAATGGCCGATTGATGCGTTCCGCGTCACCTACCTTGCGATCAGCCCGACCAGCCAGAGCTTCCCCGCGAGCGGCGGGCCGGGCAGTGTCAGCGTCACGGTGGCCGCCGGAGATCCCTGGACAGCGCAAAGCAATGCTCCCTGGCTGACGGGGGTCACACCCGGCGGCACCGGCAGCGGGACGGTGAATTACACCGTGGCGGTCAATGCGACGGGCGCGCCGCGTTCCGGCACGCTCACCATTGCGGGCAACACTTTCACCGTCAACCAGGCCGCGGGCACCGGCTTGCAATTCTTCCCGCTGCCGCAGCCGGTGCGCTTGCTCGAAACGCGCGCGGGCTTCAGCGGCTGCACGACGCCGGGCGCGCCGATCAATGCGAATGGCACGCTCACACTGCCCGCGCGCACAACGTGTGCTGGTATTCCAGCGGCGGCGGCGGCAGTCACGGGCAACATCACTGTCGTGCCTTCGGGGCCGGGCTTCCTGACGCTGTTCCCGAGCAGCGCCACGCAACCAACCGTGGCGAACTCCAATTTCCAGACTAACGAAATCACGAACAACGTCTTCACAGTTGGACTCGGCGCTACCGACGGCGCGTTCAAGATTTTCAGCAGCGCGACCACCCACGTCATCGTAGACGTGACCGGCTATTATGCACCGCCGAACACCGGTGGCTTGTACTTCCATCCGCTGGCGACGCCGGTGCGCTTGCTCGAAACGCGCGTGGGCTTCACCGGCTGCATCACGCCGGGCGCGCCGCTCGTCGGCACGGGCAATCCGAATGCTGATCCGAATTTGGATTTGTTGTTGCAGGGCCGTTCGCCCGTGGCCGCGCCGTGCAATTCGATTCCCGCGACGGCGCAGGTGCTGGTCGGTAATGCCACGAGCGTGTTGCCGACTGGTCTGGGTTACTTGACGATTTATCCGAGCGGCGGGACTCGTCCGACCGTGGCGAGTTCAAACTATGCGGGTAACGATGTCATCAACGGGCCCTTTGCCGTGAAGCTGGGCACGGACGGCAAGTTCAAGATTTACACCTTCGCCACGACGCACTTGGTCGTGGACATCTTGGGCTATTACAGCGCAGACGCCACCGACGCGAACGGCGCAGGACTCTTGTTCAATCCGCTGCCGAGCCCGGTGCGCCTGCTCGAAACGCGCGCCGGGCTCAACGGCTGCACGATGACCGGTGCGCCGATTGTCGGTAATCTCAACGCGGCGACGCATACGCAGATGGCCGCGAACTTCTGCACCCTGCCGGCCAGTGCGCAAGCCGTGGTCGGCAATGCCTCGGTCGTCAACACCACGGGCGCAGGCTTCCTGACGCTGTTCCCGGCGAACCTGACTACGGCACCGTTGGTGGCGACGTCGAACTATCCTGCGCCTGCGACCTTCGGTTACAACCGGCACTTCTTCGTGGGCCTGAGCCCGGCGGATGGCAAGTTCAAAGTGCTGACGCAATTCACGACGGATTTGATTCTGGATGCGTCAGGCTATTTTGCGCCGTAAAGCGCTCGCCCGCTTAAACCCGGCAGGCCCGCCGTTAGTCGAGCACTGGCGGCGGGTTTCTGGTATGCGTTTAGTACCAGCGCCAGCTAAGGCCTGGACCAAAATCGGCCAAAGCTTTGCATTTGTTTTGTTGCAACCCTGACGAACCGGAGCTTTTGCAGATGTCACAAATCCAACGCACTGATCTCTTCCCAACTCAGCCCAAAGCGCACCAGATATTTCCGCAACCGATCGGCATCATTCGCCGTGGCGCGTTTCTCACGCGTAACTGAAAACAACAGCCGCCCCGCTTCCGACAACGTGCGCGCCTGGCGGCAAACGCCGAGCACGCTCGCCAATTGCAGCCGGTCAAACAGATCGAGCGCGGCCAATTTGTCGGCGTCCAGTAAGCGTTCCAGCCACTGCTCGCCGTCATTCGCCGCCGGCCCCTGCCACCACGCGCGCAAACGTTCGATCTCTTCGTCAACCACGGCGGAAGAGATGCGCCCGCCCGGCGCGAGCGTCGCCATGCGCGTGATCGCGCCGTTCAAATCGCGGAAGTTGCCCTGCCATTGCGCGTCGGGCGACATCGCAAATTTCAGAAAGCGCGCGCGCGCCTCGCGGCTGAAGGTGACCAGCGTGCCGTTGCGTTGCGCGAACTGTTCCAACTCGAATTCCAGATTCGGCTCGATGTCCTCGCTGCGTTCGCGCAACCCTGGGAGTTTGAACGTCCACAGGTTGATGCGCGCCAGCAAGTCTTCGCGGAACTTGCCCGCGCGCACCATCGCGCCGAGGTCGCGATTGGTGCCCGCGATCAATTGAAACTCGCTGCGCACCTCGCGGTCGCCGCCCAACGGCATGAAGACCTTCTCTTCCAGCGCCCGCAACAGCATCGCCTGTTCATCCAAGCCCAACTCGCCGACCTCATCCAAAAACAACAAGCCGTTGTCCGCCGCACGCAACAGGCCCGGCCGGTCACGCAATGCGCCAGTGAAAGCGCCTTTGACGTGGCCGAACAAAGCCGACATCGCCGCATCGCCGCGAATCGTGGCGCAATTGGTTTCGACAAAGGCGCCGGTGATCTGGTGCTTATGTTTCTTCAACTCATAAATGCGTTTTGCCAGGCTGGACTTGCCCGCGCCGGTCGGCCCGGTCAGCAGCAGCGGCGCTTTGGATTTGCTGGCGACCTCTTCGATGCGCGCGATCAGTTTGTTGAAGGCCTTGCTGCGCGTGGCGATGCCGGCCTTCAAAAACGAGAGGCTGGCGTCGCGCTCCTGGCGGAAGCGCGAGGCGAGGCGGTCGTATTTCGACAAATCGAGATCAATGATTTCGTAACTGCCCGGTGCTTCCCTGCCGCGCGCCATACGGCCCGGCGAAGTCTGTATCAGCTTGGCCGGGAAGTAGCGCGATTCGGTCAGCAGGAACATGCAAATTTGCGCGACGTGCGTGCCGGTCGTGATGTGAATCAGGTATTCCTCGCGTTCGAGATCGAATTCATACGTGCGCGCAAAATCGTGCAGCACGCCGTAGACTGCCTCGAAATCCCAGGCGTCGGCGAATTCCATCTCGACCAGGCGCACTGCCGTTTCGGGCGAGACGGTGGCGATGTCTTCGGTCAGCGTTTTCGCCAGCGGTTTGAATTTGGGTTGATAGAGCAATTCCAGCCGCGCCACCAGCAGGTTTTCGTGCTGACAGAGCGCGACGGTGGGACGCCATTTTTCCCAACGCTCCGGCCCGCGGCCCGTGTCGAGCGTGGGGCCGAGCAGACCGATGATGACCAGGTTTTTGTTTGCCATAGTTTTTGCCGCGAATAAAAGCTAAGCCGCTAGTTTTATTGCTAGCCGAATGCTGGGCGCATTCTCAACAATTTTTTCGGCAAACGCCACCCAACGGCGAATTTCATAAGCAATTCAAGGATTTAGCTCATGGCTGAAACTTTCATCATGCCTCTGGCACAGCACCTGCCGATGTCCCGGCGTCACGAATTGAAATCAAAGGAGTAGTTGGCGCGCCCCGTTGTACGGCAAGCTGTCAGCTTGCCGGTGTCTCGACTGGCGAACAATGGGCTTTCCCCGGAGGCCCCGGCAAGCTGACAGCTTGCCGTACAACCGGGCGCGCCAAATGAAAACCATGGCAAACAAGAATCTCTTCCAAACCATCGCTGGCAAGCTGTTGCCGAAGACCGACGCGGTGAATGAAGCGCAGGGTCACGCCTACCAATTGTCACCGCGGCAGCAACTGGCGCAGTACGCCGCGACCGGTTGTTTGAACGCGACCTTTTACGCGAGCGCCGATGAACAGTTGAGCAAGGTGATCGAACTGTGCCAACAAATCGAAGCCGAGTTCATCGCGCGGTGCGCCGTTTACTCCCGCGAGCACGGCTTGCTGAAGGATATGCCCGCGCTGCTCGTGGCTGTGCTTTCAACGAAAGACAAATCGCTGTTCAAGACCGTGTTCCCGCGCGTGATTGACAACGGCAAGCTCTTGCGCAACTTCGTGCAGATCATGCGCTCCGGCGCGGTGGGCCGTAAGTCGCTGGGCACCGCACCGAAGCGGTTGATCAACGCATGGTTCGACGCGCGCAGCGACGAAGCCGTCTTCAAGGATTCGGTCGGCCAGACGCCAACGTTTGCGGACATCGTCAAGATGATCCACCCGAAGCCGCAAACGGCCAGCCGCGCCGCGTTGTATGGCTACTTCATCGGGCGTGAGTTCGACGCCGCCGCGTTGCCGCCGGTCGTGCGCGAGTTCGAAGCGTTCAAAGCGGCCAAGCCAGGCGAGCGTAAAGATGCGCCAAACATTCCGTTCCAGATGCTGACAGCACTTGATTTGGGCACGGCGGAATGGACGGAGATCGCGCGTCACGCCGGCTGGCAGATGACGCGGATGAACCTGAACACCTTCGCGCGGCACGGCGTGTTTGCCGAGCCGGGTTTGCCGAAGCTGATCGCAGAACGCTTGCGCAATCCGCAATTGATCCGCCGCGCGCGCGTGTTCCCGTATCAGTTGATGACGGCGTACACGCAAGTCAACGAAGACGTGCCCGCTGTCGTGCGCGAGGCGTTGCAGGACGCGCTGGAAGTCGCCATCAGCAACGTGCCGCGCGTCGAAGGCAAGGTCTACGTCTTCCCCGACGTGTCGGGTTCGATGCAATCGCCCGCGACGGGTTACCGCAAGGGCGCGACGACGGCGGTGCGTTGCCTGGACATCGCGGCGCTGGTGGCGGCGGCCATCCTGCGCCAGAACCCGCAGGCCGAAGTCATCCCCTTTTCGGATGACGTGGTCGCGTGCCGCTTGAACCCGCGCGACAGCGTGTTGACCAACGCGCAGAAGCTGGCGGCGTTGCCATCGGGCGGCACCAACTGTTCGGCCCCGTTGCGCGAATTGAACCGGCGCAAGGCGGCGGGCGATTTGGTCATCTACGTTTCGGACAACGAATCGTGGGTGGACACGCCGCGCCACGGCTGCTTCGGCGGCAGCGCAACCGAGACGTTGAAGCAGTGGGCGCAGTTCAAGCAGCGCAACCCGCAGGCGCGGCTGGTTTGCGTGGACATCCAGCCTTACGCGACGACGCAGGCCAAAGAACGCGCGGACATCCTCAACGTCGGCGGCTTCTCGGATCAGGTCTTTGAACTGATCGCGGAGTTTGCCGCGGGCCGGATGAATGCGGAACACTGGGCCGGTGTGATCGAAGCGGTGCGCTTGTGACTGCGGCAGGAAGCGGGAAAGCGTAGGGGCAGACCTGCGTGTCTGCCCCCGGTGGCGTCTGACCCGACCGGGGCAGACACGCAGGTCTGCCCCTACGTTAGGAGGCCGAATGCTGGTTGGGACTACATCACTGTTAATGGTCAACGTCTCAACTGTTCTCTTGTCGGCCTTGCTCTTTGGTTTTGCGACGAATGCCCGATGGAACTACATCTTTCCAATGACGCGGTCGCGGGTGCAATTCCCGCCTGCTCCATTCGCTTGCGGGGCAGTAGCTCAGTAGTAGAGCGCGTGTTTCATCACCCTCTGGTCGCCGCAAACGTTTTCGGCGTGACGAATGCTGAAGGAACTACATGGTCAGAGCGCCGATGTGTTCATCGGAGGGGCGGATTCGATCTCCGCCGACACGCGCCCGCAACGGCGTGGGTTGTAGCTCAGGAAAAACGTTTCTTCGATCTGGTCGTCACGCAGAACCAAGCGCCGGTGGTCTTTTTGGATTGATGAAACAACGGTACAGTGCGCAGCGGAATTAGCCCGCGAATGCGGGCGGCAGAATAAAGCCCAGGGTGAAGGCGTAGCCGCAACCCTGGGCAGCAAGGCAGTAAAATGCCAAGCCCACGGAGTGGACGGCAGACACTGGCTGCCGCCCGTTTCACGGGCTGGGGGAAACAATCGCGCGTGACCCAGGGTTCCGCTCCGGCTGCGCCTGCGCCTGCGCTGCACCCTGGGCTTTATTCTGCCGCCCGCCTTCGCGGGCTGAAACCCAAAGACACGCTCGCGTAGCCGATACGGAATAGGCGCACCAAAAACGTAACTGGTTGGGTGATCACGGACAGAGGTTGAGGCAGAACCTATCGCGGCGTGCTCAGGCAGGCAGAGACAAACAAGCAAGGGAATCGCGTTTTCTAAACTGTCTGGACGGCACAGGTCGGTTGTCAGTTCGAGTCCGACCGCTCGCACAAAAGCTTTAGCAATGAAAGGATAATGACCATGTTTTACCGGCAGAAAGAGGATATTGATCCTGAACAATCATTTGATGCTGTGGATTTAGACGTACTCCTGAGGAACGTGGTGAATCGTTGTTCCATCGAGTTGCGTTCTGCACAAAGCTTAGATGAGGCAAGGAATCTCATCGCTGACTTATTGCAAGCGTTCCGAGTAACACACAGAAGTATCAGATTGTTAGTTGGGCAATATGAGAAAGAAATGGAGCTTGGCTCTGATGCGCTTTCTTTAGCTAGAGAGCAAATTGAAAAAATTTTCGTCTTAACTTTACTTCTGGATGACCCCAAGAAATGGGTTGAGGTTTACCTAAAGGACTCTTGGAAAAAGAAGTACCAATATTTCCTCTTACACAAGGAGGAGCATCAAGATTTGCCAAGACATCAAGAGTTCTTAACAGTTCATGGGCCTGAGGAAATGGAAAGAGGGCGTATCTTGCATGGAGTCTCAGCAGATGAGAAGGCCGCTGTCGAGTTCAAGTTTTTCAACCCTGAACCTGATAAAGAACTGCCACTAAACTTAAAAGGCAAAATGATCCAGGATTTTCCGACTCCAGGGGTAGCCAAACAAAAGGTTAAAGACCCCATCAAGGGTGTTCTAAACAGGTGGCACATTGAATACAAACTGCTTTGCGGATACACGCACATAGGAATGGATAAGTTGGCAGCCCAAGCTCTGCCAACACAGAGATATGGAACACCAGACTCGGTCAAGAGTGCCTATTTCGAAAACGTCATACAACCCTCATTAATCATCAGCCTTGTTGCAACTGCTTTTGCTTGCACGGAGGTCTTTCGATATGTGTCACAGAATGCTGGCATAGCAGGTGAGTTGACGAAATTGTGGAATGAGTTAGAACAAAAAAGCCTTTTGGGTAAATTATTCTGGAACATGCGGGCAAAAAGCCAGTTGCCTATTTTGTTATGAGCTTTAATTTGGGAAGGCAGTAATAATGGCAAACACGACATACAAACTCATCGAACCACCCACCGGCGCGCCCATCAAAGCCTGGATCAAAGGCGTCACGATGGAAGACGAAGCCAAGAAGCAGTTGCTGAACGTCGCGCAATTGCCGTTCGTCTACAAATGGGTGGCCGCCATGCCCGATGTGCATTGGGGCATCGGGGCGACTATCGGCAGCGTGATTGCAACCAAAGGCGCGATTGTGCCCGCTGCTGTGGGCGTAGACATTGGCTGCGGGATGTGCGCCGTCCAGACCACGTTGACCGCGAATGATCTGCCGGACAATTTGCGCAACATCCGCCGCGCCATCGAGAAGGCTGTGCCGCACGGGCGCACCGATCACGGCGGGCGGCGCGACAAGGGGGCTTGGGGCGAGTTGCCGCGCCGGCAAAAAGGCGTCTGGGCGCAGTTGGAGCGCGGCTACAAGGACATTTGCGAGAAGCATCGCGGGCTGGATCGCGGCAACCACGTGAACCATCTGGGCACGCTGGGCACGGGCAACCACTTCATCGAAGTCTGTCTGGATGAAGCCGAGCGCGTCTGGTTCATGCT
>JAYUCP010000331.1:0-4595 GCA_043740245.1 Acidobacteriota bacterium | reverse complement strand
CGGCCAGATGGCTGCGGCGGTAGTTTTGCGACAGCTTCAAGGCGCTGTCCAATTGCGCGCCACGCAGCAACTCGGCCACCTTCGGCGCGAACGCGCGCGATTGCACCGCCGCCGCCTTGTAGGTCAGATAGCGTTCCAGCATCAGCGCAAGCGAATAGATGGACATCAGCAACAACACGATGACCACCGCAAAGCCGAGCCAGCTCATCCCCACGATCATGTCGCGCGGGTTGAGCGAGAGCACCGATTTGGCCGGCGGTTGCAGCACCAGGAACAGCGGGCAGATACACGTAACCATAAACGTTTCCTCCGATCCGTTCAGCGGATGTTGAATTGTTCTGAATGGGAAGTGAGGTGGTCAGCAACAACCACGCGCGTGTAGACGCCGCGCCAGCCGCGAAGTTCCCAAGCCCTGGGTACGCACGCATCCTTGCGTGCGGTCTCGGCAGCGCACGCAATCCTTCCGGCAGGAAGCGGTCTGACGCCGAGACCGCACGCTGGAAGCGATGCGTACCCAGGGTTTGCTTGCAACCAACTAACGGCATCCGCATACTCACGCGCCATGGCGAACCATCAGATTTACGGCCTGCTGCCCGTGCTCGAAGCCTTGCGCGCGCGCCGCCGTTCGATCAACAAAATCCTGATCCTCGACGGCGCCCAACCCGCGCGCTTGAGCGAACTGCTCGAACTAGCCAAGCGTTCCGACATCCGCGTCGAAAAGCGCGACCGGCGTTTGCTGGATGAATTAACACGTCAGGCTAATCATCAGGGCGTGGTCGCCTTCACCGAAGCCGCCACCCGGCACAGCGGCTACGTCGAAGCCGAAACGATTCTCGATTCATTGACTGACGGCAAACCCGCGCTGCTTGTCTTGCTTGACGGCATCGAAGACCCGCACAACCTGGGCGCGATCCTGCGCGCGTGCGAAGGCGCGGGCGTGGATGGCGTTTTCATCCCCGAACACCGCGCCGCCGGGTTGAATGAAACGGTCGCCAAGACTTCGGCGGGCGCGGTCGAATACGTGCGCGTCGCGCGCGTGACCAACATGTCGCGCTTGATCGAAGACCTGAAAGCGCGTGGCATCTGGGTCGTCGGCGTCGAAGGCAACGCCCCTACGCAACACTGGGACTTCGATTTCACGCCGCCGCTCGCGTTGGTACTGGGCGGCGAAGGCAAGGGCATCCGCCGCCTGGTGCGCGAACATTGCGACGCGGTGGTGGCGATTCAAATGCGCGGGCAGTTGAATTCGTTGAACGTGAGTGTGGCGGCGGGCGTGGTGCTGTTTGAAGTGTTGCGGCAACGTGCAGGAAAGTAGGGTTTACCACACCGTCTTCGACAAAGGACATAGAAGCGATATGGCACGAGCTAAAAAATGGCTACTCCTTTTTCTTTTTGTAATGATTGCCTGTGTAGCCGCACTCATCAAACGTAAGACTTTGCCAAACTCGGATCAAAGCAAAACATTTGCGGCAAAACCGCCAGTTGCTTTTGTACCCGATTCAGAAAACAAAGGATTGCCTTGTCGAGCGGTTTACTACGGACAAGGGGACGGAGACGGGGTTTATGATCCCCATTGTTTTGATATACAAGCCAAGCTCTCTTTGGCGGCTAACGTGGGAGACGTCGAACAAATGACGGCGCTACTGCGTGCTGGCGCGAATGCAGATTCTTCTGCTGGTGATTCTTACCCGCCTTTATATTCCGCAGCGAGAAGCGGACAAAATGATGCTGTGCAGTTGTTACTTGATAACGGTGCTGACATAAATCAGAGATATACCCTGAATGGGACCCCATTGTTTGCGACTATATATGGCAATCATCCGAAAACTGCCTCGTTGCTGATCACTCGTGGCGCCGATGTAAATGTGATGCTTGGAGCTGAAACAGCGCTACAGATTGCACAACATGACAAAAAACAAGAGTTCGTAGACATGCTGAAGAAAGCCGGGGCGAAACCATAATTCACCCAGACTGCTGTGCCTTCCTTAAACCCTGAAGGATAGTGATTGACTTGATGACCAGCGAGTGCCCCTCCGATTTGACTGACACGATTCGTCAATCCGCCCTCATCATCAACGGCGACGACTTCGGCTACTCCGCCGCAGTCAACCGCGCCATCATTCAAGCCCATCAAAAAGGCATCCTGACCAGCGCCAGCCTGATGGTGAATGAAGCCGCCGCCGCGCAGGCCGTCGCGTTCGCCAAAGCCAATCCATCGCTCGCGGTCGGCTTGCATCTCGTGCTCGTGCTCGGCCGCGCCGCCTTGCCGCACGCTGAACTCCCGCACATCACCGATGCGCAAAACTGTTTTACTGACAGTTCGTTTCAAGCGGGCATCCGGTACTACTTCAGCAACACCGCGCGCCGCGAAGTGCGCTGCGAGATGCGCGCACAGTTTGAAAAATTCGCCGCCACCAGCCTGCCGTTTTCGCACGTAGACGGCCATACACATCTGCATCAACATCCGGTTGTCTTTACTGAACTCATCAATCTTTGTGAAGAGTTCGGCGTCCGGCGTGTGCGCGTCGTGAAAGGTGAAATGTGCTTGAGCCTGCGCTTGGATCGCCGCCATCTGCCGATCAAGTTGGTTTGGGGCACGGTCTTCAATTTGTTGGGTCACTGGTGCGAACGGCAATTGCGCGGGCGCGGTTTCGTGCAGCCGCAGAAAGTTTATGGCCTGTTGCAATCGGGCGATCTGAACGAGGATTACTTGCTCGGGCTGATTCCACGCATGGCGCGGACGGCGACGGAAATTTATGCGCACCCGCTGGCGTTTGATGCCGGCGCAACAGCGCAGCGCGAGAATCCCGGCGGCGCGCGCGAGCTTGCAGCACTCACCAGTGCACGTGTGCGCGCAGCGATCGAGCGCGCGGGTTTCAGCTTGACGACTTATGACAAGTTGCCGGATCACGCGCCAGCCGCACGCCGCTGAATTGCCAACGCGCTTCGGGCGGAAAGAAGTTGCGATAACCAGCGCGCAAGTGCGTTTGCGGCGACACGCAGGAGCCGCCGCGCAACACCAGTTGATTGCACATGAATTTGCCGTTGTATTCGCCCAACGCGCCCGGCGAAGGTTGGTAACCGGGATACGCCGCATACGCGCTCTGCGTCCACTCCCACACATCACCGAACATCTGCGATGGCGCATCGTCAGCCGCATTTGCCACTGTTGGATGTAGGGCACCACATTCGACGAAGTTGCCAGTGACAGGCAGCGTTGTGGCCGCGACTTCCCACTCCGCCTCGGTCGGCAAGCGCGCGCCAGACCAGCGCGCAAAGGCGTCGGCTTCGTAATAGCTGAGGTGGCAGACCGGTTCGTCAGCATTCAAGACCAGCCAGCCATTCAGCGTGTGCGCGAACCATTGGCCATCCTGCTGTTGCCAATACAGCGGCGCGCGCCAGCCTTCCTGTTGCACCTTGTGCCAGCCATCCGAAAGCCAGAGCGCTGGGTTGGTGTAGCCGCCCGCTTGCATAAATGCCAAGTACTCGCGATTGGCGGCGGGGCGCGCGGCCAACTCGAACACATTTAGAAACACGCGATGGCGCGGCTCTTCGTTGTCGAAGCAGAAGCCGTCGCCATCGTGTCCAATTTGATAAACACCATCTTCGTAACAATGCCAACGCAAAGGTGGTGCAGTCGCACCTGTCGTCGCAGGCGCGCTTTGATAAGCCGGATGCAGCGGGTTGAACGAGAAGAGGTGTTTGATGTCGGTCAGCAGCAGTTCCTGATGCTGTTGTTCGTGATGCAAGCCGAGTTCGATCACCGCCAGCAAGGCGGGGCTGTGCGCTGCGTCGTGTGCGAACAACTGCGACATTTGTTCATCCACATGCTGCCGGTAACGCCGCACATCAGCCAATGACGGGCGCGTCAGCAAAGCGCGCTGAGGCCGCTGGTATTGCGCACCGACGGTTTGATAGTACGAATTGAACAGGTAGCGGAATTGCGGATGAAAGTGGCGGTAATTGCTCACCGTTGGTTGCAGCACAAAGGTCTCAAAGAACCAACTGGTATGCGCCAGATGCCATTTGGCCGGGCTGCAATCGGGCATGGATTGAACCGCGCAATCTTCGGGCGAGAGCGGCGCGGCCAGCCGTTCGGTGGCTTGCCTGATTGCCTGATAGCGCATAGCCAGCGCAGTTGCTTGGTTCATTGAAGCGTTCCTTTGGTTTGATTGCGGCCGGCGCATCACTTGACGCTTATCCGCACCGCATTCGCCGCTTTGCCATCCACCGTCAACATGACATCCACTTCGCCGCGTCCCAGCAGGCCGCGCGGCAATAGCACGTTGGTTTGATCCACGCCAACCAGCGCGCCCTGTGGCCCAGCGAAACTGACTGGGGCATCGAGTCCGCCAATGCGCGCGTTCACGGCGGACAAGCCGCTGCGGTTGCGGAAGCCTGTGCCGAAGGCGATCAAAAACACCTGCTCATTCGCGGGGCCCAGGTCAATCGGTTGCGCGACGTAACGCTGCAAGGTTGGATCGAAGCGCGCGATGGCTTCATAACTTTGCGCGCCATCGCTTTTGATGCGCAAGGCCAGTGCGGCGGCGACGCCCTGGCCGCTGGCGTTGGCGGCGAAGAGGCCGGGCGCAACG
>JAYUCP010000330.1:0-4616 GCA_043740245.1 Acidobacteriota bacterium | reverse complement strand
AAGTAGGCCATGTCTTTGCCTTCTTTGAATTCCGGTTTGCCGTCGAAGGGCGCGGTTTGCGCCAGCGCGGCGGGCGCGCACAAGACGTAGCACACACACAGTAACAGCCAGGCTCCGATTGATTTGATCTTCAGCATAGTCGCTCCTTTTCCTTTCAAATGGTCAAAGATTACAGCAGGCCTTCCAGCCAGCCTTTCAGCACGCCATCAGACGAGCCAACCCGCGCAATGGCCGAATGTTTTTTTGCGGCGGGTCAACGGAGGAGAAGACGGAACAAACGGCGTGCCGGCAGCAATGGACATGGGCGGATGCGCTCCTGATGGGGATGAAACAGCGGGCGCAGTGTAACAGCTTCGCGCGCATGGCGGAACGCGGGGCAGGCATCCGTTGACAAGCTCTGGCCGGCGACTTACTTTCCGCCACGGAGGTTGAAGCAAATGTCAAAGGCATATCAAACCATCACCGCGCAGGGCCTGGTCATTCCCCCGGCGCTGTGCGCTTCCACGCAACTGGGGCAACTGGGCGACAAAGTCTTGCTGGAGATCGAGCCAGGTCGCATCGCCATCCGCCCCGCGCTGCTCAGCGCCGCCGAGGCGAAACGGCACGCCTTGTGGTTCGTGCTGACCAAGCTCGGCGATGCGCTGACCTTCGGCCTGCCGGTGTTGCGGGAACACGACCACGCGCCGGTTTGGGTTTTTACGGTGCGCTACAAGGCCAGCCACGAATTGTGTGGCGAACTCCGTATCCACGCCGAAAACGGTGAGGTCGCCGCTTGGCTGCCCGCCCCCGAAAGTGCCGGTGCATGAAGCTCCCTCGCTGCCAACAAGAGCAAGACTACACTTGCGCCGTGGCTTGCCTGCGTAGCGTCGCCGCTTACTACGGGATTGACCGGACGGAGGCGGAGTTGCTGCCGCTTTGCGAAGCCACGCGGAAGGGCACGCCGCCAGAAAATCTGGCAAATGCCGCCCGGCAATTGGGCTTGTCGGTCAGGCTCACGTTCGATGAACCCGCCGTCTTGTCCGAAGCCGCGTTCAATCAACAACCGCTGATCGTCTACCTGGAACTCGACACGCCGGAGTTAGACATTCACGCCGTGGTCGTGACCGCTGGCACGCTCACCAGCGTCACTTTCGTAGACCCCGCCGACGGCCTGGAACACACGCAGGAACACAGCGCGTTCCGCGCCGCCTGGGAACGCGCCTTTCACACCGCCATCCTGCTCAGCCGTAGCTGAGCTTCAAAGCCAGGCTTCGATCAAATGCGGCCCCGCTTCGGCCAATGCGCGTTCCAATTGCAACACCAACTCATCCGCCGTCATCACGCGCGCCGCCGGCACGCCCAGGCCCTGCGCCAGTTGCACCCAATCCAATTGCGGCTGTGTTAGCGCGATCATGCTTTGCGCGATGGGGCCGAATTCCTGCACGCCGGCGCGCTTCAATTCCAAGCCCAGGATGCGGTAACTGTGGTTGTTGCAAATGATCGTCGTGACGTTGAGCGATTCGCGCGCCTGTGTCCACAGGGCCTGCAGCGTATACATCGCGCTGCCGTCGGCCTGGATGTTGATGACGGGGCGGTCGGGACAGGCGATGGCCGCGCCGGTCGCGCAGGGCAAACCCAGGCCAATCGCGCCGCCCGGTTGGGTCAGATACGAATGCGGCGGCGCGCCTTGCGAAACGGCCAGATAAGCGCCGCTGCTGGTGTTGCCTTCGTCCATGATGATGGCGTGCGGCGGTTGCACGGCGGCGACGGCGGCGCAGAGCGTTTCGGGCGTGAGTTGGCCGGAGGGTTTCGTAGGGCGCGGGCGCGGCGGCGCAAAAACTTCGAGCGGCGCGTTGACGGCTTCGGCCAGGGCTTCGAGCGCGGCGACGGCGTCTTCGTGCGGTTCGGCCAGCACGTGTTGTTGCTGGTCTTCTGAAATGAAAAAGCTGGGCAAGCCGGGATAGCCGAAAAACGAGACCGGCGCTTTGGCGCCCGCCATGATGATCGTGCTGAACGGTTCGAGCGCGGCCAGCGCCTGTTCGGGAAAGTACGGCAGCCGCTCGACCGTGGGCAGGTTGGGCGCGCGTTCCAGCCGCGCGGGGAAGGTTTCGCAAAACAGTTTGCAATTGGTCACCGCCGCGATGCGCGCCGCCGCATGTAAGCCGCGTGGCCGCAGCGCGTGGCCGCCCAGGAACAGCGCAGTCGGTTGATTTTGTTGCAGCAATTCGATGGAGCGCGTGAGTTCCTCTTCTTCCACGCGCGGCGCTGGCGGGGCGGTTTTGAACAGGCGGGTCAGTCCGCTGGCCGGTTCCAATTGGCAATCGTGCGGCACAATCAGCGTCGAGATATAACCGGGATGCGCACAGGCTGCGGCAATCGCATCGGTCAAATCGCTGGCCAGTTTTTCGCCCGAACGATTGCGGCGCAACCAGTGCGAGACGGGCCGCGCCAGCGATTCGATGTCCGAATTGAGCGGCGGGTCGGCTCCGATGTGCCAGGTCGCGTGTTCGCCGATCAGGTTGACGATGGGTGAACGCGCGCGCCGCGCATCGTGCAAATAGGCGATGCCGTTGGCGAAGCCCGGCCCCAGATGCAAGAGCGTCAGCGCGGGCTTTTCGGCCATGCGCGCATAGCCATCCGCCGCGCCCGTGCACACGCCCTCGAACAGGCAGAGCACCGCGCGCAGGCCTTCGACCTCGTCGAGCGCGCGCACCAGCGGCATTTCGGTCGTGCCCGGGTTGGCAAAACAGACTTCGATGTCCGCCTTGATGGCGGTGTGAATCAGACTCTCAGCTCCATTCATAGCAATTACGGTAATCAGCAGATAAACCACGGGGGCACGGGGGAAGAGGGGAAACCCAAAAAGTCTGACCAGCTTGTCTGCCCAGTGCCCCCGTGTTCCCCGTGGTTGAAATCCGGCTCAGCACGGCTTGCTGGCGTCAATCTGTTTCCATTGCCCAGCCACGCGCAGATACGTTTTTCCGCAGGTCAGGTCGCAATGTTCGCGCCCCTCTTTCGGTTTGTCACAGCAGTATTCCGTCGCAATCAAATCGGGCGACTGATCGCCGTTCAGGTCGAGCGCCATGATGACATTTGGCAGCGTCGCGCCTTTGGGCAAATCCGCCGCGTTGAGCAAGCCGCGATTGAGCGCGCGGGCCTGCGGGTTGGCCGGATAGATCACGCACACTTGAAAGGGCGTGTAACTGCCTTCGATGCGGCTCGGCACGGCCAGCACGGCGTCCACATAGGCGGCCTGCGTCAACGGCTCAAATTCGATTTCCCATTGCTTGGGCAACGACTCGCTGCACGGGTTTTCGATCAGCTTGGCGTTGGTGATGCGGGCTGCGAGCGGCGGCAACGCGCTGCTCAACGCCAGCACCGTGACGATCCCGCCCGGTTTCGGCGGCGTTTTGAAGACGACATCGCTCAACCGCAAGACGCGGCTCTGCGCATCAGCAGGGCGATGCAGCGGCACGATGACCGCGTTCAAGACTGCGGGCTCTGACGCCGGTGTCGGCGATTCTGCAACCGCTGTTGCCGCTGGCGAAGGTTGCGCCACAGGTGTATTCGCCATTTGCTGCGGCGCGGATTCGTGACCACCGCAAGCGCAGGCCGCAAACAACATCAGCCAACTTAACCAACTCGATACAGCTTTCATATTTGGTTTGGAGAAAGTAGCGCAAACTGTCCAGTTTGCACCGGTCACCGCAGGTGTCTCCGTTGAAAAGCGCAAACTGGACAGTTTGCGCTACCTTGGCGAATTACTTCGGCGGCATGCGCAAGGCGCCATCCAGCCGGATGACTTCGCCATTGAGCATTTCGTTTTCGATGATGTGCCGCGCCAGCGCCGCATATTCGCGCGGCTGGCCCAAACGCGCGGGGAACGGCACCTGTGCGCCGAGCACCTTCTTGACGTCTTCGGGCAACCCGGCCAGCAGCGGCGTATCGAACAGGCCCGGCGCAATCGTCACTATACGAATGCCCAGCCGCGCCAGATCGCGCGCAATCGGCAAGGTCATCCCGACGATGCCGCCTTTTGACGCCGAATAAGCCGCCTGCCCAATCTGCCCATCAAAGGCCGCCACCGAAGCCGTATTGACGATCACGCCGCGTTCGCCGCTGGCATTGGGCGCTTGCCCGGCGATCTGCGCCGCCGCCAAGCGAATTACGTTGAAGGTGCCGATCAGATTGACCTCGATGATTTTTTTGAACGAGGCCAGCGCGTGCGGCCCATCTTTGCCGACGGTCTTTTCGGCGACGCCAATGCCCGCGCAGCAGATCGCGCCGTGCAAGGCGCCGAAGGCCGACACCGCCGTGGCCACGGCCTGCTGCACCGCCGCTTCATCGGCCACATTCGTTGGCACGAAGCGCGTTGTCGCGCCGAGTTCGCCCGCGAGCGCCGCGCCCTTGTCGGCATTGATGTCGGCGATGACGACGTTGCCGCCCGCTTCGGCCAACAACCGCGAAGCCGCGCCGCCCAAGCCGGAAGCGCCGCCCGAAACTAAAAATGTATTGCCTTGTATTTGCATTGAATTTCCTTACACCGTAGGGGCAGACCTGCGTGTCTGCCCCGGTGACAGCAAGCGGGAATCGAAGGCGTCCAACCCGACCGGGGCAGACACGCAGGTCTGCCCCTA
>JAYUCP010000329.1:0-4631 GCA_043740245.1 Acidobacteriota bacterium | reverse complement strand
CAACGACGAACAACACATTGATGGGCAGTGTGTAAAGCTGTGATCCGGCATTATTTATCGTTATCCTGGCGCACATGGGTAAAGAACCCGCACCACACATACAGGCTTTTTGCGTAAGTCCTGAAACTATTTGATGCGCACGCGCACAGCATTCCCTGTAACGCCACTCACATTCACAACGACATCTACCTCGCCTTTGCCAATCAGGCTGCGCGGCACGCCGAAGTTGAGTTGATCCAGACCGACCAGGCCCGCGACTTCGCCGGCATACTGCGCGGGCACGCGTACGCCGCCGATGCTCACGTCAACGCCTGACAAAGCGGGCCGCCGCCGCAAGCCCGTGCCAAACAGCACCAGCACGACCTGATCGCCCTCCGGCCCCAAATCAATCGCTTCGGGCTGCACGGGCGGATTGGCCAGCGGATCGTTGCGCGAGATGGTGACCAGCGTTTGCACGCCAGCCCGCACGCGCACGCCGTATCCGGCAGGCACGCCGCGTCCATTTGAATTCGCGGTGAAGAGCGCCGGGGCCACCGTGCGTACGCGCTCGATGCCGAACGAGACCGCGTTATCGCCGCTGGTGATCGTCACCGTTATGGCGCCCGGCGCAACCTCAGGCGGGATTTGATAATTCACCTGTTGCGGCGAAATGAAAAAGAGCGGAGCTAGCCGCTCCACCCCATTTGCATCGGTAATCCGTACAGTCGTGCCCGCCAATTCTGTCGGCAGCGGGATGGATTGCGCGGCTTCATTGCGTGTCGCCAGGCCAGTGCCGAAAGCCGAAGCAATGCCTTCGACCGCCAGGGCGTCGCGGCTGAAACTGGCCGACGAGACCGTCACGACCGGCGCGGCCAGTTTCAAACGAAAGATGCCGCGCCCGTGCGTAGCGACGACGAGGCTGCGCGTGGTCTTTTGATAACGCACCATAAACGTGGCGACGCGCGGCATGCCATTGCTCAACCGCACCCAGGTCGCGCCGCCATCCGTAGTCTGAAACACGCCGATGTCGGTGCCGATATACAAAGTTCCTGCTTGTGTTGGGTCAGGTTCAACCGCCGTCACCGGCACATCGGGCAAATCGCCGCTGATGTCGCGCCAGGTCTGGCCCAGATCGTCCGTCACGAAAATATGCCCCGGCGTAGCGGGCGTGCTGGCGTTGAAGCCGGAATAGACGACATAGGCGCGCTTCGGTTCGTTCGGATCAGCCGCGACGGCCGTGACAAAGCGATTGGGCAGCGGGGCTTTGGTGACGTTGGTGAAGGTGGCATCGGCCAGTTTGCCCGCGTTCGTCGTGACCATCACGATGCCGTTGCTCGAACCCGTCCAGACGGTTTCGCCCGGCGGGTCGGTCGTCGTGTCGAGTTTCGGTTGCGCCGAGATGGCCGACAGACGCCCGGCCGTGCTGTTGGTCAAATCCTGGCCGAAGCCATCCGCGCTCGGCCCCAAGCCCGTCCACGTCACGCCCAAATCGGCGGTGCGATACAGGCGGTGCGTGCCCCAATACACCACATTGCCCGGCGTCGTGAAGCCGGTGTGTTGCGCCAGCGGCCCATAAAAACCCACGCGGTCGTCGGGGTTCATACTGCCCGGCACGGGCTGGCAACTGGCGCGGCAACCGCGATCGGTGAAAGTGCCGCTGTTGCCATTGTTGAGTGACACGCGCGGGCCGAAGCTGGCGCTTTGCGTCGCGGTGCGATTCTGATTCTGCTGGCTCTGCCAAACGATGTTCGGGCTGCCCTGGTCAATCAGCGCGAAGCCGCCGTCCGCGCCCGCGATAGAGAGCCAGGCCGGATCGCCAGTGAAACGCAGCGTACCGTTGTCCTGTGTGCCGCCGACCAGGAAGTTAGGATCGGTCGGATGAATCGCCACGCCCTGAAATTGCACCGTGCTGAGTGTGGCGTTGAGCGACGTCCAAACCAGCGCCGCCGGGTCGCCGGCATTGTCCGAACGCCAAATGCCGCCGTCGCTGGTGCCGAAAAGTATGTTGGGTTTGTTGGGCACGCTGAGCGCGAAGTGCTGATCCGAATGCAGCGCGCCGTTGCCGTTGCCGTTCTGCGATTGCCAGGTCATACCGCCATCCAGGCTGCGATAAAACGTGACCAGACCGAAGTAGACGATGTTGGCGTCCTGTTGATTGACGGCCAGCGCCAGGTTGTACCAGACCTGCGTGACGCTGGCGGGCACGCCCACGCGCGTCCAGGTGTCGCCGCCGTCGGTGGATTTGTACACACCATGCAGGTTGTTGGTGTTGCTCGCCACCGTCAACGCGGCGTACAGCGTGCGTTGCGTAGCGGGCGGCACGGGCGGCCCATCGGCAAGGGCGATGCGGCGCACGTCGCTGGCTGGCAGGCCCTCGCTCAGCTTCGTCCACGTGCCCGGTTCGCCGCCCGCCGTTGAACGGAACAGCCCCTGCGTCTCGACCCCCGCGATGACGATACCCGGCGTCTGTGGCCCTTGTGTTGGCGAGAGGATGAGCACCATGTTGGCCGCCACCGTGCCGCCATTACCCGTGGGATCGAGGTTGCGCCAGGTCTCGCCGCCGTCGCTGGATTTCCAAACGCCGCGCTGCCCCGGCGCGCCCGCCACAATGCTGCCGCCGCCGGACGGGCCGTAGCTGCCCGCGGCGCGCGTGCACACATAAAGTGTGCGCGGATTTTGCGGATCAATTGCGATGTGCATCAGCGCGATGTTGGCGAACACCGGCACGCGCGGCGCGACCGTCGAAACCGGCCCCGTGATGACGCGCCAACTCGCGCCGCCATCCACCGACTTATACAGGCCCGCGCCAAAATAACTGTCGCCGCTGGCATTGCCTTCGCCCGTGCCCGCGTAAATGACATTCGGATTGCCGGGATCAACCGCCAGCGAACCAATCGAAAGCGACGGCATGTCTTCGGTGATGGGCGTCCAATTCGCGCCGTTGTCGGTGGACTTCCAGACGCCGCCCTGCGCCGCGCCCACATAAACGGTCTGGTTGTTCACACCGTCATAACGCGGATCAAGCGCCAGCGCCGTCGCGCGGCCTGCATTCGCACGCGCCACCGGCCCGATGGGACGCGGCCCCACGGCTTCCCACTTGGGCTGGCTGTCGGCGATCACTTCGGCGGCTTGCCTGCCGTAAAGCTGCTGGCGGCGCGCTTGCTGCCGCGCTTCCAACACCTCCAACTGTGCGAGCGCATTGGCGCGCGCGCCGAGCGGAATTTCATTGAGCGGGTAGGCGCGCTGTTCATAAAACCATTCATCCGCGCCGGGCTTGGCCTCGCGCGCTTCGGCCTCGGCCTCCGGCTCAAAGGCGGCCAGCGGCAAGTCACGCAAGCGCGTGCCGGTCAGCATAATGCCGCCGAAAAATGCCAAAGCGAGCAAGGGGAGAAAATGCCGAACGAACCGTGTTGACAAGGGCTTCATAAGGTTTCTGCTCCGTGTTGGTGGATTAAGTCTGGAAATCAGCCGCGCGAGTCTCGTGCTCTGTGCCGCCAACTTGCAACAGGTGCCATTGCGAGTCAAGCGGCGTCCCGCAAAATTTTTGTCTTTCCCAAAAGCCTGCGCTAGTATGCGCGGCCATGACCATCAAAACCTACCTCTTCATCGCGCTCGCAGCGTTCGCGGCGTTCTATCTGTACACCTGGCTTTCGGCCATCCGCCGCCAACCAACCAATGAAACTGCCGTGCCCACGCCCTTGCACGCGGGCATCGGCTTCGTGACGAACTTTTTCGACACGCTGGGCATCGGCTCGTTCGCCACGACGACTTCGATGTATAAGTTTTTGAAGCTTGTCAAAGACGAGGTCATCCCCGGCACGCTCAACGTCGGCCACACGCTGCCCACAATCGTGCAGGCCTTCATCTACATCAAAATTGTTCAGGTAGACATGAAGACATTGATCCTGCTGATTCTTGCCGCCGTCCTGGGTGCGTGGCTCGGTGCTGGCGTGGTATCTGGTTGGTCGCGCCGTAAAGTTCAGCTTGGCATGGGACTCGCTTTGCTAGCGGCAGCAGGTTTCTTATTGCTCAAGATATACGGCATTGCACCACAAGGCGCTGGGACATACGGGCTAGAAGGAACCCGGCTCGTGCTTGGCTTGATCGGAAACTTTATCCTTGGCGCACTGATGTCACTTGGTATCGGCCTTTATGCGCCCTGTTTGATTCTCGTTAGTTTTCTCGGCATGGTCGAAAGCACCGCTTTCCCAATCATGATGGGATCGTGCGCCTTCCTGATGCCGATTGGCAGCGCGGAATTCGTGCGCAAAGGCAAGTTCAATCTGCGCGCAGCGCTCGGACTGGCTATCGGCGGTATTCCCGCAGTCTTGATCGCAGCTTTTATCGTGGGGACTATGGATCTTCGCTACGTGCGCTGGCTTGTCTTAATTGTGGTGGTCTATACGGCAGTGATGATGTTGCGGTCGGCGTTGCTTGAGCAACAAACAGCAGACAAACAAACGGCCTAAGCAATAACAAGTACGAACAGTCGTTCATGTCGCTTCGGCGTCGCCCTGAAACAATGAAAACGCGGCGCGCGCTATACAGCGGACTGCTAGTGGAGCTTTCCTAAAGTTCTCCATCCTGTTCTTTGAAACACAATGTTAGACTGGGTTTGAAAGGAATCCACTTCAAATGCCCAATCAAACTTC
>JAYUCP010000328.1:0-11206 GCA_043740245.1 Acidobacteriota bacterium | reverse complement strand
GAAGGTCTCTGACCTTCCGCACATCGCTACCGTTGATCCCGGGGCTATGCCCCGGCTGTTTGGGGCGTAGCCCCGTTGTAAATGGAAGCGCCTAACGGAAGGTCAGAGACCTTCCGCACATCAGGCGGCAAAGCCGCTGCAGAAAACGGGGCTTCGATTTGTTCACGATGTTGCTCGTAATGTTGCTGGGCGTTGGCTCTGATCTCGGCGAAGGGCGTGTGTTGTCCAACCGCGCCACTAACCGCATCAAGCACGATTTCACCGACCGGGCCGAACGGTTCGAGTTGCGGGTAAGCAAGCCAAATCGGAATGCGCCACGCCGCCAAGCGTTCATCAAGCTGCGGAATGCCAGCGGCAAAACGATCCGGCAAATACTCGCTCAGCCATTCGTTGGCGGCGACGCGTGCGTTCAAAACTGTTGAAACTGCAATGGTGGACATAAGGCCTCGCTTTCGCTGAGCGGCATTCTAAGCGCGTCCGTCCCAGTGCTCAAGCGGCTTGTCTTCACCCAATCGCTAGGCAACATTGGCGTGCTGTATCGCAATCATCGCACGAGAGGAAATAGCTATGAAAAAGTTTTGCATATTCGCCGCGCTCATCGCCTGCGCCCTGCTCACTTTCACGACTTCAAACTTTGCGCAAAGGCCGCCTGAGCAAGACTACCTCGTCTACGTCCTCTCCGAATCCGCCGACAAAATCTCGCTGTTGCGCTTCGGCCCCAACGGCGCCAGGGTCGAAAGGGAATTCAGCGAGCCGGGGACGGTCGAGGTGCTTGACCTGATCGCATTGAAGACAGTGGCGACAGTTGATGTCGCGCAGCAGGCGGCGGGAATTGATTTTTGGCAGAGTGAGCCGGTCAGGAAGCAATGAGGTCAAGGTCTGCCCACCAGCACGAACGGCGCCCAGTAATACGGGAAATTGCCTTGCGCAAGCGAGTCCAACTGCGCGTGCCGCAGTGCTTCGGCCTGGTTCAGCTTGACCGTCGTCTTGCCCTGCTTCACGCCCTGTTGCTGGTAACGATAAAAGCGGATCATCAATTCCGCCGTGCTCGCGTCGTCCACCTGCCACAAGCTGACCAGCACTGACGGCGTCCCGGCATACATAAACGCGCGCATCAAACTCATCAGGCCCTCGCCCTTCACCTCTTTGCCCAGCCCGGTTTCGCAAGCCGAGAGCACGACCAACTCGGCATTCAGCTTCAGATTGAAAATCTCGTAAGCCGACAGCAACCCGTCTTCGCTCTGCGCGGCTTTGTCCGTCGGCGGCAATGACAACACGAGGCCGGAAAAACGCGGCCTCGCCTCATTGACATAGCCGTGCGTTGAGAAATGCACCAGCCGGTATTGGCTCAGCCGGTCTTGCAGCTTGACGTTCTCTTCGCTGGCCGCGGCGCCGAGAAAAAGATCGGCGGCGCCATTGCTGAACAATTTGGCGATGCCTTCAGCCTCGCGGCGGCTGTGCGGCAGCGGGTTCAGGCTCAGGCGTCCGCCGGCACTCGTAGCGCGCACGGTTGAAGCAATCACAGTCTCGGCGTTCTGCTCGTAGACGGGGTCGGCGTAGGCGACGAAGGCTTTCGGCGCGGCCACCCGCGTCTCGCTGCGCAATCCGGCTAGCACGCTCGCCGACGGGGCGTAGCTGATGGCGAAGTCTTTGATCAAATACGGCAACCGCCGCAGATCGCCCTGCGCCGCCGCAGTGGAAGTGAACAAGACCTCGAATGGCAAGCGGTGCAGCGCGCCATCGGGCACGATGACGAGCGCGCGCTTGCCCGCCAGCAGGCGGCGCGCCGGTTGAATCAACTGTTTCGACAATTCGCTGGCCTGCCGCCGGTATTCAGCGGCGGCGGGGCGATTCTTGTCCGTGATGGCAGCCAGCAACTTCTCCACGTTCTGGCCGATGCTCGCCGCCGCTGGCAGCCGCGTGACCAGCAATTCGCGGCGGCTCACCGCAAAAAGAAACGACTCCGTTTCGCCGAGCGAATAGGCCAGCAGCACGGTCCCTTCATCGAGCAGCCGTTGCGTCTCGGCCAGCGTGACCGGTTCGGGATACTTCAACGCGGCATAGTGCGGATTGCGGCGGCGCACTTCGTTTTGCCAATCGCGCTGCTCGGCATCGGCGCGGCTCAAGCCCGTTTCCAACTCGGCGATTTTGGCCTTGTCCTGCTTCGCCAATTCCTGCGTGCGCTCTTTGAGCAGTTGCGCGTTCACTTGCGCGATCTGTTTTTGCAGGGCTTGTTGCCGGTCGAGCAGGTCGTGGTCGAGACTCTGCTCGAGGTTGACTTTGGCTTCGGCTAGCAGATCGAGGAAGGCGCGGGCGCGGGCACGTTCGGCGTAATGAAAGGCTTCGGCCTCGTCGCGCCGTTGTGCCGTTGCCGGAAGCGAGACTGTGGCCGAACGCGATGGTGCGAGCAGCAAAGCGATTAACTGTTTGTAGGCTTCGTTCTTGTCCTGAAAGAAACCGGCTTTCTCTTCTTCGCCGCCGAGTTGCGCGCGCACGCGTTCCATCACTTCAATGGCCTTGCGGTAATGGTCGCGCGCTTGCTCTGACTGACCGAGCTTTTCGTATGTAATGGCTAAACCGGCGTGAGCTTGCCAGATGTTGCGCGGGGAATTGCGGCTCTCCTCGATCGAAAGGACATGCTCATAGTCCCGGAGTGCCGCTTGAAATTCGCCCAGACGCCAGTGCAAGGCTCCTTGATTGTTCAACGATCTTCCGATCCAGACAGGCGAAGCCGTTTCCTGCGCCAACTTGACGGCTTGCTGAATCGCCACTGTCGCTTTCGCGTAATCGCCTGTCTGGCTGTACAAGGCGGCCAACGAATTCAAACCCGTGATCAATAAACTAGAACTCGCCAGTTTCTCGGTCAGCTTCAGCGCCGGCTCGTAATGCGCGGCGGCCTGCGGCAGCATGCGTTGCTCAATGTAAATATCGCCAATGGAGATGAGGAGATTCGCCTGACTGGGTTCGTCCTTCGAGCTTTCAGCCAATGCCAGAGCCTGCTGATAATGCTGGAGCGCTGCGGGCAAATCCCCCAGCCGGTAATAGGTCTCGCCGATATTCCCCAGATTTCTGCTCGTAAAGCCCTTGATCTGGCGGGCAATCGCCAGCGCCTGTTGCCAGTGGTGCAAAGCCTGAAAATAGTTGTCCTGACGGAAATAGACAGAGCCAAGTTGGCTGAGGCAGCTTTCCTGAATGTAATAGTCGCCGCATTTTTGCGACAGTGCCAGCGCTTTGTACAGGATGTTCGCGGCTTCCGGGTAATTGCCCAAACGCCTTTCGGCATCTCCATTCAAGAGCAACATCGGCCGTTGGCGTTCTTCATCTTGTGCAGTTTCAGCCAGGCGCACGGCTTGCTGAATCGCAAAGAGGCATTCCTGATAGCGGCTCTGATTGAAATAGGTCCCGGCTCTGAAGTAATAGGCATCCGCCATCAGCGGGTTAAGGGCGATGGCAGTCTCAAGTTCTACGCGGGCTGCTTCGTACTGCTGGTATTGAAAGTAATGAAAGCCCAAGCCGAAATGCGCTGCGGCGCTCTGAGGATGTGCGGCGAGCACCCCTTTGATAAAACTCTCCGACTCGGATTGTTTTTTCAGATTGCGGTAAGCCATCACGAGCCACTGAAAGTTGCGCTCGTACTCCGGCAATTCGGCCAGGGTCTTTTTGTAGTATTCGAGCGCCACCGCAAAATCTTTACGTTGATGGTACAGCAAGCCGATGCCCATAGCAGCCAGCGGATTGGGTGGCGTTTGCGCGCGTTGCGTAGCGAGAAAAGCCTGTGCCTCATCCAAGTGGTTAGCGGCCACCGCTGCCAGGGCAAACTTAGGATAAATATGCTCAAAGCGTGGCGCACGCTCGATCAGCTTTTTACTCTCTGTCAGAGCCTGCGCGTAATCCTGTTGCGCCATCAAGAGGAGGATCGAATTGTAGTGCTCAGCCGGGGAAAGCTGAGCAGAGTCGGTCTGGCCGCAGACGGTTGGCGCATGGGCAAAAAGAATTGCCAGCGCGTAAACGAGCCATCCCAAATATGTTCGCATGGCGGGAAGACCTCCGAACGCGATGAAGCGAATGCGGGTCCAGCCAGTGCGGCGAGTGTAAAGCCAGGAACGCTACCCGTGACACCGGCTGGAAAGTGCTACATCTGATAACTGAAAGTGGTTAGTGCGCTCTTCGTATTTGAGACCTCTTTATCCTTCAGGTTGTCTCCGTATGGGTTATCTTTTGATTTTCTGCTGTGGCAAAAAGTCAGAAGATAACGCCCTTGCCAATTATTCGAACTGTCCGACGCCCCGATGTTGGGACGTGTGATCTCCGCCACCGCAGTGCGGTGGCGCTCAGTTTCCGGCTTCGAATCATCCAGCTTTCTGGCGATCACGACGGGAGGGTAGAGGCCTCTCACCGCAGTCGTACAAATAGGCCAGGTGATGCAGCAACAAGGCGGGTCTGGGCATTGTGCAAACTCGCAATCACTCCACCCACCTCGAATCAGCCCACGAAACAGGTCCTTCAAGCCGGAGCGCGGCGCTGACGAAGAAGAGGAATCCCCGCCCGCCAACCAATTGTTGGCTTGAGATCTCACGACTTGCACGTGCACTGGTTTTTCCGACAGCCCCTGAATCAGCCGTCTGATCTCTACCTGTCGTTTCGTTTCATTCCAGGTGATCTCGTGGGTGATTTGCAAGGCCCCATCGCTTGTCTTTACGACTCGTTTCACGGAATTGGCATCGGGAACTGTTGGCTCAGACGGAACTATTTCCAGGCCGGCTGATTTTTCGTCTCCAACAGCATAGAGAAAGTGCTCCACCTGCTTACCAGTTTTCGAGTCCGTAAATCTGTAGCCTATGGCATAACCATCGCCCAACGTTTCCTTGTCGTTGGTTGGAAATTTGCTTCCGTCCGAGCCGTTCAGTCGTTTGAGCGTTCCATACTCGCCGATTTCGATTTTTGGGGCACGCTCGGTTTTTTGGGCGGATGACTGCGCCGGTTCCCTGGGATCAGATTTTTGCGCAGGCGGTTGAGCCTGTTCCTGGGCTGACTGACAACCAGCAGCCATCAATGCGCCGCAGGTCAGCAGCGCGATCATCAAAGGGGCAATTCTACTTTTCATGGTTTTCTCCTTGTTTTGACTTTTGACTTCTTTCCTGAATCCTGAATCAACGTGAGTAGCTCACCGCTAGCTCATACTGCCCGATCTTTTGCCTGGCCTTCCCGCGTTGCCCGAAGAGCCGCAACTGATACTTGCCCGCCGCGAGCGTCGCGCGGTTGAGCGTCAGGTTCAACGTCCCTTCATCGCCCACTGGCCTGAGTCCGCTTAGCTCCTGCACGCGCTGGCCACGCTGATCAATGATTTCAAGCCCGTATTCCGGGAATTCATAAGGCTTGCTCTTGAAGAGCTTCAAGGTGAAAGCCTGCGTGTGCGCCGGCAGGCTCAGCCTCAACTCGTCGCCCGTTCCTTTTTCGGCGGAGAGACGGCGCTCATAGATAGGGATGTTTTGTTGCGCCGCCTGGCTCGCGTTGAGTTGGGTTTTGAGTTGTTCGGCCAGCGTCTCTGCCGCGACGAGTTTGGCGCGCTCTTGTTCGAGTTGCGCGCCACCCGCTTGTTCGAGCTGACTGAGCCGTTGGGCGAGTTCTTTGCGGCTCTCGTCATATTGCGCGGCCAGTTGTTGGGCTTGCGCTTTTTCCTGCCGCTCGCGCCACAATTGCCAGGCGAGCAGGCTCAGCAAGCCGAACGAAAGCAGCAGCAGCGTGGCGAACGCGAAGGCGCTGCGTGAGCCGAAAAATCCCGCGCGTTGTGGTTCAACCGCCGGCCCGCGCGTCCATAACTTCCACCATTGGCGGTGCGGTTCAACGTCGCGGGGCGGGGGCTGTGGTGCGGCTTCAGCGAATGCTCTCCGCTCTTGCCAAGCCTGCCGCGCCGCCTGTTCGCCGAGTTGCAGCAAGCCGGCGAACTCCGGACTCTGTTGCAACGCGCCGTCTGGTTGTCTGGCTTGCCCGCTCATCGCCATTTGCGCGCGGCATTCCGCGCACTGAATAAAATGCTGTTCGAGGCCGGGCCGCTCTGCGACAGAGCTTGCGCCGCTCAGCCAGGCCGCTACCTGCTGCGCCGATGGATGGTCATTTCCTTCCGGGGTTTGGTAATTCATGGTTTCACCCAGCACCGAAATGCCCTCAAACACAGAGGACGCAAACCGGCGCCGCTTCACACTTCGCCCGTCAAAGATTTTCGCAGGCGCGCTTTGGTCTGGCCCAGCAGGTTGAAGATGCTCGTCTCTTTCAGATTGCAAACGCCCATCCCGGCGATCTCCGCGACCGAATAGCCGTCGCGCGCGTGCAGCAGGAAGATCAAGACGTCGCGCTTGCCGTTCGGCCCCGCGCAGCAATGTTCGAGCAACTCGATCAGTTCGCTTTCGCTCAGGCCTTTGCGCGGAGCGAGCGTTTGCGCCGCCGGTCTGAGTTCGCCCTGCTCGGCCAGCAGTTGTTGCAACGACACTTCGTCGGCGCTGCGCCGCAGCGCCTGCCGGGCGCGCAGAAAACTGACGGTCTGATTGATCGCGGTGTGCGCCAGATATGCTTCGGCCTCGGCCTCGGTCGCGCCGCGAAAGTCGCGCAGCAGCCGGAAGTCGTGCTTCACGATGGCGGCGTAAACATCCTGCAACAGGTCGGCGGCCAGGTCGGCGGGCGGCCAGTCGCCTTGCCCGTTCCGGCGCCAGGCGACGGTGATGCTGCGCGCCAGCAGCGGATTGAAGCGGCGCACGAACTCCAGCCAGTACTCTTCGCTCGCGGGCTGCGCGGCGCAGAGCCTGAATAATTGCGGACTGGCCAGCCTTGCGGGGGAACTTTCTGCCATAAAGATCGCGCGGGTGAAGCGCTGCCGGTATCGTCTCAATAATTCGGGACGCAAGCGGCGTGTCAGTAGCCCGACCGTAAGGAAGGGCTTGATTGCGGATGCCAGCCCTTCCTTACGGTCGGGCTACTGACACGCCGCCCCGAATTATTGAGACGATACCGCTGCCGGTTGTCTGCTCGCGCCACTCTGGCGCCGTCGCCGAAGCCAAATTTGATTGCGGTTGATCGCTGTTACTGTCGTGGATCACGCGTTGGAAGTTGGCGGGGATACTAAGCCCGGCCCGCGCGATGCGCAAGAATTTGCCTTGCCCTTGGCGCTTTTTGCGAAGTTTTTGCGCGCTGTGGCGGCTGCGGGGTAGCGCGTGCCGGTCGCCGATTTTCCGCACTCAGTCGAGCGGGTCTTAATTTTCTTTGGTTGCCTCAGTAGTTTTGGCTGCGCGCCGCGTCCTCTGTTGTTGGAAGCGATTTCAGCGCGACGGCCGCCATCAAAATTGCTGCCAGAAAATTTCCGGCGGGTTGGCTGCGCTTGGGCCTGCCGCGCAACAGTCCGCAGCGCCTGTCACCAAAAGAATTTTCAACGCGTGTCACCTGGCGCGGCCAGAAGACGCTTTCATCAGTGAAGGCTGAAAACAGACAAGCACGGCAGGCCGCCGTCCGAACCGGCGTCACGCATAGTTGTGGCGTGGCGTCGCAACCTCAATTTCTGTCCGATACAAAAGGAGAATGTTATGCAACACAAACTGATGTCCCTCGTCCTGGCCGGTTTCTGCGTCGTCTGTCTAGCCGCCTCCGCACTGGCGCAAGGCAACCGCGCACCCAATTGTACCAACGGCACGGCCAGCGGCACGTATGGCTATCGCATGAGCGGCGTGCTCGTCGGCGTCGGGCCGTTCCTGGTCAACGGCTTCTTTATCCATAACCCGGACGGCACGTCCAACGGGCGCGCAAGTCTGGTGATCGGCAACCAACAGATTCCCGCCAACGATTTCACGCCGGGGACTTTCCAGACCAACAACGATTGCACCGGCACGGGCACGTTTTTCGTCGCCGCGCTCAATCAACAAATCACCTACAACTTCATCGCCACCGACGGCGGGCGGCAGATCGAGTTGCTCAACACCAACTCCGGGATCGCGCTGCACGGCGTCGGGCGGCGCATCAGCCAAGCCGGGCGCGCGCCGAGTTGCAACAACGGCACGATTCTCGGCACTTATGGCTACAGGCTCGACGGCAGCGTTCCCGGCGCTCCCAACTTGTCCGGCGCCGGCATTGAGACCTACGCGTTGGATGCCGCGTTCAACGGCACGTTTTCGGGTTCTGACACGATCAGCTTCAACGGCCAAATCGTGCCGCGCACCTTTCAAGGCACTTACAAAGTGAACAGCGATTGCACCGGCACAGGGAGATACACCGATTCGCTGAACCCCAACCCGATCAATTTTGTGTTCGTCGCGGTGGATGGGGGCCGCGAGCTTTACTTCCAGGGCACCGATCCCGGCGTCATCATTTCCGGCGTGGGTCGGCGCGTGCAGTAACGACGGTGTCGTCAAAGAAGATTTTGACGCTTGGCAATTCTCGCCAGCTTACGCCGCTTTCTTAGGTGCGAGCGGAATACGACAACGGCCTCAGAAAACAGGAGAGGCCATCAAGGAGGAACGCATATGAAAAACCTGATTTTGAGTTTAGCCGGCGGCATCTTGCTGCTGAGCGCCAGCCCGGCTGCTTTCGCCCAGCTCAACCAGTTTCCGGGCAGTTGGAAGAACGTCAATCCTAATACTGACGGCGTCACCGCTTTGGACATTCGCCTGACGGGCGCAGGCCTGCGCGTCCAGGCGTGGGGTCAATGTCAGCCGAGGGATTGCGATTGGGGAGAAGTCACGGCGTATGCTTATGGCTCAAACGTCAGTGACAACCTGAACACCGCGGCCCGGGCGGTCTCGGCGGTTTTTTCGGCCAGCCCCGCTGAAACGGTAATGCTCATCGAGCCTGTGGTGGGAAACCGGCTGCGCGCGGAAGTCTTCACACGCTTCCCCGCTGGCAGTGGGAGGACAAACTACAAAACGGTCTATACCTTTACTAACGCGCTCCCTGCGCCCAGGCAAATCTCGCCAACCAACGGCGTAGACTTCGACCATTTCCCCCGCACCGTCACCTTGGCCTGGGAGCCTGTGCCGGGCGCGGCCAAGTACACCGTCGAGGTGCAGTACTGCTCAGCAGCCGGGTGCGCGCAGAAAGCTAACCGCTTACGCTTGCAACCCAATCTCACGACCACCAGCGATACTTTTGATTTTGTGGGTGCGCAACCAGGCCGTTGGCGCGTTTGGGCGGTCAATGCGCGTGGACAGGCAGGTCCAGTCAGCGCTTGGTGGGAATTCCGCTTTTCGCGTTAGGTTGGCTGCTGCCCTTGGAAGATGCCGGGCCTGACTGTCTCGGAGTTCAAAGCCTTCATGGTCAGGCGGCCGGCACGCAACATGACTGATAACCAAAAGCGAAAAGACCATGTGTGTCAGCGAAATTGAACCAACCATCGTTCAAACAGCAGGGCTTGCCGTTGAAGCGATCAGCGTCACCTATGGCGCGGGCCGCGAGTCGCTACAGGCCCTCGCCGGAGTGACGGTGGCCTTTCGCCCCAATCAACTCTCGCTCGTGATGGGGCCGTCCGGCAGCGGCAAGACCACGCTGCTCTCCGTGCTCGGCTGCCTGCTCACACCGGAGCGCGGCCAGACCTATGTGCAAGGACGCTTGGTGACAGGGCTTTCCGAAGCTGAACGAGGGCAACTCCGGCGCAACTGCATCGGCTACGTCTTTCAGGCCTTTCGGCTCTTCCGTTCACTTTCAGCGTTGGAAAACGTGCTGCTGGCGTTGGAGGTGAACGGCTGTCGCGGGCGCAACGCCAGGGAACGCGCGCGGCAGGCATTGGAGAAAGTCGGCGTCGGCGACCGCTGGCGCTTGAAGCCGAACGAACTGAGCGGCGGCGAAAAGCAGCGCGTGGCAATCGCCCGCGCGCTGGTCAACAACCCGCCGATCATTTTGGCGGATGAGCCGACAGCTTCGCTCGACAGCGTGGCGGGTGAGCAAGTGGCCGGGTTGCTGTTGAAGCTGGCGGAAGAAGATCACCGTTTGGTGGTGGTTGTCAGTCACGATCAGCGACTGCGCGCATACAGCCACCGCACCGTGGCAATGCGCGACGGGAAAGTGGTTGAAGACAGCGAGACAGGATGAACGCGATGACGAGCGACAATACCTGGCGGCGAATCAAATGGGCGGCGGCTTGCTTAGGCGGGCTGGCGCTCTGTGCCCTGCTGGCCGGGGGCTTGACGTTGCGCAGCCACACCGCGACGCCAGCGCAGCCTGCTCAACCCGCAGCGCGCGAACCAGCACAGGTCGTGCTGGCCTGTCCTGGGCGAGTCGAAGGCTTGACGGAAGTCGTCAACGTTGGCGCAGGCGTGGATGGGGTGCTGCTTGAAGTCCGGGTCAAGGAAGGCCAGCAAGTGCGGGCGGGAGAGTTGCTCGCCCGGATTGATTGTCGCGATCTGGAGGCCGAATTACCTGCTGCCCAAGCCGCCGCCGAAAGCGCCCGGCAAACGCGCGAACGTCTTTTGCGCGGCAGCCGGACTGAAGAGCGGCGCGTGGCCTTGGATTACCAGGCGCGTGAGGAAGCGGTGTTGCAACAGGCGCGCGCACAACACCAGCGCATGGCGAAGCTTTATGAATCGGGCGACATCTCGCGCGAGGTCTTTGAAAAAGCGCGCCGCGATTTGGACGTGGCCCAAGCCTCACGCAGCGCCGCCGAGCATCAACTGGCGCTGGTGAACGCTGCGCCCTTGCCCGAAGAGTTGGCCAAGGCCGAAGCGGAGATCAAGGTGGCCGAGGGCCGCGCCCGTGCGCTGATTGAAAAGATTCGCAAGTGCGTCATTCGTTCACCCGCCAGCGGCACCGTGCTGCGCACGCCTTTGCGCGCGGGCGAAGCGGTCAGCGCAACCTTTGCGCCAACTATAGTCAGCCTGGCCGACATCTCGCGTCTGAAAGTTCGCGCGGAAGTGGACGAGCGCGATCTGGGCCGCATTTTCAGCGGGCAACAAGTTTTGGTGACTGCGCCCGCCTTCCCGCCCGCCAATTTCGCGGGCAAGTGGCGCGGCTCGGCGAACAGATGGGGCGCAAGCGCGTGCGCACCGGCGACCCGGCGGAAAAGAGCGACCGCGACGTGCTGGAAGTGCTCGTTGATTTGGTTGAGACGGATGCGCGGCTGGCCGTGGGATTGCGCGTCACTGTGCAATTTCTGGTAGTGGTGAAATAGGGTGGGATAACGTAGGGGCAGACCTGTGTGTCTGCCCCGGTCGGGTCAGACGCCTCCGAGTCCGTC
>JAYUCP010000327.1:0-28418 GCA_043740245.1 Acidobacteriota bacterium | reverse complement strand
CTTTCGCAACATGAGTAAGTGCGTTACACCCTTATTCTATGCGGCTTTGGACTCACCTGTTACTCTTTTCAAAGAACGTTAGCCGTGGATTCAGGCTTTAGGCTGACTTGATCCCGGAGCGAAGCAGGCTAAAGCCTGTACTACAAACTGCAGGCTGAAGCCTGAACTCCATGCGCTAAAACCAGGCGAAGGCCAACGCAGCGTTCACCAACTCAACGCGCGCTCGACTTTGCCGCCGATTTCCCACCAACTCAGGCCCGTTGGGCGGACGCGGATGACTTTGCCCAGGCGTTGGGCTTGGGTGCGAAAGGCGGGATGGCGCAGGAAGCGGCGGACGCAGGTGGCCTCGCATCTGGTGGTGGATTTGTCCGGGTATTTCGCGCCGTAACAAACCCTCGGACTAAATCAGAGCACAAAAGATGGGTACACTTGAAGCGGTAGACATGCGCCATTCTCAATTCGTCATTCTCCATTCTTCGCAGGAAACTACCGTCTAACCGCTTGCTCACTGCACCAGAATGGAGAATGACGAATTGAGAATGGCGCATGCTTTGCCAAAATCAATGTACCAATCTTGCTTGCTCCGATTTAGCTTCCTATTTTCAGCAGCCACGCTGTTGGCGTCAGGCCGGCAGCAGGGCTCGTTTTCGTCACAACACAACTGTTGCCAGCTTCAGTCCTACCCTCCCGCTGGCGCAGAAAAGTTTTGACCTGTGCAAGTGGGTTTCCGCAGCCGATGCCCCGGCCTTGCGCCGGGGAGGTTCACGTTGGCCGCTACCAAAAGCGCGTCGTGTTTGACGATGCCCCGGCCTTGTGCCGGGGAGGTTCACGTTGGTCGCTCTCGAAGCAGTAACGTGAACCTCCCCGGCGCAAGGCCGGGGCATCCGGGAGCTTGCCTGCTGCCGTGTAGCAACGTGCGTGAACCTCCCCGGCGCAAGGCCGGGGTATCCCGCGAAAGAATGCAGAAGCACTTGCACAGGTCGAAAAGTTTTCGCTCGGTGAGTAAAGGCAACACCCACGGGCGCGGCGCAAACGCAAGGCCAACAACTGCGCGCGGGCGGATCATCAGCGTGATTATGTCTTGCGAGCCGGCTGCGCGCCTCAGCGGTCTCGCGCTCGATTGGAATCCAATCTCTTTGAACAACACGTAATCTCAAACGCCGCAGTGCCGCGTGTTGCAAGGATGGTTGTGAGCGTTGCGCGCCGCCGCACTGTACCTGGCGGGCTGAATTGCCGCGCAGTTCGGCAGCAAATTTTATTCAGCGGATTTTCCACCACAAGGAGAGCGGTCATGAGCGATTCAGGCAAGCGTTTCTATTGGCTGTTGGCGCTCTGCGCCACAGCGCTGACCGGCGGGCGGCTGGCGCAACAACACAGCGGCGTCGCGGCTTCGGCTACGGCGCAGATGCAAGACCAGCGTGCCGCCGCCCACGCCCAGGCAACGTATGCCAAATTGCCGTTGCGCTTCGAGGCCAATCAGGGCCAGTTCGCTCCGGCGGTCAAATTCCTCGGACGCGGCGCGGGCGTGCAGGTGCTGCTGACGGCGCGCGAAGCCGTCATGTATTCGCCCTCGGCCAAGCTGCGGATGCGGCTGGCGGGCGCGAACGACGCGCCGCAAATCGAAGGCCGCGCGCCGCTGCCCGGCGTGAGCAATTACTTCATCGGCAAAGACCCGGCGCAATGGCGGACGGGCGTGCAGACGTTCAATCAAGTGCATTACGCCAACGTCTATGACGGCGTTGACCTGCTCTATTACGGCAACGCCGGGCAATTGGAATACGACTTCGTGGTCGCACCGCACGCCGACGCGCAGCAAATCGCCTTCGACTTTGCCGAGGCCACGCCGACGGTGGAGGCCTCCGGCGAATTGGTGATCCGCGTGGGCAGAGGCGAAGTCCGCTGGCGCAAACCCGTTGCCTATCAAGAGCGCAACGGCGCACGTCACGAAGTCGCGGCTGCGTTCGCAATCCGCCATCCGCATCAAGACGAATTGGCCGCAATCCGCAATCAAGTAGCCTTTGAACTTGGCGACTACGAGCACAGCCTGCCGTTGGTGATTGATCCGGTGTTGAGTTACGCGACGTATTTCGGCGGCAGCAGTCAGGAGAACGGTTCGTCGGGCATGGTGCTCGATGGCGCGGGCAACATCTATTTGACCGGCGCGACCAATTCGGTGGACTTTCCGATCTCGGCCAATGCGTTTCAAACCTTTCTGTGCAGCGGCATCTCAGCGTGCGACGGCAGCTTTGGCGGCCTGACGGATGTCTACGTCACCAAGCTCAGTCCGGGCGGCGGTTCGCTCATTTATTCGACCTATCTCGGCGGCACGGGCGATGACGCGGGGACGGCACTGGCGGTGGACGCCAGCGGCAATGTCTTTGTCACCGGCACGGCGCGGTTGTTCAATTTTCCCATCGTCAACGCCATCGAACCCAACCCGCACACGAGCGGCGACAGCTTTGTGGCGAAGCTCAACGCGACCGGCTCGGCGTTGATTTTCTCGACCTACTTTGGCGGCAACACGCCCAGCGGCATTTCCAGCACCGTGGCGCGCGGCCTCGCGGTGGATGCGAACGGCAATGCGTATGTGGCGGGCGCGACCAACGTCAGCGACTTGCTCGTCACGCCCGGCGCGTTTCAAACCAGCTATATGAATGCCGGCACGGGCAGCTTCGACGGCTTCGTCGCCAAATTCAATCCGGTGGGCGGCGTGATTTATTCGACTTATCTAGGCGGCACAGGCGATGACCAAATCTACGACATCGCCGTGGACGGCGCGGGCAATGCCTATCTGACGGGCCTCACGCGCTCCGGCAACTTTCCCACACAAACGCCCATTCAGCCGGGCTTGAACGGCAACAGCTTGAGCGATGCCTTTGTCACCAAGCTCAATGCCGCCGGGTCGCAACTGGTTTATTCCACCTATCTCGGCGGCAGCGGCAGCGAGCAAGGCAACGGCATTGCGGTGGACAACACGGGCAGCGCGTATGTCACGGGCTTCACGCGCTCGCCCGCGCCGGGCGGCTTTCCGGTCGTCAACGCTTTTCAGCCGAATTACGGCGGCGATGTGACGAACTTCTCGATTCCCAGCGACGTCTTTGTCACGCGCCTCAATCCGGCGGGCACGGCCTATGTGTATTCGACTTATCTCGGCGGCGATTTCACCGACACGGGCTATGACATCGCGGTGGACAACGCGGGCAACGCTTATGTGACGGGCATCACGCTGTCCTCCAACATTCCGTTTCCGACCCGCAACGCATTTCAACCGAACTTCAACAGCATCGGGTTCGCCGACGCTTTTGTGGCGCGCCTCAATACGAATCTGAGCGGGGACGCCAGTTTGATTTATTCGAGCTACCTCGGCGGCAACAACACCGACACCGGCTACGCCATCGCGCGCGACAGCGCGGGGCGGGCTTATGTCTACGGCGACACGCGCTCGAGTAATTTCCCGACGGTCAATCCGCTGCCCGGGCAAAGCACGCTGCGCGGCGTCAGCGACGCCTTTCTCGCCGTCGTCACGGATGTCGCGCTGATTCCCAATGCGCAAACCATTGCCATCGGCAGCGCCGGCGCGCTGGCCATCACGATCAGTCCCGCGCAAGCCGCGAACATCACCATCCCGCTGAGTTCATCGAATCCCGCCATTGCCAGCGTGCCGCCGTCGGTGACGATCAATGCCAATGCGACTTCGGCAATCTTCAACGCGACCGGCCTGACGAACGGCACGGCGACGATCACCGCGACCTTGCCCGCCAGCTTGGGCGGCGGCATTTTGACGGCGACGGTGCAAGTCGTGCCGCTCGAAATCGCTTTGACTTCGGGTCAACAACAAGCCGGTTCGATCCTTGCGTCTGATCCCGGCAGCGGCTTGCTGGGCGTGACGCAATACACCATCGCCGTGCCCGCCGGCGCGCAGCAATTGAAAGTGGACTTGAGCGGCAACACCGACGTTGATCTTTACGTCCGCTTCGGCCAGCGCATCACCATTCAAAACGGCGCGGCAGTCGCGGACTTCCGTTCGGAAAGCGCGACCGGCATCGAGTCCATCACGATCACACCTGCGAGCACGCCCGCCTTGCAAGCCGGGACGTATTACATCGCCGTGGCGAATTTCGGCCCCGGCGCTTCGACCTTCGTCGTGATGGCGACGGTGATGGGCGGGAACTGTCCGGCCATCACCGTCAATCCGGCCACGCTGGCGAACGGCACGGTGGGCGCGGCTTACAACCAAACGTTGACGGCCACGGGCGGCACTGCGCCATACACCTTTACGCTGAGCGGCGGCGCGTTGCCGACGGGGATGACGCTGAGCAACGCGGGCGTGCTTTCCGGCACGCCCACGGCCGGCGGCACGTTCAATTTCATGGTGCGCGCCACCGATCTGCTGGGCTGTCTTGGCACACGGGCTTATGCGCTGGTCGTCAATCCGGCCTGTGGCACGATCCTCGTCAATCCGGCCAGCTTGCCTGCGGGCACAGTGGGCGCGGCTTACAACCAAACCATCAGCGCGACCGGCGGCGCGGCGGCGTATAGCTTCGCCGTCATTGCGGGCGCGTTGCCCAATGGCGTGACGCTGAATGCCGCGAGCGGCGTGTTGTCCGGCACGCCATCAGCGCCGGGTATGTCTAACTTCACCATCCGCGCGACCGATGCGAACGGTTGCCAGGGCACGCAAAGCTATACGCTGACGATCAACTGCCAAACCATCACCGTCAATCCGGCGGCCATCAACAACGGCACGCTCAATCAGGCTTACAGCCAGACGTTCACGCAAACCGGCGGCAACGGCACGACGGCGTTCAACGTGACAGGCGCGTTGCCAACGGGGCTGAGCCTGAACAGCACGACGGGCCTGCTCAGCGGCACGCCCACGCAAGCGGGCAGCTTCCCCATCACCATCAGAGCCACCGACGCCAATGGTTGCATGGGCACACGCGCTTACACGCTGAACATCAACAACGCGGCTTGCGGGACGATCACGGTCAACCCCGCCACCCTGCCGAATGGCACGACCGGCGCGGCCTACAGTCAAACGCTGACGGCCACCGGCGGCACGGCGGCTTACAGCTTCACGGTCATGACCGGCACGCTGCCCGCAGGCCTGAGCCTGTCAACGGCGGGCCTGCTGAGCGGCACGCCGAGCGCGCCGGGTATGGTCAATGTCACCATCCAAGCCGCCGACGCCAACGGCTGCTTCGGCACGCGCGCTTACACGTTGATGATCGTTTGCCCGACTATCACGGTGAATCCGGCGAGTGTGGGGCCGGGCACGGCGGGCACGGCCTTCAGCCAAACGTTCACACAAACCGGCGGCACGGGCGCCATCACGTGGAGCTTTGTGGGGACATTGCCGAATGGCTTGTCACTGAATGCCGCGACGGGCGTGTTGGCGGGCACGCCGAGCGCGGCGGGGACCTTCAACTTATGGATCGTGGCGACCGACGCCAGCACTTGCACGGGCAACCGCCTTTATACGTTGACGATCAATTGCCCGACGATCACGGTCAATCCGGCCAGCTTGCCCAACGGCAGAGCGGGCGTGGCTTACAACCAAACGCTGACGGCGTCTTCCAATGGGGGCGGCACGGCGCCGTATACATTTACTGTCTCGGCGGGCGCGTTGCCTGCTGGCTTGACGCTCGGCGCGGGCGGCGGTTTGAGCGGCACGCCGGCGTCTTTCGGCAATTTCAATTTCACGGCGACGGCGACCGACGCCAATGGCTGCACGGGCGGGCGCGCTTACACGTTGACGATCAATCCGCCGTGTCCGACGCTCACCGTCAATCCGGCGAGTTTGCCCAACGGCTTCCAAAGCACGGCGTATTCACAAACCAGCACGGCGACGGGCGGGACGGCGCCTTACACTTTTGCCGTGACGCTGGGCGGTTTGCCGCTTGGCCTGACGTTGGCGAGCAATGGCGCGTTGACGGGCACACCGACAGCGGCGGGCACGTTCAGCTTCACCGTCACGGCCACCGACAATACCGGTTGCACGGGTCTGCGTGCGTACACCGTCATCATCAGCGCGAACGGCTTGCAGTTCTATGCGCTGCCCGCACCGGTGCGCTTGCTCGAAACACGCGTGGGCTTGACCGGCTGCACGACACCCGGCGTACCGATCAATGCGAATGGGACGTTGACGCTGCCCGCGCGCACGACTTGCGCAGGCATTCCGGCGGCGGCGGCAGCGGTCACGGGCAACATCACCGTTGTGCCTTCGGGGCCGGGCTTCCTGACGTTGTTTCCCAGCAGCGCCACGCAACCGACCGTCGCCAATTCCAATTTCGGCACGGGCGAAATCACCAACAACGTTTTCACCGTAGGCCTCGGTGCGAGTGACGGCGCGTTCAAGATTTTCAGCAGCGCCACCACGCACGTGATTGTGGACGTGACCGGCTACTACGCGCCGCCGAATACCGGTGGTTTGTATTTCCATCCGCTGGCGACCCCGGTGCGCTTGCTCGAAACGCGCGTGGGCTTGACGGGCTGCATCACGCCGGGCGCGCAACTGATCGGCACGGGCAATCCGAACGCCGATCCGAATTTAGACTTGTTGTTGCAGGGCCGTTCGCCAGTCGCCGCGCCGTGCAACTCAATTCCCGCTACGGCGCAGGTCTTGGTCGGCAATGCGACTTCGGTTTTGCCGACGGGTGGCGGCTACTTGACGATCTATCCGAGCGGCGGGACGCGTCCCACGGTGGCGAGTTCGAATTACGCGGGCGGCGATGTGATCAACGGCCCCTTCGCAGTGAAGCTGGGCGCCGACGGCAAGTTCAAGATTTACACCTTCGCCACAACGCACTTGGTGGTGGACATCCTCGGCTATTACAGCGAGGACGCGGTGGACGCGAACGGCGCGGGCCTGCTCTTCAATCCGCTGCCGAGCCTGGTGCGACTGCTCGAAACGCGCGCCGGGCTCAGCGGCTGCACGCTGACCGGCGCGCCCATCGTAGGCAATCTCGCCAACGCCACGCATACGCAAATGGCCGCGAACTTCTGCGGCTTGCCCGCCGCCGCGCAAGCCGTGGTCGGCAACGTGTCGGTGGTCAACACTACTGGCGCAGGCTTCCTGACGCTGTTCCCGGCGAACCTGACGACCGCGCCGTTGGTGGCTACGTCAAACTATCCCGCGCCTGCGACGTTCGGTTACAACCGGCACTTCTTCGTGGGATTGAGCCCGGCGGATGGCAAGTTCAAAGTGCTGACGCAATTCACCACGGATTTGATTTTGGATGCGTCGGGCTATTTTGCGCCGTAACCCAGCTTCCAAGCACATTCCCGCACCCCGCTGCTGGCACACAGCCAATGGCGGGGTTCTTTTTTTGCATGACACTTGGCAAACGGCTACGGTGGCGAGGTGATGGTTGAGTCATAACTGGTCAGTAAAGAAAGCGCGGCTTGCAACCTATGGCCGGAGCCTGTCCAGGTTTCTACAGCAAACCCATTAATTCTCCTTCTAAATCAGAACACGCAACATTGGTACGGAATAGCGACCGGGTGCCCCCGAATAGGTCTCACGTGGAGTCACCCGGTCGCTATCGCTCCCGGTCCGTACCGGCGCGCTGTCCCAATGTTGTGTGGTTCGATTTAGCCATTAGTCCTAAGTCATCAATCACCCTGGCTGAATAAGGCGCGGAGAAAAAAACTTTGCCGCCGGTAATTTTCTTTTGCCGGTTCTTCCTTCCATCTCCGCATATACATATTGAGGCACAAAAAATTGCTGGCGCACCGGAGCAAGCGATCAGCTTGACCTTGTGTCGCTGGTTGGCTTTACTGGCTTTAGTAGGGAAATCGTTTCAGGTTAACCTTCAGGCAATTCACTTAAATAAGAAGGCAGGCGGCGCGGTGAGAACACGGCACACGTTTGCTGCGCGCTGTTTTCCGAACACCAAAACCACCTAACGCTTGCTGAACTGCACGAAAAGCTGGCCCGTAACGGCTGGCCTGGTTTTGAGAATCCACAACACTTAACCCAAAGGAATGAACCCCATGTTGAACAACAAATTCTTTCGACGATTCCGTTTCCGGCGCTCGCCGCAAGCCCTCAGCTTGCTCTTGACGCTGGTGATTTTGCTTGGCTGCGCGGCGGTCTGGGCGCTCAACCCCGCTTTTCGCTCAAAGACAGCCGGCGTTGAGAACGAACCGGCGCAAGAGTTCGAGCAGGATCCTGAGAAAAAGCTGGATTGGTTTTACTTCCAGCGCACTTATCCATCCGGCACGATCCCCAATAACGCCCGGCTGAATGCCTGGAACCGCCGGCCCGCGTCTGTGCAAGGCCCGCAAGCGCTGGGCTGGACGCCGCTGGGGCCCGCGCCGACCACCTCCGATATTCCGCAATGGGGCTTGACCAGCGGGCGCATCAATGCCATCGCCGTCTCGCCCGCCGATCCGAATTTGATTTTGGTGGGCGCTTCGACCGGCGGCCTCTGGCGTTCGACCGATGGCGGAACGACCTTCGTGCCGGTCAGCGACAGTCAGGTTGACTTGGCCGTAGCCTCCATCGCGTTTGCCGCCAGCACCCCCACCATCGTTTATGCCGGGATGGGTGATCGCGGCTCGAGCTACCTGGGTACAGGGGTGTTGAAATCCACCGACAGCGGCCAAACCTGGACGCGCGTGAGCGACAATACCTTGCCCGCACCGGGCCGCATTTCGACGATTGCGGTCAATCCCGCCGACCCCAATCAGGTTTATGTCGCGCAGTATGTGGCCCAAGATGGCGCCTTCACGACAGCGGCTGGCTTTTATCGTTCAACCAATGGCGGCGTGACATGGACTAGGACTTTGAGCGGCTTGGCGCGCGACCTGGCGCTGCGTCCGAATGTTCCGGGCACCATCTATCTGGCGATGCAGCGCACCGATGAGAATGGGCTGCCCGCCGGCGTCTTCCGTTCGACCGATAGCGGCGCCACCTGGCTTAACGTCTATCCGTCGCCCTATACCACGACCAGCAATATCAAGGTCGGCGTGACGCCCGCGAATGACGCTATGGTTTATGTGTATATCGGCGGTTCCAACGCGGGGGGGCTTGAAACGCGCGTCGAAGTCAGCACCAATAGCGGGGCCAATTTCACCAATCGCGGCAACACAGGGCTGGACACCGGGCAATTCACCTACAACAACTATCTGGCGGTGAGCCCGGCGAATGCGAATACGATTTACGTCGGCACCCGCGATGTCTATAAGAGCACCGATGGCGGCGTGAGTTACGCCAACCTTAACAATAATTTTGACGCCACCGGGGTGAACGGCTGCGCTGACCCATCAGGTTGCTACCACCCAGCCCAATCTAACGCACATCCCGATCAACATTGTTTGGCGTTTGCGCCGGGCAATGCCAACACGCTTTTCATCGGCAATGACGGCGGTCTGTACCGCTCCACCGATGGCGGCACGAATTTCGCCAACGTCAATGCCGCATTGTCGCTGACCCAGTTTGTCGGCTACGCCTTGCATCCGACCGACGCGTTGCGCAGCTACGGCGGCATGCAAGACAACGGCAGCCAAAAACGGCTGAATGCCAATACGCCCGGCGGCTGGCGCGAATTCACCAGCGGCGACGGCGGCCGCACGGTCATCAACCCGCTCGATCCCACGGTCGTCTTTTCGACCTACATCTTTGGTTCGATCACCCGCTGGCAGAACAACGCCGAGATGCGCGATTTTCCCGATGTCGGCACCAACGCGACCTTTGGCGAACCAGCCAATGGCGCACGCATCGCATTTTATCCGCCCTTCACCGGCAACAAGGTGAATAGCACGCTGTATTTCGGCACCTGGCGTTTATTCGTCAGCACCAACCTGGGCGACACCTGGACGGCCCCCGGCGGCATGACCGATTTGACGGCGGGCGACCCCGACGTGCTCAGCGCCATCGGCGTCGCGCGTTCCAATCCAAACGTGATTTACACGGGTTCGCGCCAGGGCAGTGCGATGGTCAGCACCAATGGCGGCGCGAATTGGACCAACATCACCGCGGGCTTGCCCACGCGCTCGATCACGGGCATCACGGTCAGCCCGACCTTTCCGTCGCAGGCTTATCTGACGGTTTCGGGCTACGGCACCGGCCACATTTTTTTGACGAACAACAGCGGTGGGAATTGGACGGACATCAGCAACAACCTGCCCGATATTCCGACCAATGCGCTGTTGATTGATCCGCTCACGGCCAGCACGCTTTATGCCGGCACGGACATCGGCGTATTCCGCTCAACCAATGGCGGCACGGCCTGGAACACCTTCAACAACGGCTTGCCGCCCGTCGTCGTCAGCAACTTCGACGCGCAGGCGAGCGGGCGCATTCAACTGGCCAGCTACGGCCGCGGCGCTTACGAATTGGTCAACACCTTGCCGGATTGCCCGGCGGTCACGGGTCTTGCGCCAACCACGGGCGCGGTCGGCTCGCAAGTCGTCATCACCGGCACGAATCTCACCGGCGTCACGACGGTCAGATTCGGCGGGAACATCAACGCCGTGAACCCCACCGTCACGGACACACAGATCACCGCCATCGTCCCGGCGGGCGCACAGAGCGGCGCGATCACGCTTATCAAAGCCGGTTGCCCCGACGCGTTGTCGGCGAATTTCACCGTCAATGGCACCTGCCCGAACATCACCATCACCGGCACACTGCCCAACGGCACTGTCGGTACGGCGTACCCCGCGTCAACCCTGACGGCGGCGGGCGACGGCCCGGCCTACACTTTCACGGTCAGCGTGGGCGCCTTGCCGCCGGGCCTGCAACTGCAAGCCGCGACGGCAACGACAGCCACGGTGAGCGGCACGCCGACTACGCCGGGCGCTTTCAACTTCAGCATCCGCGCCCGCGACAACGCCAGCAACTGCGTGCGCGATCAAGCCTACACCGTGAACATCGCCAGCGTCGGCTTGCAATTCTTCCCGCTGCCGCAACCGGTGCGCTTGCTCGAAACGCGCGCGGGCTTCACGGGTTGCACGATGCCGGGCGTACCTATCAATGCGAATGGCACGCTCACCTTGCCCGCGCGCACGACTTGCGCGGGCATTCCGGCGGCAGCAGCAGCAGTCACCGGCAACATCACCGTCGTGCCGTCAGGGCCGGGTTTTCTCACGCTGTTCCCGAGCAGCGCGACGCAACCGACGGTGGCCAACTCCAATTTCCAGACTAACGAAATCACCAACAACGTCTTCACCGTGGGCCTGGGTACAGGCGATGGCGCGTTCAAGATTTTCAGCAGCGCGACCACGCACGTGATCGTAGACGTGACCGGTTATTACGCGCCGCCAAACACCGGCGGTTTGTACTTCCATCCGCTGGCGACGCCGGTGCGCCTGCTCGAAACACGGCTCGGCTTCACCGGCTGTATTGCGCCGGGCACGCCGCTGGTGGGCACAGGCAATCCGAATGCTGATCCGAATTTGGATTTGTCATTGCAGGGGCGGTCACCTGTCGCGGCACCGTGCAATTCAATTCCAGCGACAGCACAAGTGCTGGTCGGCAACGCCACGAGCGTGTTGCCGAATGGCGGCGGCTACTTGACGATCTATCCGAGCGGCGGGACTCGTCCGACCGTGGCAAGTTCGAATTACGCGGGCGTGGATGTGATTAACGGCCCGTTTGCGGTCAAGCTGGGCACGGATGGCACGTTCAAGATTTACACCTTCGCCACGACGAATCTGGTGGTGGACATCCTGGGTTACCACAGCACAGACGCCACCGACGCGAACGGCGCGGGCCTGCTCTTCAATCCGTTGCCGAGCCCGGTACGCCTGCTCGAAACGCGCGCCGGGTTCAACGGCTGCACGATGACCGGCGCGCCCATCGTAGGCAATCTCGCCAACGCCACGCACACGCAGATGGCCGCGAACTTCTGCGGCCTGCCCGCCGCCGCGCAAGCAGTGGTCGGCAATGTGTCAGTGGTCAACACTACTGGCGCGGGCTTCCTGACACTGTTCCCGGCGAATTTGACGACGGCGCCACTCGTTGCCACGTCGAACTATCCGGCGCCCGCGACCTTCGGGTACAACCGGCACTTCTTCGTGGGCCTGAGCCCGGCGGATGGCAAGTTCAAAGTGCTGACGCAATTCACGACCGATTTGATTCTGGATGCGTCGGGCTATTTCGCGCCGTAAGGCGGGCCCCGGAGTAGCGGAGAAATATAGATTTCAAGAAAATGCCGTACCGTAGGTTGTCTAACCTGCGGAGCACTCACCTGGCGCGCCGTCTTGGAATCCAAAGGGCTTTTTGTCAAAGTGCTCCGCAGGTTAGACAACCTACGGTACATTTCTTTTTCTTGAACGCTATAGCATGAGACCGCAGAGGGGTGGACTTGAGTGTGGCTGTCCCTCTGCGGTCTCACACCGAATTCTGTAAATTGAAAGTAGTCTTTTATTTTTTGGGCCCGTGAACACTTTTGCCTGTCAATTCCCCCTTAGGACATGAAAGTATGCGCGGCAACAAACGGCGAGAACCTATAGCGGCCAGTGGTAATCAAGCTTGCTTACGTTGTTGCCGCTGCGTGACGTAATTCTAGTCCAGTCCAACAGCTTAAAGTTCTTATCCAAGAGCTTCACAGTATGCCCTGGCGCTAAACATAATCGGTCTTTGTTTGAAGAGGAAAAACCCGCATGAACAAACATCTTCGTTCGCACCGTAATTTGGTTTTCGCCCTGCTGCTGTGTGGCGCAGGCAGCTTGGCTTTTGGGCTGAACTGGCGCGCCAACGCAGCGGCGCAAAGCGATCAAGCCGATCAGGCCGGCCCAGCTTCGCCCGATGGAGTCTGGCAAGGAGTCGGCGCCCGGCAAGCTGTGGGAGTCAAAGGCCTCGCACTGGCTTACCGACTCAATCAGGATGCGCTGACGAGCTTGCTTAACCGCGCCCCGCGTGAATATACCGCGCCGCTCAACGCGAGCGCTGCCGTCATTACGCTGCCGCTCTCTGACGGGACGTTTGGACGTTTCCAGCTCGAAGAGTCGCCGACGATGGAACCCGCGCTCGCCGCAAAATATCCCGACATCAAAAGCTATCGTGGCATGGGGTTGGACGATCATACGGCAACGTTGCGGTGTGATGTTTCGGTACTGGGGTTCAATGCGCTGGTGTTGAGCGCGGCCGGGTCGGTCAATATCCGGCCCGTCGCGCTGCAAGATACTGCCATTTATCTGGCGGTGCCTGCCGAGATTGAAATCGGGCAGTCACAATGCGGTGTCAACCCAGCTAACGCCAACGAGCGCGCGCCCGTCATTGCGCCTGACGTCGCCATCGGCCCCACGCGCAAGAATTACCGCGCGGCGATTGCCACCACCGGCGAATACACGGCGAATTACGGCGGTGCGGCCGCCGCGCTGGCTTCGGTCAATACCTGGCTCAACGGGGTCAACGTCATTTTTGAACGCGACATCGGCGCGCACTTCAATCTGGTCGGCAATAACAATCTGATCATCTTCACCGATGCGGCGACCGACGGGCTGACCAATGGCAACGAAAGCACGATGCTCAATGAAATCGTGCCGATTCTGGATGCGAACATTGGCAATGCGAATTACGACTTCGGCCATGTCTTGGGGTTGCATACGACCGCTGGCTCATCGGCGGGTGTGGCTTCGCTGGCCGCAGTTTGCAGCACCACACTCAAAGGCAAAGGCGCGACGCGGATGAGCGGCGCGGCGGGCAATGGCAGCGCGCTCGGCACGCTGACGCACGAGTTCGGCCACCAGTTCAATGCCAATCACAGCTTCAACGGCACCATCAATTCCTGCAATCAGAAAAATAATGCCACCAGTTGGGAATCGGGTAGCGGTAACACGCTAATGTCGTACAACGGCCTTTGCATCACCGACAATGTGGTGGGTGGCAAAGGCTTGCGCTTCCACGCAGGCAGTTACGGCGAAGCCCAAGCCTGGCTGGCGGGCGGGACGGGCGGCAGTTGCGGCGCGCCCGTGGCCACTGGCAACAGTGCGCCGACGCTTAACAGCGGGGGCAATTTCACCATCCCGCAGCGCACGCCATTCACGCTAACGGCCATCGGCGGCGACCCCGACGCGCAGGATGTGCCCAATCTGACTTACACCTGGGATCAGCTCAATGCGGGGGGCGCTACCTTTCCGCAAAACGGCACCGCCGCGTCTTACAACGACGGGGCCGATGCAAATACCACCACGCGCCCGATCTTTCGCGCTTTGATTGCGCCCATGGCTTCGCCCGCGCGCACCTTTCCCAGCCTCACTTACATTTTGAATAACGCCAACGTGCCGCCCGATCTGGTCAACAACTTGCAATCGGCGGAGCAATTGCCGCGCGTGGATCGCACGCTCAACTTCCGCGCGACCGTGCGTGACAATCGCGGCGGCGTCAACGAAGCCGATGCCGTGATCACCGTCGCGCCCGCGTCCGGCCCCTTTGCCGTCACCGCCCCCAACGGCGGCGAGAATCTGCTGGGCGGCGCGGCGGCCAATGTCACCTGGAGCGTCGCGGGCACCAGCAGCGCGCCGATCAGCACGGCCAATGTGAAGATTTCGCTTTCGACTGACGGCGGCAACACTTTCCCAGTGGTGCTGGCGGCCAGCACGCCTAACGACGGGACTCAATCGGTCACTGTGCCCAATGGACTTTCCAGCACGACGGCGCGCGTCAAGATCGAAGCTGTCGGCAACATCTTTTTCGACATCTCGAATGCCAACTTTACCGTCACGCCCAACGACGGCTGTCTGGCCGTGACCAGTCTCAATCCACCCAGCGTTATCAACACGGGCGGCCAGGTGGTGCTGACGGGCGCGAATTTCACGGGCGTGACGGCGGTCAATTTCACCGGTGCCAACGTGAACTGCAACAGCGCCAATTGCACGGTCAACAGCGGCACGCAAATCACGCTGACCGTGCCCGCCGGCGCGACCACCGGCCCTTTGACGCTGGTCAAAGCCGGTTGCGCGAATTTGCAGACGGCGTCGCTGACGATTTGTCCCAATGCGTCCACGACTCTTTCTTACGACGGTGGTTTCGGAGGCAATTCCGAAGGATCGAGCGGTTATCACGTGCTGCGCGCGACACCCGCCAGCTATCCGGCGACGTTGAGCAATGTCTCAATCCAGTTCAGTACCTTTCAAAACATTCCACAGGGCGCGCCCTTCACGGTCATTGCGACCGCCAATCCCAGCGGCAGCACTACCTTCACCAACCTGAGTTTCCAGAGCCTCAATACGACCATTGCCGCGCTCGATCAGTTTGTGAGTTACCCCATAACACCCATCACGATCGCTTCGGGCGACTTCATCGTCGGCTTCATCTTTTCGGGCAGCAATGCGTTCTTCCCCGGACTGCACGATGGCACGCCCACGCCCAACCGTTCGTACAGTTCTCCCGATGGCTCGGTCTTCAGCGCCTTCCCCGGCGATTTGCTGATTCGGGCCGTGGTCTTCACCGGCAATTGCGCAGGCGGCGCGCCTGCTTGCCCGACCGTCAACAACATCAACCCGACGAGTGGCCTGGTCGGTTCGCAAGTCGTCATTACCGGCACCAACTTCACCGGCGTGACCGGCGTGACCTTCAGCAACAACGTCGCGGCAACCTTTACCGTGGACAGCGCCACGCAAATTACGGCTAACGTGCCTGCGGGCGCAGTGACCGGTGCGATCACGATCAGCAAGACGAGCTGTGCCGACGTGAATACCGCGACCTTCACCGTCACCGCCCCACCCACTTGCCCAACCGTGGGCAACATTGCTCCGACTAATGGGGCCGTCGGTTCACAGGTGATCATCACAGGCACCAACTTCACCGGCGTGACGGGCGTGAAGTTCAGCAACAACGTCACGGCGACTTTCAACATAGACAGTGCCACGCAAATCACCGCCACTGTCCCGGCTGGCGCAATCACCGGCCCCATCACGATCAGCAAGACCAGTTGCGCAGACGTGAATACGGCGACCTTCACCGTCAGCGCGCCGCCTGCTTGTCCGACCGTCAACAATATCAATCCGACGAATGGCCAGGTCGGGTCAAATGTCGTCATCACCGGCGCCAACTTTACCGGCGTGACCGGCGTGAAGTTCAGCAACAACGTCACGGCGACTTTCAACATAGACAGCGCGACGCAAATCACCGCGACTGTTCCAAACGGCGCAGTCACCGGCCCGATCACGATCAGCAAGACCAATTGCGCGGACGTGAATACGGCCACTTTCACGGTGAATTGCCCCACTATCACCATCACACCGCCGCCGCTGCCGGCGGGAACGGTCAACGTAGCGTACAACCAGACATTGACGGCCAGCGGCGGCACCGGGCCTTACAACTTCACGCTGACTGCGGGCAACGCCGCGACCAACCGTTTCAATGCAACCGGGCCGGTCAATATCCCCGACAACACTCCCGCTGGCGCGGACCTGCCGGTGACCGTCTCCGGGATTACCTCACCCATCACCAAGGTGACGGTCTCACTGCAAATCGCTCACACCTTTGATCAGGATTTGATACTGCAACTCATCGGGCCTGATGCCACCACGGTTGACCTGGCCGTCAATCGCGGACCAAACGCTGCGACCACCGGATACGGTAATGCCTGTAATCCTGACGCCAGTCGCACCACCTTTGACGATGCCGCCGCGACACTAATCGCCAATGGCACACCGCCTTTTGTCGGGACCTTCAAACCGGATCAGATGCTGGCAGCATTCATAGGTAAGTCAGGCGCGGCAGCCAACGGCCAGTGGAAATTGCATGTGGTTGATAATGCCGCTGCGGATACCGGCGCCATCAATTGCGTCTCGGTTTTTATTACGCAGACGCAACCCGCCCCTGGGCTCTCGCTGGCAGCCAATGGAACGCTTTCCGGCACGCCGACCACCGCAGGCACGTTTAATTTCACCGTCAAAGCGACCGACCAGAACGGTTGTATGGGCACGCAAGCTTATGCGCTGACCATCAACCCCGGCGGCTGTCCGACAATCACGGTCAGTCCGGCCAATCCGGCGCTGACGGCGGGCACAATGGGCACGCCCTATACACAAACCTTCACGCAAGCAGGCGGCAGCGGCACGATTGTGTGGAGCAATCCCGGCGGCGGTTTGCCCAATGGCTTGACGTTGAATACAGGCACGGGTGTGTTGAGTGGTACGCCCACCGCACAGGGCGCCTTCAACTTCACCATCCGGGCCACCGACGCCAATCAATGCACGGGCGAACGCGCGTACTCACTGGTCATCAACCCGATGCAGTGTCCGACGATCACAGTGAGTCCGAGCAATGCGACGCTGACGGCGGGGACGGTGGGCACGGCTTACACGCAAACCTTCACCCAAGGCGGTGGCGCGGGCACGATTACGTGGAGCGTCAGTGCGGGCACCTTGCCGGGCGGCTTGACGCTAAACACAGGCACAGGTGTGCTGTCGGGCACGCCGACAACGGCGGCCACTTCAACTTTCACGATTCGAGCCACGGACGCGAATCAATGCAATGGTGAGCGTCAATACATGCTGACGATCAATCCTGCAGCAGGCGGCAATGGCTTGCAGTTCTTCCCGCTGCCGCAACCGGTGCGTTTGCTCGAAACACGCTTGGGCTTCACCGGCTGCACTACTCCCGGCGTGCCCATCAATGCGAACGGCACGCTCACGCTGCCCGCGCGAACAACGTGCGCAGGCATTCCGGCGGCAGCGGCAGCGGTCACAGGCAACATCACCGTTGTGCCGTCAGGGCCGGGTTACCTGACGCTGTTCCCAAGCAGCGCCACCCAACCCACCGTGGCGAACTCCAATTTCCAGACTAACGAAATCACCAACAACGTCTTCACCGTGGGCCTCGGCGCGGGCGATGGCGCGTTCAAGATTTTCAGCAGCGCCACGACGCACGTCATCGTGGACGTGACCGGCTACTACGCGCCGCCGAACACCGGCGGCTTGTACTTCCATCCGCTGGCGACGCCGGTGCGCCTGCTCGAAACGCGCGTGGGCTTCACGGGTTGTATCACGCCGGGCGTGCCGCTCATCGGCACGGGCAATCAGAATGCTGATCCGAATTTGGATTTGCTGCTACAGGGCCGTTCGCCGGTGGCCGCGCCGTGCAATTCGATTCCCGCCACGGCACAGGTGCTGGTCGGCAACGCGACGAGCGTGCGGCCGAATGGCGGCGGTTACTTAACGATTTATCCGAGCGGCGGAACACGTCCGACAGTGGCGAGTTCGAATTACGCAGGCGCGGATGTGATCAACGGGCCGTTCGCCGTGAAGCTGGGCGCGGATGGCAAGTTCAAGATATACACCTTCGCCACGACGGATCTGGTGGTGGACATCCTCGGCTATTACAGCGCAGATGTGAACGATGCGAATGGCGCGGGCTTGCTCTTCAATCCGCTGCCGAGCCCGGTGCGCCTGCTCGAAACGCGCGCCGGGTTCAACGGCTGCACGATGACCGGCGCGCCCATCGTAGGTAATCTCGCTAACGCCACGCATACGCAGATGGCCGCGAACTTCTGCGGCCTGCCCGCCGCCGCACAAGCCGTGGTCGGCAACGTGTCGGTGGTCAACACTACGGGCGCAGGCTACCTGACGCTGTTTCCGGCGAATCTGACGACGGCGCCGCTGGTGGCTACATCGAACTATCCAACGCCTGCGGCGGTTGGTTACAACCGGCACTTCTTCGTGGGCCTGAGCCCGGCGGATGGCAAATTCAAAGTGCTGACGCAATTCACGACGGATTTGATTCTGGATGCGTCGGGGTATTTTGCGCCCTAAGCGCAACTGAAACAGTACTAAGCGTGTCAGCCAGCGGAGAGCGCAAGGTTGCGTCTCCGCTGGTTGACGCGCGCAGGTCGTTGTGCCCGCGCCTTTCACATTGAACGTGCCTGGGCCTGGCGACTATCTCAATCCTTTCATTGGCCCTTTCATTGGCGTGGATGTGCCTTGCTCGCCTACGCGCATAAGCTGCTGCGCACCGAGTGTCAGTGTGCTCAGCTACATCTGGATGGGCCGCGACGTTATTTACCGGGAAACCTTGCTTGGCAGGTCGAACCGGACCATACTCAATGCAGGTTTGGGTATAAGCCAAGGTCACGGTACACCTGCTTGATGTTGCCAACTGCTCAAGGGTTTTCAGCCCCACAGTCTTTGGCACGTCTATAAAGGTAGACCCCTCCTTAAGCCTAGTCCGTCGTTTTCCCCTGGTTTCTGTGCCTCGTTAGTAGTGAATGTTAGTTCGACATAGCGCAGGAGCTACACTGTTTTTATCTCGGTTCCGCGGTCAAGGGAGCGATTACATATGCGCAAATCCTGTTACGCACACGTACTGCCGGCACTCGGCGCATTAGTCTTGCTTGTTTCGTCGGCGCGTGCCGCTGACCCGGGCCTCTTATATCCGCCCGGCTCGGAGATCAACGACCAGAAGGCCGGTTCGGTGCTGGTCTATAATCTCTACACTTCGGGGGCCACGCCGGCGACGGAAAACAGCCGCATCAGTCTAACCAATCACAATTCAAACTTGTCTGCCTTCGTCCGCGTCTTTTTCGTCAACGGCGCGAGTGGCTTGGCGATCAACCTCTTCATCTGTTTGAGCGTTAATCAGACGAAAGTCATTCTGGCCTCGGATATTGATCCCGGTGTCAGAGGCTACATCATCGCGGTGGCCGTGAATGGCTCGACTGGCTGTCCGATCAACTTCAACTTTTTGAGCGGCGACGCCTACGTCAAACTCTCGACCGGGCACGCCGCCAATTTCAGCGCCGAGGCGGTGACAGCCATCGCCGCCAACCCGACGAGTTGCGTGGCCGGCTCCACGACGGCGACGCTCAGCTTCAACGGCACCAATTACAACCAGCTTCCACGTGTATTGGCGGCAGACAAGATTCGCAGCCCAGCCGACAATAATGCCTTGCTGCTGATCCTGAACCGCATCGGCGGCAATCTCTCGACCGGTATGTCAACCCTGGGGACGATCAACGGCGAATTGTTCAATGACTTGGGCAACTCTTTTCCGTTCACGTTTGCGGCCGGCGCCACACAACGTGTCCAAGTGCTCTCAAACACCTTTCCTGTAACCTCACCCGTGTTCAGTTCGGTGATTCCGGCGGGACGCACCGGCTGGATGACGCTAACTAGCGCGAGCGATATTGGCTTGCTCGGCGCGTTGATCAATTTCAACCCGAATGCGGCGACCAATGCCACGGCTTTCAACGGCGGCCACAATCTGCGCAAATTGACGCTGTCCACGACCAACTCGATCACTATGCCGGTCGCACCGCCTATGTGCTAAGCGACTTTTGAAAACGCCTAGACCGCCTGACTGTCCTGTCCCATCAGCGGGCCACGTACTTTATATGAAAGCTGCCGTAGACCGGACGCGCTACAGGCATATTCAAGGAGAAGAACGATGACGTGTTCATATAAGCCAACAAAGTTCACGCAAGTAGTGTGTATGCTAATTCTGCTCTGGCTATGTGGCAGGCCAGTGTGCGGCGCGGAGCCAGGAACCGCGTACCCGCCTGGCTCGGAGATCAGCGATCAAAAGGTTGGCTCGATTCTCTTCTATAATTTCTATACCTCAAGCGCCACGGGTGGCAACACACAGAACACTCAGTTCACTCTCACCAACACGAGCACGGTCAGTGCAGTTTTCGTGCATCTCTTCCTGGTGGCTGAGAGCGGGCCGCCAGCGGACTTTTTTCGCTGTTTGTCGGCCGTTCAGACCACGACTTTCCTGGCTTCGGACGTGGATCCGGGCATTAGCGGTTATATGATAGCTGTGGCGGTTGAAGCGGCGACGGGGTGTCCGCTCAGCTTCAACTTTTTGAGCGGCGAGGCCACGGTCAAGCTGACAAGCGGGCACCAGGCGAGTTTGCCGGCGGAGGCTTTTGCGGCGCTCTATACGGGCTCCATGCCAGGTTGTGATGCAAATTCGGTGACTGCCACACTCACTTTCAATGGCATCACTAACTTCGATTACAACCGGGCGCCGCGCATGCTGGCAATTGACAAGTTGCGGAGCCGGGCCGACGGCAACGAGACACTCCTGGTGCTCAACCGCGTCGGTGGCAATCTGCAGATTGGCGCCGCGACTCTGGGGCAGGTTTTCGGCGTGCTCTATAACGACCAAGCCGTTCCTTTCACCTTCTCTTTTACCGGCTCTTCGCAGTTCAGGGCTATTCTGTCGAACACCTTTCCCGCCACTTCGCCCAGCTTCGAGAGTGTGATTCCGGCGGGGCGACTGGGCTGGATGAAACTTTCCCCGGTGGCTGATGTGGGCATGCTCGGCGCAGTGCTCAATTTCAATGCGAATGCGGGGGCCAGCGCGAATGCATTCAGCGGCGGACACAACCTGCGCAAGCTGACCTTTACAACCACCGCCTCGTATACGATGCCGGTCTTTCCCCCTGACTGCTAAGACTATTGAAGGTTGGCAACAGCGCGGCATCGCGTGTGAGGTGCCCGGACTTGAGCCGGACATGTGGAAGGCAATTGATCTCGAAGGAGAGTGACGATGATCTACACTTCAGGTAAATTTGCGAAGCCACTGCTCGCCGCCGTCCTAGTTGGGACAATGGTGTTGGCATGGGCATCTGTGGCCTTACTGCAAGGCTTGCAGTTTCCGTCCACGGCGGAGTTGAGCGATCAGAAAATCGGCTCGGTGTTGGTCTACAATCTCTACACTTCAAGCGCCACCAACTCAATCACACAAAACACCGACATCAGCATCACCAACACCAATACCACGACGTCGGTCAGTGTTCATCTCTTCTTCGTCAACAGCAACAACTCGCGGGCGGCAGACACTTTTATCTCTTTAGCTCCGCGGCAGACGATGAGCTTCCTGGCTTCAGATTTCGATCCCGGCATTACGGGCTATCTGGTGGCAGTGGCGGTCAATGCGTTCACCGGTTGCCCGCTCAGTTTTAACCATTTGATGGGCGATGCCTATGTCAAATTTGCCACGGGGCATAACGCCAGCCTGGGCGCGCAAGCTTTTGCCGCGCTTTATACAGGCACGTTGCCCGGTTGCGACGCCAATTCCACCACGGCCGCGCTCGATTTCAACGGTGTTACCTATAACCGGCTGCCGAGAGTGCTTGCAGCGAATAACATCCCGGCGAGGGCCGATGGCAACGATACGCTGCTGGTCGTCAATCGCATCGGCGGCAACTTTGTACAAGGTTCGGGGGCAGCTACGCTCGGTTCACTTTTCGGGCTTCTGTATGACGATGATGTGAATATTATCGGTGTGAATAGCGCCAGTTTTACCTTCACTGGCGGCAGCCAACTGCGTTTGAGCCTGTCAAATACCTTCCCGCGAACCACGCCGCGTTTTGAAACCCACATCCCGGCAGGACATAGCGGTTGGATGAAGTTCTGGTCGCCATCCGATATTGGCATCGTAGGCGCGGTCCTTAATTTCAATCCCAATGCCGCAGCCCAATCCAATGCCTTTACAGGCGGCTATAACTTACACGGGCTGACGCTGTCGGCAAACAACACGCTGACGATCCCGGTTTCGCCGCCGAATGGCATGGTTGATCTAACTGTCGGCATCGCCCACAACGGTTTCAACATCGGCACGCCCGGCACTTACACCGTCACCGTTACAAATCTGGGAACCAAGCTGGCCACCGGCACGATCACTGTCTTTGACACGCTGCCCAACAACCTGACGCTGGCGGGCGCTTCCGGTACCGGCTGGTCATGCACGGGCACAGACACGGCCAATGTCGCCTGCTCAAACACGAGCGGGTTGGCCGCGATGACCAGCCTGCCGCCGCTCGTGCTCACGGTCAACGTTGGCGCGGGCACCCCAGCCAGTATCAGCAACACGGTGATCGTGGCGAATGCGGGCGACGGTAATCCGGCCAATGACGCCGCCACCGACAACGCAACTGTAACCAGCCGGACAGTGACCACGACGACGCTTGCCTCCTCGCTCAATCCGTCGAATGTGGGCCAAGCGGTTACGTTCACGGCGACGGTGGCAGGCGCGGGTGGCACACCGACCGGCACGGTGCAATTCTTCGACGGCACGACTTTGCTGGGTTCGATCAGCCTGACTGGCGGCACGGCCATGTTGATGACCTCTGCGCTCACGCTAGGCGTGCATTCGATCACCGCCGTCTACAATGGCAACGCCACTTTCGCCAACAGCACGAGCGCGGCACTCGATCAAACGGTGATGCTGGCGGTGAAGAATGCGACTACGACGACGTTGACTTCGTCAGTTAACCCGTCGTTGCTGGGCCAGAGCACCACCTTCACAGCCACGGTCACGAGCGGGGTGGGCCTGCCGACCGGGTCGGTGGAATTCTTTGACGGCGGGGTCTCACTAGGCACGCGCACGCTGAGCGGCGCCGGGATTGCGACCTTGTCAGTGGCGGGACTGCTGGCAGGCACACACACGATTACGGCGCAATACCTGGGCGATACGAGTTTTGCCACCAGCGCATCGCCGCCGGTCTCGCAAGTGGTCAATCAGGTTGATCAGGGCTCTGCTTATCCGGCTACGGCTGAGAATAGCGATCAAAAGATCGGCTCGGTGCTGGTCTACAATCTCTACAGTTCGCTCGTGGCTACGCCAAGCATTGAAAACACGGACATCAGCCTGACCAACACCAACGCAACGACCGGGGTCACGGTTCACTTGTTTATGGTGCGTGGCGATACCGGCAAGGCTGCGGACACTTTCGTCACACTGCCGGCCAACCAGACTGTGAGCTTGCTCGCTTCCAACTTCGATCCGGGAGTAAAGGGATACATCGTGGCGGTGGCAGTTGATGCCGCGACGGGGTGCCCCATCGGCTTCAATTTTCTGGCGGGCGATGTGGACATCAAACTCGCCTCAGGCCATTTTGCCAGCCTGAGCGCCCAAGCGTTCTCTGCGCTCTACAGCGGCAACGTGGCCGGTTGTGTTGCCGGCTCGACCAGCGCGACGCTCAATTTCAACGGAACCACCGGCTACAACCTGCTCCCGCGCGTGCTCGAGGCCAACAGCTTCGGCAGCTTGAGCGACGGCAATTCCACGCTGTTGACTATCAACCGCCCGGGCGGCAGCTTTCTTTTCAATGCGAACGCGACCGCCATCGGATCGCTTTCGGGCACGCTTTCAGATGACGTCACCAATGCCGTCAATGCCTATCCCTGGTCGGCTGCGCCCGCGACCACTCAGTTCAGCAGCGTGCTCTCGGACAGTTTTCCGCTAACGAACCCGGTCTTCAGCACGGCTATTCCCATGGGGCACCGTGGCTGGCTGAAATTCTTTTCTAGCAATCTCATCACCGGCGGGTTGCTCGGCTCGATCCTTCAGTTCAACCCGAATGCGAGCACACAAGCAAAGGCGTTTAACGGCGGGCAGAATCTGCATGAATTGACGCTGGCCGATCCCATCGCGCTGATCGTCCCGGTCTTTCCCTCAACCTTCGCGGCTAACCTTGCAATCACCAAGACGCACAGCGGCAGCTTCACGACCGGCTTGACCGGAACGTATAACATTACGGTCAGCAACATTGCCGGCGCGAAATCCGCGCATGGCACGATCAGGGTGACTGATACTTTACCCGGCAACCTGACGCTGGCGAGCTTCAGCGGGACAGGCTGGAGTTGCACTGGCGCGGGTACGGCCAATGCAGTTTGCACCAACACGAACGGGCTGGCCGCAGGCGCAGCGCTCCCGGCGCTCACGCTCACGGTGAATGTCGGAGCGGGCACACCGCTTGGCACAAATAGCATCACCAACAGCGCCACCGTCGCCCTCTTCCCCCCGCAAGAGACCAATACCGGCAACAACACGGCGAATGATCCCACGACAATTCTCTTCGGCTGTACGCCGCTCACGGTTAACCCAACCACGATCCCGGTCGGCACGGCCGGCGCCGCCTACAGCCAGACCTTCACGCAGACTGGCGGCAGCGGTGCGATCACTTGGAGCAATCCGGGCGGCGGCTTGCCAGGCGGTTTGACGTTGAATACGAGCACGGGTGTGTTGAGCGGTACTCCGACCGCGCAGGGCACATTCAATTTCACCATGCGCGCCACGGATGTGAACCAATGTACGGGCGAACGCGCGTACTCACTGGTCATTAACCAGATGAACTGTCCGACGATCACGGTGAATCCGAGCAATCCGACGCTGACGGCGGGCACGGTGGGCACGGCATACACCCAACCCTTCACGCAAACCGGCGGCGCGGGCGCGATTGTGTGGAGCGTAAGTGCGGGAACTTTGCCAGGCGGTTTGACGCTGAACACCGGCAGCGGTGTTTTGTCGGGCACACCGACTACGGCGGGCGCTTCCACGTTTACGATTCGGGCGACGGATTTCAATCAATGCACAGGTGAGCGCCAGTACACGCTGACGATCAATGCGGCGGGCGGCGGCTTGCAGTTCTTCCCACTGCCGCAACCAGTGCGTTTGCTCGAAACGCGCCCGGGCTTCACTGGCTGCACGATGCCGGGCGTGCCGATCAATGCCAATGGCACGCTCACACTGCCCGCGCGTACAACTTGCGCAGGCATTCCAGCGAATGCGGCGGCGGTCACCGGCAACATCACCGTTGTGCCGTCAGGGCCCGGCTTCCTGACGCTGTTCCCCAGCAGTGCCACGCAACCGACGGTGGCCAACTCCAATTTCCAGACTAACGAAATCACCAACAACGTTTTCACCGTAGGCCTCGGCGCAACCGATGGCGCGTTCAAGATTTTCAGCAGCGCGCTGACGCACGTGATCGTAGACGTGACTGGTTATTACGCACCGCCGAACACCGGGGGTTTGTACTTCCACGCGCTGGCAACCCCGGTGCGCTTGCTCGAAACACGGCCCGGCTTCACCGGCTGCATCGCGCCGGGCGTGCCGCTCACGGGCACGGGCAATCCGAATGCCGATCCGAATCTTGATTTGTTGTTGCAGGGTCGTTCGCCAGTGGCTGCGCCGTGCAACTCGATTCCCGCAACGGCACAGGTGCTGGTCGGCAACGCGACTTCGGTGTTACCGAACGGCGGCGGTTACTTGACGATTTATCCGAGCGGCGGGACGCGGCCGACGGTGGCGAGTTCGAATTACGCGGGCGGCGATGTCATCAACGGGCCGTTCGCGGTGAAGCTGGGCGCGGATGGCAAGTTCAAGATTTACACCTTCGCCACGACGCATCTGGTCGTGGACATCCTCGGCTATTACAGCGAGGACGCGGTGGACGCGAACGGCGCGGGCCTGCTCTTCAATCCACTGCCGAGCCCGGTACGCTTGCTCGAAACGCGCCCAGGCTTTGCGGGCTGCACGATGTCCGGCGCGCCGATTGTCGGCAATCTCAACGCGGCAACGCATACGCAGATGGCCGCGAATTTCTGCGGCTTGCCGGCCAGCGCGCAAGCTGTCGTCGGCAATGTGTCGGTGGTCAACACAACCGGCGCGGGCTTCCTGACGCTGTTTCCGGCGAACCTGACGACGGCGCCGTTGGTCGCTACGTCGAACTATCCCGCGCCCGCGACCTTCGGTTACAACCGGCACTTCTTCGTGGGATTGAGTCCGGCGGATGGCAAGTTCAAAGTGCTGACGCAATTCACGACGGATTTGATTTTGGATGCGTCGGGCTACTTTGCGCCCTAAACCGAACTTCAACTCACAAGCAGAAACCCGCCGTTGGCGCCAAACCAGCGGCGGGTTTCTTTTGTTTCGCGGTCGTGAAGGCCAGGCCATACCGTAGCCGTGGCAACGGGCGCCACCAGCGGCAAAGGTTAGTGAATCTCCGGTTCCGCCGTCGCCGCGCCCGCGTGCAGGAAATCGAAATCGCAACCCTGCTCCGCCTGCGTCACGTGCTCAGCAAAGAGCGCACCGTAACCGCGTTCATAGCGTTTCGGCGGCGCGACCCAGGCAGCGCGGCGTGCCGCCAATTCTTCTTCGCTGACCTTCAATTCCAACCGCCGTTCCGGCACGTTCAATTCGATCAAATCGCCCTCGCGCACCAGCGCCAGCGGCCCGCCGATAAAACTTTCGGGCGCGACGTGCAAGACGCAGGTGCCATACGAAGTCCCGCTCATGCGCGCGTCTGAAATCCGCACCATGTCGCGCACGCCCTGTCGCAACAGTTTTTTCGGCAACGGCAGCATGCCCCATTCGGGCATGCCCGCGCCCAGCGGCCCGGCGTTTTGCAGCACCAGCACCGAGTTCTCATCTACGTCCAGGTTCTCGTCATCCAGCCGAACGTTCATCTCGTCGTAATCCTTGAACACCACCGCGCGCCCGGTGTGCTGCCACAACCGCTCTTCGGCGGCGGTCGGTTTGATGACGGCGCCGTTGGGCGCGAGGTTGCCGTAGAGAATCGCCGTGCCGCCGATGGAATAAACAGGATTATCAAGCGAACGAATCACATCGTCGTTGAAGACTTTGGCATCCGCGATGTTAGCGCCCAGCGTCTGGCCGTTGATCGTCATTGCATCCAGATGCAACAGCGAACCGAGTTGATTGAGCAGCGCGCGCAAGCCGCCGCCGTAATAAAAGTCTTCCATCAGGTATTTGCCCGAAGGCCGCAGGTTCGCAATCATCGGCACGCGCTGCGAGATTTCATCGAACTTCGGCAAGGGCAAGTGCAAGCCCGCGCGCCCGGCCATCGCCACCAGATGGATGATCGCGTTGGTCGAGCCGCCGATTGCCATATCAGTCACGATGGCGTTCTCAAAGGATTGCATGGTCAGCCAGTCGCTGGGCTTCAAATCTTCCCACACCATTTCGACGATGCGGCGTCCACAGTTGGTCGCCATGCGCTGATGGTTCGCGTCCACCGCCGGGATCGAAGACGCGCCCGGCAGCGAGAAGCCGAGCACTTCGGCCAGCGCCGTCATGGTCGAAGCCGTGCCCATCGTCATGCACACGCCGGGCGAACGCGCGATGCCGTCTTCCATCGAATTCCATTCGTCCTCGCTGATGTTGCCCGCGCAACGTTCGGCCCAATACTTCCAAACATCGCTGCCGCTGCCCAGCACCTGCCCATTCCAATTGCCGCGCAGCATCGGCCCGGCTGGCAAATAGATCGTGGGCAAATTCATCGAGAGCGCGCCCATCAGCAAGCCCGGCGTCGTCTTGTCGCATCCGCCCATCAGCACCACCCCGTCGATCGGGTGGCAGCGAATCGTCTCCTCCACCTCCATCGCCAGCAGGTTGCGATAGAACATCGAGGTCGGCTTCATGAACATTTCGCTCAGGCTCATCACCGGGATTTCGACCGGGAAGCCTCCCGCCTGCCAGACGCCGCGTTTGATTTCGGCGGCCCGCTCGCGAAAATGTGTGTGACACGTCGCCAAATCGTTCCACGTATTCAGAATCGCGACGACCGGTTTGCCCTCCCATTCCTCGCGCGCGTATCCCATCTGCTTCATGCGGGAGCGGTGCCCGAACGAGCGCAGGTCATCCGGCCCGAACCAGCGATGGCTGCGCAGATCTTCCGGGGGTTTTCGCGGTCGTGGAGTGGTGGGCATCAAAT
>JAYUCP010000326.1:0-4640 GCA_043740245.1 Acidobacteriota bacterium | reverse complement strand
GTCCGCCAGGTTCATATACGCGCGGTCTTTCAGCCAGGCCACGCGCGCGAACTCATTCGCGCTGTCATCCCGCTGTGGAAACTGCGCCTCGAATGCGGGCGTGTATTGATAAACCTGCTGCCCCACGCGCGCCATTTCAATGGCGAGTAACAAATGTTCTTGCTGACCGGGCAGTTCGCCGAGCGCCGTCAGGATGTGTTTGGAAAAGCCGCGCCCGATTTTGACGCCGCGAATGTTGGCGTAGCGCGTGCAAAGCTGCGGTTCGAACTGCGCTGTGTCACCGGCCAATTGGCGCGCGCTGGCTTCGAGCACTTCGTAATCGGGCGTGCGCAACTGCCAGACGTGCTCGAACGCGCAGCGGTGATCGCGCAGCAGCCCGCGCACGCGCAATTCGTTGGCGGCCAGCACATCAATCTCGGCCTCGAACGTGCGTTCGTAGCCGGACGGCGGAATAGGGAAGGCGGTGGCAATGGTCATAAACGTTTACACGTAGATGCGCGTCAGCCATTCGGCCACGCAGGCGGGTTTCGCCGCGCCGTCAATCTCGATGGTGAATTGCCAGGTGAACTGATGCCCGCCCGCGAAATCTTCCAGGTTTTGCAACGCCACGCGCGCGCGGATGCGGCTGCCCGCTGGAACGGCGGAAATGAAGCGCACGCGATTCAGTCCGTAGTTGATGCCCATCTTTGTTGGCATCGTGAATTTGACGGCGGATTGCATCAGGCAGCTCAACAAGGACAGCGTCAAAAAGCCGTGCGCGATGGTCGTGCCATAGGGCGATTCGGTTTTGGCGCGCTCAACGTCCAGGTGAATCCATTGATGATCGCCGGTGGCCTCAGCGAATTGATTGATGCGTTCCTGCGAAACTTCGAGCCAGTCGCTGACGGACACTTCCTGACCGAGCAGCGCGCGGGCTTCGTCAATGTTGTGAAATTCTCGAATGGGCATGCGGTGACTCCTTGCGTTTTAGGTGGATTGGAAAACGGTGCGCGATTCTAAATCAGACGGCGCTAGATTGGTACGGTACAAGGAGCGGTAGCGACTTGGTTACACCGAAGCGTACAGTTCACGAGTCCACCAAGTCGCTACCGCTCCTCGTACCGCACTGAACCTTGCGTTTGACACCTTTGGCGGCGCAAGAGTAGGCTTCGCGCACTGCAATCATCAATCTTTCAAAACCACGTTTTAGACATTGTTCAAGCAGGTCTGGCGCACGAACGCGGGCTTGCAGAAAAGGAGCATCCACCCATGAAAAAGTTGTGTCTGTTGGCGGTCATCAGTCTCTTCGCGCTGGCTGCTATGGTGTCGGCGCAATCGGTTGCCGGTGAATGGCAGGCCACGATGGAAACGCCGGGCGAGCCTTCGGTCAGCAAGCTGACGCTGACCCAGGACGGCGAAAAAATTGCCGGCACGCTCAAAGGGCAACGCGGCGATGCCCAGGTGCAAGGCACGTTCAAAGGCAAAGAACTCAAATTCAGCTATTCGATCAACTACAACGGCAACGCGGTGCCGATTGCCGTCGCAGGTATGCTCGACGGCGATACGATCAAAGGCACCGCCAGCATTGCGGGCGGCGCGTATGAAGGCGGCTGGATGGCGAAGCGCGCGGGCGGTGCGGCAGCGGCGGCCCCGATGGCGAAAGCCCAAAGCGGCGGCGGCAATGAATGGGAAGTGACGATCAATTCGCCGCAAGGTGCACAGACCTCGACGCTCGTCTACACGCTGGAGGGCGAAACCCTCAAAGGCCAACTCAAAAATGCGCGCGGCGGTTTGCCTGTGACCGGAATGCTCAAAGGCAACGACATCACCGTCAAATTCAATTACAAGGCGGGTGACATGGAGATGCTCATCACGCTGACCGGCAAAGTGACTGGCGACACCGCCAAGGGCGAAGCCGATTTCGGCGGCATGGCGCAAGGCGAATGGACAGGGAAGAAACTGGCGGGCGGTGCGGCGACCGCAGCGGCGGCTCCTGCACAGGCGGCCAGCGGTGCGGTCAACGTGACCGGCGCGTGGAGTGTCGAAGTCGAAACCTCGGCGGGCAGCGGCAGCCCTTCGTTTACGTTCAAGCAGGACGGCGAAAAGCTGACGGGCCATTACAAAGGTCAACTCGGCGAGGCCGATCTCACTGGCACGGTCAAAGGCGGCCAGATTGAGTTTTCCTACAAGCTCACCGGCGGCCAGGTCGAAGGCACCGTCGTTTACACCGGCACCACCGATGGCAAAACGATGAAGGGCAAAGTTCGCCTCGCGGAGTTGGGCGAGGGGACTTTCACTGGTAAGAAGCAGTAGGCAGTATTCTGTCGGCAGTCGGCAGGCTGCCGACTGCCGACTACTTCCCCCACATAGGCAATCAATTCACCATACGCGGCGCGCTGGTTTGTGAAGCTCCCCAGTCGAAACCGAATGCGCCCATCAACACCGAGGGCAAATAACTATGCGCCTGAAAAACACGACAAAATTTTTATTGGCAATAGCTGCGGCGACGTTGCTGGCGAGCGCGGTCTGGGCCGACACGCTGGTGCATCGCAATGGCAGCATTCTGAAAGGCACCTTCGTCGGTTTCGAGAACGGCGAATTCATCTTCAAAATCACCACGGGCGACAATCGCAATCAGGGCCGCACGATTCGCTTCGCGGCGCGTGACGTGGTCAAACTGACGCTCGATAACGACGGGCTCGACACGACCGTCCGCGATCCGCGCAACGATGGCTACCCGACGCGCAATCCGAATACGGGCGGCGGTACCACGAGCGGCGGCTGGCGTTCTTATCCGGCGCTGGCCGTGCGGTTGGAAGATCAATGGATTCGCTCCAACATCGAAGTCCGCAATGGACAGCGCATCCGCGTGGACGCCACCGGCACGGTTCGATTGGAAGGCCGCACCACGACCGGGCCTGAAGGCTTGCGCACGCGCGACCAGAATGCGCCGGAACCGAACGAAGCCGACGGCGTCTTGCTGGCGGGCATCGGGCAGGATGCCAATTCACCGTCCATCGTCATCGGCAAGTCGCGCGAATTCGTCGCCGATCACGATGGCATGCTCTATTTCACCGTCAACCACGGCGAGACGCGCGGCGCGACAGGCGCCTTTAGCGTGACCGTGCAGGTAGATCAAAACTACAACGCACCCAACACTGGCAACACCGGCAACACGGGCACGGGCTCCACCGGGCAGGAGCGCAGCTTCACCGTGCGCGCCAATCAGGATTGGCTGGATACGGGTATCGAAGTCACGCCCGGCATGCAATTCGAGATCATCGCGGAAGGCACGATTGACATCGGCGGCGGCTATCGCAGCGTCGGGCCGGAAGGCGAAACGCGTGCGCGCGTGAGCAGTTCGCGTTACCCCGTGCAGGACGCGGGCGTCGGCGCTTTGCTGACCAAGATTCGTTATCGCGATGGCCGCGATTCCAACATCCTCGTCGTCGGCCGCCAGGGCGGCGGCAAGGTGGATCAGGGCGAATATGGACGCTTGCTGCTTGGCATCAACGACGATTATCTGCGCGACAACAGTGGCTCGTTTACTGTGCGCGTGCGCTGGTAGCTGAAAGTAGTCGGTAGTCGGTAGTCGGTAGTCGGTTATGAAATGCCGGCTTTGCTATTACCGACTACTGACTACCGACTACCGATCACTGCCGTTTCATCAATCACCAATCCGCCACGTTTAGCATCCAGCGTTGCTTGCACGCCCAACGGCAAGGTCAGATTGCCGCGCGGGCTGTGGCCGCTGGGCAAACCGAAGAGCACCGGCACCTGCAACTCTGCCGTGAGTTCCGTCAGCACTTCCTGAATTGTGTAGCCCTGTTCCGGGTGCTGCACGCAATCTAGCATCTCGCCAAACACGATCCCGCGCACTTCATCGAATTTTCCCGCCAGCTTCAATTGTTGAATCATGCGATCCAGCGCGTAAGGCTTCACGCCCGTATCTTCCAAAAACAAAATCGCGCCGCGCGTGTCGAGTTCATCCGGTGTGCCTTGCAAGGCGGCGAGCAGCGACAGACAGCCGCCCAGCAAACGCCCGCTGACCGGCGCGCCGCTGTGCAGCCATTCCGTTTGTGCACTTTGGATTTCGCCTAACGGCCGGGCTTGCGTCAATGCGCCCAACAGCGTGCGTTGGTCATAATGTTCGACGCCACCCGCCAAATCCTTCGCCGCCATCGGCCCGTGAAAGGTCACCCAGCCGAAGCGCTGATAGAAGCGCAGATGCAACGCCGTCATATCGCTGTAGCCGATGAAGATTTTCGGATGCCGCCGCAGCAGTTCATCGTCCAGCAGCTTGAATAGCCGCATTGCACCGTAACCGCCGCGCGCCGCCCAGACGGCTTTGACTTCAGGGTCGGCAAACGCCGCGTGCAATTCGCGCGCGCGCCGCGCATCGCTGCCAGCGGTATAGCGCGCCTTGTCCAGAATGTCGGGCGCATATTTGACGTGAAAGCCGAGCCGTTCGAGTTCAGCCACGCCGCGTTGCAGGTAAGCGCTTTTCAGATTGGAAGCGGGCGCAATGATGGCGATGGTATCGCCCGGACGCAGCGCCGCCGGTTTGATGAGTGCGGGAATGTCGGTCATAACGCGGCGATTATAGCGCAAGCACAAGGTACCGTAGGTTGTCCAACCTGCGGACCACTAGCTCGTGTAAA
>JAYUCP010000325.1:0-4641 GCA_043740245.1 Acidobacteriota bacterium | reverse complement strand
CCCACCGATCAGGCGCTGATTTTCCGGCTGCTGCAACCCGACACGAATGGCTTCATCACCTATTCAGAAGGCTGCAACGACGACGTAAACAAAATCATCTGGAGCGCGCTCGGCTGGAATCCCGAGGCCGATGTGCTGGAAGTGCTGCGCGATTACAGCCGCTATTTCATCGGCGCAAAGGACGCCGACGGCTTTGCCAACGGCTTGCTCGCGCTCGAACAAAACTGGCGCGGGCCGGTGCTCACCAACGCCGGCATCAACGTCACGTTGCAGCAATTTCAAACGCTGGAACGCCACGCCAGCCCGCGCCAGTTGCTGAATTGGCGCTTTCAGCAGGCGCTCTATCGCGCTTACTACGATGCGTATGTGCGCAGCCGCGCGCTGTATGAAACCGCCCTTGAAGATCAGGCCTTGAACAAATTGCGCGAGGCTCGACTGCTCGGTTCTTCGACTGCAATGGCGCAGGCTGAAACGCTGCTCGACCAAGCCGTCACGCTGCGCCCCGCACAGGCCTGGCGCGCGCGCGTGTTTGAACTGGGCGAAGCGTTGTTCCAAAGCATTCACATGCAACTCAGCGTAGAGAAATACCAAGCCATCGGCGTGGGGCGCGGCGCGAACCTGAACACGATTGATTTTCCGCTCAACAATCGCCTGTGGCTCAAGCAACGCTTCAGTGAAATTCGCAAACTGGAAAGCGAAGCCGAACGCCAAAAACAACTGGCTGAAATCGCGGATTGGACGAATCCGGGGCCGGGCGGATTTTATGACGACCTCGGCAATCTGACGCGCCAGCCGCATCTGGTGCGCAGCCCCGGCTTTGCCAAAGACCCCTATTTGCTGGAATCCAGCGCCGTCAGCATGGTCGGGCAATATGATGGCAGCGTGACGCCGCGCCGCGATGAATTCGCGCTGACCGGCGTAGGCTTTCAACCTTACGGACGCATGTCGTGGTGGGATATTGCCGAAACGTATTACGATGCGCCCTTGAAAATGCGCTACACCGGACTCGATAAAACCGCGCAATATAAAATCCGCATCGTCTATTCCAGCGCGACCCAGCAAATTCCGATTCGACTGGTCGCCAATGACAACATCGAAATTCATCCGCTCATCAAAAAAGAATTGCACCCCGTCGAGTTTGATATTCCGTCCGCCGCGACCGCGAGCGGCGAATTGAATTTGACGTGGACGCAAGCCCCCGGCAGTCACGGCGCGGGGCGCGGCACACAAGTGGCGGAGGTTTGGTTAATCAAAAAATGAACGGCAAAGAACTGCGAGAAGCCTTGCATGCGGGTCAGCGTGTATACGGCACGATGATCGTTTCGACCTCGCCGCACTGGCCCGCGGCGGTCAAATCCACCGGCGCGGATTTCGTCTTCATTGACACCGAACACATCGCCCTTGACCGCACCCAGCTTGCCTGGATGTGCCAGACCTATCGCGCGCTCGGCCTGGCGCCGATTGTGCGCATCCCTTCGCCTGACCCTTATGAAGCGACCGTCGCGCTCGACAACGGCGCGAATGGCGTGCTGGCGCCTTACATCGAAACGGTCGAACAGGTGCAACGGCTGCGCGGCGCGGTAAAGCTGCGCCCGCTCAAGGGGCAAGTGCTGCAAGAAGTGCTCAGTGGCAAGCGCGAACTGGAGGCGGAGTTGAGTGAATACGTCAATCAGCGCTGCGCCGAAAATCTGCTGCTCATCAATATCGAAAGCGCGCCGGCCATTGCGGCGCTCGATGAGTTGCTCTCCGTGCCCGGTGTGGATGCGGTGCAAGTCGGCCCGCATGACTTGTCGTGCAATCTCGGCGTGCCCGAGCAGTGGTCGCATCCGCGTTTTGAAGCAGCCATTCAAACCATCATCGCCAAAGCGCGCGCTCACGGCGTCGGCGCAGGCGTGCATTATTGGTGGGGCATCGAAGACGAAATCCGCTGGGTCAAGGCCGGCGCAAATTTGATTGTGCACGCCGGTGATATTGCGCTTTTTGCGGATACGTTGCGCGCTGACATCAAGCGCTTTCGCGCCGAGTGTGGCGAGGCTTGACGCGAACTCATGTGCGCACGAGCGACTGCGCGCACCGTGAATGGAACAAAACCATGAGGGGGATTATGAATAAAACTAACCGGTTGTTTTGGCAGCGCGCCTTGCTGCTTGCTTGCGTTGTTCTGTTGCACCACAGTGCGGCGCGCGCGCAAGGGCGGCAGGAACCCGGGCGGTCAATCGGCGCCGTCGCGACGCAGGGCGACCTGATCGTGCTGACGCTCGATAAAGATGCGCTCGGCAGGGCCAACATGTTCGACCTCGCGCGGCACACCTTGCGTTTCACACCGGAGGGCGCGGGCTATCGCATTGAGAATCTCGCCCTCAAGTGGGACGCGGAATTCGGCGCGGCCGTGACCAATCCGCAAGTGACCTTGCGCAACTTCGCGTTTCCTTATTCCGGCAAAAGTTGGGATGCGCTCTCCGTGGGTCTGACTGGTTCCATTAGCTTCGGCAGCTTCGGCGCGGTTCCTGCAAACGCTGGCGGCCCTGGCGGTGCTGGCCGTGGCGGCGGCGTCTCGGTTGACCGCTTCGCGCAGTTGCAGGAAGCCGCGCGCACGCTCGTCAATACCGTCCCGGCGCTTTGTGTGTTCTTTAAGCCGCGCATGTCCGGCACACGCTATGTGAAAGAACTGGCCGACCGCGTGGTCATTACCTGGAGCCTGACTGAGCCGATGGGCGGGATTCAGGACTTCACCTGGACGCCCACGGTCAACCGCTTCCAGGCCATGCTGTGGAAGGACGGAGCCATCGAGATGTCCTACGATCAGGTGGCCGCGCAGGATGCGATTGTCGGCCTCTATCCGCTGGTCACGGCTGGCGCGGAAAAAGAACTCGCCACGCTCAGCAGCGCAGAGACCGCCGCAATCGCGCCGCACCTCGATCTCAAGAATGTGAAAGTGTCAGTGATTGACGGCCTCTTTCTAAAAGTCACCTTCGAGACGCGCGGCCCCGTCTTGGCTGAAGGTGATGCGGCACTGGCGGGCGTCACCTATCGCCTCTCTTTCGATGGACACAAACCGCTGCCCACGCACGCAGAGGGCGCGCATCCCGACACTGTCTGGACGATTCGCGGCGCGGGCCCCGGTGGGCGCGGCGCCGGCGGACGTGGTGGCGGCGGCGCGCGCTACATCACATCAGGCAGCGGCGTCTCATCCAGCGTGAAGGTGAGCGGCAACATGATCTCGTTGCAAGGAACATTGCCCGCAGCCTTCAAGCCCGGCGATCAGATCGCCATTTACGCTGAGGCGCTCTCAGCCGGAACTCCGCCCGCGACTGCCGCTCAAATACCGCCGCGCGCCGTGACGCTGGCGGGCATTCAAAACCCCGCAGTAGACCTCTCCGCCGTCAAGCGGCAGGACGGGCCTTTCACGATTGTTTACGAATCGTTCCACTACTTGGCCTTGCCCAATCCACGTGACCTGACTTGCACGGTCATCAAGGCGCTGGGCGATAAATTCGATATGCTGGCGTACTACTCCGACTTCCGCGTAGACAATCAGGAAGCGGGCACGCCCAGCACAGGCCCTTTGGGCGGCGGCCCCGAGGGCGGCGCGGTGACGGGCATTGGCGCGACGCAAAGAGCGTTGGAAAGCTATTGCACTGCGGGCAGATTCCAGTGGCAGTTCATCCAGCCGGTTTATGCCGGCTCCAACCAAATGCAGGAACGCCCGCCCGCCGGCACGACGGATGCTAACAATCACAACATTGCGTTCTATGACCGCCAACTCAGCCGGAAGTCGCCCGACGGAAAGATTCCTCCGTACAACTATGGCATTTCGCAGATCGCGCATGAGATGGGCCATCGCTGGTCGGCCTTCGTTTCCGCGAAGGTGAATGGCGAGACGATTCCGCTCGGCCCCACGCACTGGGCCAGAGGCTTGCACGCCCCGGTGGCCTTTCCCTATCAGCGGCCCACCGAAGCGTCGGCGATGGGCGGCGGCGTCTGGCAGGACAACTTCGATGGCACTTACACCCAGCTCGATGATGATTACTACGTCCCGGCGACCGGCTGGTCGCTTCTCGAACTCTACCTGATGGGTCTCGCCGCGCCGGAGGAAGTGCCCGACTTCTTTATCTTGCGAAACCTCGTCGCGGCGGGCCGCGATGCCAACGGCCATCCGATCTTCAAAGCTGATCGAACCAAGGTCACAGTGCAGGACGTGATTGCGGCGGAAGGGCCGCGCTTGCCCGCTGTTGATAAGTCTCAGAAGAAATTCAACACCGGCATGGTCGTGATCGTTGAGCACGGCGCCAAACCCAGCAAGGAGTTGATCGAACGCACCAACGGCATTCGCGCAGAGTGGATCAAGTACTGGGCGACGACCACCGGGGGCCGTTCATCAATGACGACGAACCCGAAGTGAGTGGCGCGGCGGTGGTCGAGCGCTAAGGATGATCGTTTTCGGCTTGGCACTGCGTTATGCAATACTGCCTTGCGTTTATCACAGAGGTGACAGCGCGCGTGGCAAAGAAGGGGGCTGAGATGGATAACAAGCGACTTGACCAGCGATTGCTGCACACGGATAGCCACGCCACGGCGCGGCTTACCCGGCGGCAAGTCCCGCACGCAACCAACTCATATCTCCCGCTGGTTGCGGCCTTG
>JAYUCP010000324.1:0-11224 GCA_043740245.1 Acidobacteriota bacterium | reverse complement strand
GGCGACAGCGATCATACCGAAGCCTTCGCTGAGATCGTGCACGCAATGTCCATCGGACAAGCGTTGACAGGCAGCGTGCCGCGCTCCGCTGAAACGCCTGACCTGTTTACGCGAGCCGTGCGCGCACGCGGCTTGCCGTTACGGTTGTTGAAGCGCGGCGAAGTGCTAAACCTTGATGGCGTGCGGCTGGAAGTGCTCTCGCCTTTTGCGAACGCGGGCGAAGTCAAACCGTCAGACAACAACGCCTCGTTAGTGCTGCGCCTGACGCTGGGCCAGCGCGCCTTTCTGTTGACCGGCGATATTGAAAAAGAAACCGAAGCGCGGCTGGTGGCAAGCGGGGAATTGCAAAAAGCCGATGTGTTGAAGGTCGCGCATCATGGCTCGCGGACTTCGACGACGGCGGAGTTTTTGGCGCGCGTGCAACCACAGCACGCGATCATCTCGGCGGGCGACCCCAGCCCCTTCGGACATCCGCATCCCGAAGTGGTCGCGCGCTTGCGAGCGGCAGGCGTGCAGCTTTGGCAGACCAGCAAATGCGGCGCGATCACGATTTCAACGGACGGCGCGGATTTGCAAGTCGGCACATTCGTCAAGTGCGCGCCTTGACCAAAGGCTTGCCGCAGATGGACGCAGACAAACGCGGAGCAGCTATGCCGCCACTTGTGCCAGCACCTCTTCAACTTCTCTGGGAAAAGCGACGGGCAGAAAGAATTCCTGAGGGTAGAGCGCTGTTTCGCCGGCCTCATCCGTCACCCGCACTAAGCCCGCTTGCGAATAGGTGGCGGTGTAAACCTTACGCGGTATCAACAAGGCAGGATCGTCCGTCTGCACGCAAAGCGCGTAACGGGTTTGCAATTGGGAAGTAATCGGCGGGACTTCCACCACAAACTCACGCGCAGCTTTCTTTTCACCCCGCATGATTTTCCCGGCTTCGCGCACGCTTTTCAATAACTCAGTAAAATCTGCCTCGTTCATTGGTTTGTCTCTCGAAAGGCCAGTAACTTCATAGTCCCAACTTCTTCCACTTCGCGTCTACGCGCTGCTTCACCTCCGCGCTCGTCTGATTCTCCTTCGGCCAGCGCCGCGTGAAGCCTTCGGCCTTCCATTTGCGCGTGCCGTCAATGCCCATCTTCGAGCCGAAGCCCATCTCGCGTGCGGCGTGATCGAGCACGTCAATCGGCCCCAGCATGAATTGAATGTCGCGTTCGGGGTCAATGTTGTTGAGCACCTTCCAGACGACTTCGCTGTAATTCTGCACGTCCACGTCTTCATCCACGACGACGATGCATTTGGTGAACATGGCCTGACCCATGCCCCAGATGGCGTTCATGATTTTGCGCGCGTGGCCGGGATATTGTTTGCGAATCGAGACCAGCATCAGGTTGTGGAAGACGCCCTCGAAGGGCAGACACATATCCACGATTTCAGGGAACTGGCGTTTGAGCACAGGGAAGGTGATGCGCGTGATCGCCCAGCCCATCCAGCAATCTTCCATCGGCGGGCGGCCCACAATCGTCGTTTGATAAATCGGATTGCGCCGGTGCGTGACCGTCGTGACGTGAAAGACCGGGTAGGGTTCTTCCAACGTGTAAAAGCCGGTGTGATCGCCGAAAGGCCCTTCAATGCGGCGTTCGGCGGGATCAACATAACCTTCCAACACGATCTCCGCCGTCGCGGGCACTTCCAAATCCACCGACACGCACTTGACCAACTCGATAGGCTTTTCGCGGATGAAGCTGGCGAAGATCATCTCGTCCAGATCGTCCGGCAGCGGCAGCGTCGCCGCAAACGTAGTCATCGGGTCGCCGCCAATCGCGACGGCAACCTCCATGCGTTCGACGCCGCGCTTTTCCAGTTCACGGTGATGCGCCGCGCCGTGTTTGTGTATCTGCCAGTGCATGCCGGTCGTGCATTCGTCGTAAACCTGCATGCGATACATCCCGACGTTGCGCGCGCCCGTGCGCGGGTTGCGCGTGAAGACCATCGGGAAGGTGATGAAGCGCCCGCCATCGGCCTCCCAACATTTCAGAATGGGAAAGTCGAGCAGGTTGAATTCGCCCGCGCGTTTGACGACTTCCTGGCACGGGCCGGCTTTCACTTCTTTGGGAAAGTACTTTCCAAGCTCAGCGAGCTTCGGCAACATTTTGACTTTCGCCAGCAAGCCGGTCGGTGATTTGAAATCGAGCCATTCGGTCAGGCGCGCGGCCACATCGTCCACGCTGTCGGTGTCGAGCGCGATTGCCATCCGCCGCTGGCTGCCAAAAGCGTTGATGAGCACGGGAATGTCGCCGCCGTCCACGTTTTCAAACAGCAAGGCCTTGTTGCCGTCTTTCGATTTTGAAACGCGGTCGGTGATCTCGGTGATCTCCTGATCGCTGCTGACCGGGGTTTTGATGCGTTTGAGTTCGTTGTTTTTTTCGAGCGCGCGGATGAATTCGCGCAAGTCTGCATAGGCCATAAATAAATCAAAAGGCAAAAGGCAAATATCAAAAGGCAAGAGTGGAGGAGGTAATAACCCTTATGAAAAAGAAAGTGCCGGCTTTTTGATATTTGCCTTTTGCCTTTTGCCTTTTGATTTCTCTGAGTTTAGGGATTCCATTTGCGGAAGGCATAATGCGGCGCGGCCGCTTTGCTCAGCCGTTCGTAATCTTCGGGCCGGTCAATGTCTTCCAGAATGCCCGGCGCATCCACCGGCACCTCCAGCACTTCGTCCGGGTAACGGTCGAGCAGCGCCTTCAAACCATATGGCACGTCGTCGGGCAGCAGCATCAACTCTTCCTCAAAATCGGTGCTCAGGAGGATGGGGTGCCCGCGCTTGCCATCGTGCGTCGGGATGACGATACGTTTTTTGCCGTTGTGATAGGCGTCAATCAACTGATTGATGACGGCGCTGGTAATCATCGGCTGGTCAACCAAGGCGATCAAGACGGCTTCGGTCGCCGGGGCGATTTGCGCCCAGCCGGTCTTGACCGAACTGAACATGCCTTTTTGATAATTGGGATTGATGACGTATTGCACGCCCGCACCGGCCAGCCGTTGCCGTATGTCGAGTTCGCGGTGGCCCAGCACGACGAAGATTTCATCGAGTTTGGAATCGTGCAGTTGCTGCACGCATTCGCCGATGACCGTGCGCGTGCCCCATTTCAACAGGGGTTTGAACGCGCCTTCCATACGCTTCGATTCGCCGGCGGCCAGCAGAATTCCTGCGATCATTTTTGTATTGCCTCCTGATTTGTGCGGGTAAGTATTGCGGCGTTAGCTTGGCACGAAGCGGCGCTGACAGGCAAGCTCAATGGGGTTTGGTGAGAGAGCGTAGGGGCAGACCTGCGTGTCTGCCCCGGTGGCATCAGACCGACTCGATGTCGTCGAACGCGACCGGGGCAGACACGCAGGTCTGCCCCTACGTTGTTTTCAGCGTTTCTCTTGATTCCCCTCAACGAAAGTCGGGCGGATTCAAAAAGAACAGCGCCGTGCAAGTGCCGTTCAGCAACAACGTGATGGCCGCGCCGATAATCAGCCCTTTGACCATGCCGGGCCGGTTTTTCTTTTTGTAGCTGATGATCGCCGGGATGACATAAACCAGTTGCGTCAGGCCGATGGCGACGAGCGAGACGCCTACGCTCACGACCGCGAGCGGAATTTGAATCAGGTGCAGCAAGAGCAACAGCCCGATGCCGCGCACCCAGTCAGGGATTGGCGGCGGCGGTGGTTGATTGTGAAGCTCCGGTTCGTTTTGCATTTCAGTGCTTTGGGGTAAACGCATAGAGCAAGCCCATGCAAGTCGCCGCATTCAGCAAGAAGGTGAGCGCCGCGCCGATCAGCAGCCCAATCATCATACCTGGGCGCTGCTTGATTCCGACGACGACAATCGCCGGAACGATGTAAAGGCCTTGCGAAAGACCGATCAGGATGAACGACACGCCGCCGGATAAAAACGCCAGCGGCAGTTGAATCAGATGAAGCAAGAGCGTCAGGCCGAGGCCGAGCAGGATGTCGCGGCTAAATTTTGGTGGTGGTGTTGGTGCGTTCAACATCAATTAACCTCATTCAGTTTGCGCAACGCCGCCAGCCGCGTCTCTTCCAATCCATCCCGGTAAAACAGATTGTACGTGTCGAACGGAATCAGCCGCCCATCGGGATGCACGATGTGCACGCAGCTTTTCTTGACCGAGCGCACGTCGAAGTCATAGGCGTCAATGAACTGCATAATGATCACGCGGAACAAATTCTGATAGCCCAGCCCAGCGGGCACGGCGGCCATTGGCAGACAACACAGCAAATCGCGCAAGCTCGCCGCGCTCGATTGCGGCGAATGGTTCGTGGCGAAGAGTTTGAAGATCGCCGCGCGCACGTCGTCGTCCTGTTCGTAGATGATCGTGTTGCGCCGCCCGTTGATCAGCACCTGCGGATCAATCAAGCCGGTCAGCGGCGTGACCGTATCGCCCAGCTTTAACGCATACGCCATCGCCAAGCTGTCGGGATGGCAGGGCACGGGGATGATGTCTTCTGGTTTGAAAACATTCGTTTGTTCCAGGATGCGCCGCCGCACTTCGGTCAGCGTCAGGCGGTCGCGCGCCGGGTCGTAATCTTCCAAGCGCCCGGCGGCCTGAATCGGTTGCAGCGTCACGCCGCGCACGCAGGGCTGCTTGAGCGCGAAATCAATGATCGCGCCGACCTCGTCATCGTTCACGCCTTTTTTCAACGTCACGACCAGCGTGGTTGAGATGCCCAGCCGGTTCAGCCGTTCCAGCGCCTGTTCGCGTATGCGGCGCAGATCAGCGCCGCGCAGTTCCTGCAAGGCTTCGGCCTTGAACGAATCGAATTGCAGGTAGATTTCAAAGTCGGGCATGAACTCGGCCAACTGCGCGGCAAAGGCTTCGTCCTGGGCGATGCGGATGCCGTTGGTGTTGACCATCAGGTGGCGAATCGGGCGCGCCTTGGCGAGTGCAAGCACCTTGAAAAAGTCCGGATGCAGCGTCGGTTCGCCGCCCGAAATCTGCACGACATCCGGTTCGCCTTCGTTGCGCACGACAGCGTCGAGCATGGCTTCGATTTGGGCGAGCGAGCGGAACTGTTGGCGCGTTGGGCCGCTCTCGGCATAACAGATCGGGCACGCCAGATTGCAGTAATCGCAAATCTCGATCAGCGTCAAACACGAATGCTGTTCGTGATCGCTGCACAAGCCGCAATCATACGGGCAGCCCCATTTGACCGGCGTGTTGTACCGCAGCGGCATTTCGGGCGGCTTGATAAACACCTCGCGGCAGCGGCGGTAATACTCGACATCGTCGGCGACGAGTACTTTTTCTGAACCGTGTTGCGGGCAGCGTTTGAGCAGGAAGACGTTGCCGTCTTCAAACACGATCTTGCCTTCGACCTTGCGGTAACAGGTCGAGCAGATCGAGACGGCTACGTCGTAGTAGAGATAGGGGCGGATGCGGTCAGTCATAAAGCCTCAGTTCATTGGAACCCTTTACCCGCACAAAAATAACCAAAGCCAGCGACTGGCAATCCGAGTATGAAGGTCAACGAAGCGCCGATAATCAATCCAATCATCAGCCCGCGCTCATTGCGGCGCTGGAAGTGAAAGATGACAGGCAGCATGTAAAGCAATTGCGTGAAGCCGAAAAAGTAAAAGGGAAGGAAAATTTTCTCATTGAAAATTCTCTCATTCGTATATGCCAGCGGGATCAATGCCAGTTGCAATAAGTGCAAGCCGAGCGTCAGCAGCAAGCCGAGAAAAATGCCGACGCCAGTGGTGTATTTGCCTGGTTGGGGCGGAGGTTCTGAATCTTGTAGGTTAAGGCTCATAGCAAAAGTTCCTCAGATACAGTACCGAGAGCAGTAGCGACGGGGTCTGCTTTTGATCAGAGCGTCGCTAGCCAAAGGCAACCCGGTCGCTACCGCTCTCGGTACTGCATCAAATGTGGCAAGTCGCGCGCATAGTAAATCAACATCGCCACGCACGCCCATTGAATTCCGCCCAAGCCGAAAACTGTGCCGCCCGGTTTGATGAAATCTACGGCGAGTCGAAAGAAGAAATAACCGACCATGAAAGTTTTGAATAAATCGCCGTTGCGATGCGGGTGCAGCGAGAAGCGATAAATCCACAGCGCGAGCAAACCCAGCCAGAGCATTTCGTAAAGTTGCGTAGGGTGCCGCGTCACGCCGTCGCCGAAATTCACGCCCCACGGCAAGGTCGTAGCCACGCCGTAAGTGTCGTCTTCCAAGCCCGACAGAAAACAGCCGATGCGCCCGATGGCGATGCCTGCGCACAACGGCAGCGCAAACAGATCGCCTGTGCGCACCGTCACGTTCAAACGTTTCTTTGTCCATTCAACGGCAAAGAGGCCGCCGATCAAGCCGCCCACCACGGTCTTGCCGCTCAGTAAAAAATAAGGGTTGTGCCAGTTTTGTAAAAACAAGCGCGGGTCGGCGAACCAGTTGAGCACCTTGCTGCCGAGCGCTGCGCCCGCGATGGCGGCGGCGACGACCCACATGCGGTGTTCAAAATTGACGACATCGCCCGTGCGTTTGCGTTGCCATAGGTACAGGCGGAAGCCGCTGAAGTAGGCGAGGCTTTCAAACAGCCAGTGTGCGTGAATGGTCAGCGGGCCGAGTTGGAAGCGGATGGGAAAAGGCATGATGCAGCGGCACAGACTGCGCCAGTTCGATGATTGGTAGTGATAAAAATGTCAGGCTTGTTCGTTTTGTCGCGTAGCGACAGTTGAAATTAGACCGTGGGTTTCAACCCACGGTCGCTGAACGGTGCAGTCCCGCGTCGCGTAGCGACGCTTGAAAGCTGTCCGGTAATCGCTTCCGTTTCAACCGTCGCTACGCGACGCGGATCATTCGTGCCGCGCTTCCCGGCGTTGAAACGCCGGGCTAAGCTCGGGTCGCCGCTACGCGGCTGCAAAATCGCAGCCTTACATTTTTATCACTACCCGATGATTTACTCTTTGAACAACTCCGCCAACTGCTCAAACGGCGTGTTGAAACTTTCGGCGCGCACCGGCGATTTGCGCGGCGCTTGTGCGGCGGCGCTGGCGGCTTGCGCCTGTTCGGGAATGATGGCGGGCGCTTCAGGCTGCGGCGCTTCAAGCGTCCGCACGCGGTAGATTGAGCGCTCGAACATCTTGGTCATCCGTGTCCAATCGCCCTGGCCGTGCGGTTCGGCGATCAGCCGTTGCATGGCTTCGACCTTGGAATCGAGATCGTCGAGGTACGACAGCAACAGCGCTTCGGGCGTGAGCGGCAATTTGGGCGAGCCGTATTCCAGCTTGCCGTGATGCGAGAGCAGCAGGTGCAACAGGTGGCGGCGCAATTCGTCGGGGAAGCCGGGGACGGCCTTGATGTGGTCGTGCACCATGATCGTTTCCATCGTCAGGTGGCCGATCATCTGCCCTTCGTTGGTGTAGCTGAAGCCGCGCTCATAACTCAGTTCATCAATCTTGCCGAAATCGTGCAGCACCGCGCCCGTCTGCAATAAATCCAGATCAATCCCCACGTAATGCCCGCCCACCTTGCGCGCCAGCTTCACCAGCGACAGCGTGTGTTCGAGCAAACCGCCCAGATAGGGATGATGCATCGTCTTGGCCGCCGGGGCGCGTTTGAACTTCCGCACCGTGGCGTCGTCGGCAAAGATGTTTTCGAGCAGTTGTTTTAGAAACGGATTCTGAAATTCGCGGACGATGCTCAGCAGTTCGGCGAACATCTCGTCCACGTTGTATTTGGTGGTCGGGAAGTAGTGCGCCGGATCAACTTCGTTGTCGCCGCACTTGCGCACGCGATGCAACGAGAGTTGCAGTTGATTGCGGTAAACGTTGACCAGCCCGCGCGCAAAGACAAAATCGTCGCGGTCAAAAGTGTCAATCGAGTCTTCGAAGTTGTCCCACCACTGCCCGGTGATGTCGCCCGTGCGGTCGGCCAGTGTGACCAGGGCGAATTGGCCGCCGGTCTTTTTGCTGCGCAGTTCTTTGGTTTTGACCAGGAAGGTGGTGCTAACGGTTTGGTTGGGGGTGAATTCGCTGATGAAGATTTTTTGCATGGTAGTCGGTAGCCGGTAATCGGTAGTCGGTAGTCGGCTGGAAACGTTCAACCGATTACCGACTACCGACTACCGACTACTTTTCAGTGTTATTGGACTTGGCAGTGGCGGCGGCGTCCTTCTTATCCTTGTCCTGCTTGTCCTTTTTCTTCTTTTTGCCGCCATCGTTGTCGTAAGGCGTATGTTTGATCGAGGCCGATTTCACTTTGCTGTCGGCGAATTGATAGCGCGGGTCAATCTCGATAAACGCGTCGTTGCGCAGCTTGTCCAGATAGGTGTCAATCTGTTTTTCGCTGCGCTCGCCGGTCAGGTTTTGTGCGACGGCTTCCTGCACTTCGCGGTCTTCAAAGGCGCGCGCGACGGCTTCCTTGCGGGCATCAACGCGAAAGATGCTGTAGCCGTTGCCGATCTTGATGGGCGCGCTGACTTCGCCCTCTTTCAGCTTCTCGACCGCCTCGCGCACTTCGGGGGCGAGTTCGCTCAGCTTCAACGTGCCGATGGCACCTTTCTTGGCCGCCGTGGCCGAGTCTTCTGAAAGGCGTTGCGCCAGCGCGCCGAAATCCGCCGCCGTGCTGGCTTGCGTCTGGGCGTCCTGCGCGCGCTTGAGCGCCGCTTCGGCGTCTTTGCCGACGGCGATGAAGATGTGGCTCAGCGTGACTTCGCCCGGCGTGGCAAAGGTCTGCTTGTTCTTTTCGTAAAAGTCGCGCTTGTCTTTCTCGGTCAGGCTGTAAAAGATTTTGCCGTAGACCTCACGATTCAACACCGCCTGGCGCGCAAAATTGGCGCGCAGGTTGGCTTTGACCTCGTTGACGTCCACACCGACCTCGCGCATTTTTTGTTCGAGGTCTTCGAGCGATTGGATGTTGTTCTCTTTCATGATCCGCAGCAACTGTTCGTTGACTTGCGGATCAACATTGATCGAAAGATCGGTGGCGCGTTGCACCAGCAATTGCGTGTCAATCAATTGATCAAGAATGCGCGGCTTCCATTCGGCCAGTTTCTTCTCGATCTCTTCGGGTTTGAGATTCTGGCTCTTCATCTGTTCCAGGATTTCGCGCTGTGCGCCTTCATAGGCCGAACGCATGATCGGCGCGGCGTTGACGCGCGCGATGACTTCGTCAATCAGCTTGGCTTCGCCTTCCTGCGCGAACACGGGCGCAGCCAATGCGAGCAAAAAAACGGTGAGGGCAAACTTGAGTTTCATATGACTTCCTCCACAACTGATGTGTCAGTAGCCAGACCGTGAGGGAGGGCTTGGCTTCGCAAGCAAGCCCTCCCTCACGGTCTGGCTACTGACACGGCTTATGCACCGGCCTTGAGACTTCCCGAATAGGTGAAGCCCAGGCGGTCGTGATAAATCTTGAGCCGCGCCGCCGCGAGCGCACTTTGGTTGAACTGTTCGATCAGCGCTTGGTTTTTGGTGCGCGTCAGTTCTTTGCGAATGTCCTCTTTCACCTGTTCCAGCGTCAGCGGTTCGGCGCGTTTCTCCAATTTGAAAATGTGATAGCCGTGATTCGATTTGACCACGTTGCTGATCTCGCCCGCCTTGAGCGGCGTGATCGCCTGTTCCAACACGGGCGGCAATTGCTGCGTTTCGTAAAACATCAGCCCGCCGTTGATGGCCGTCGGCGAATTGGAATTCTCTTTGGCCAGCACGTTGAAATCATTCGGCTTGGCCACTGCCTGTTGCCGCAAGCGCCGCGCGTCGGCTTCTTCGGGTACGCGAATCTCGCGCACATAAAAGCCGTTTTGCTGTTGGTACTTTGCGCGGTTCTGGTTGTAATAGCCTTCGATTTCCTGCGGCGTGACGGTCACGTCTTTCAGTACTTCGCTGGTATAAAACTTCAGCGTCAGCAGATCATTCAGCATTTCGGCGCGGCGTTCAGTGCCTTCCAGCGTGGGCTGGTTCTGCTCGGAGCCTTCGCCACTGGTCTGTTTGTGTTGATCTTCGACCGCTTTGCGAATCTCGTCTTCGGTCGGGACGATGTTCTTTTTCAAGGCCTCGCGCACCACCAGTTGCCGCCGCACAAATTCATCAAAGAGGCGGCTGCGCAATTGATCCTGCTCCGCCTGCGTCTGCCCCGCCGAGGCGGCGAAATCGGATAGACGCGCTTTGACGAAGCGTTCAAAGGCCGAGCGGTGCTCTTCAAAGCCATTGATTTCAAGAATGACCGGCGAGCCGTCATTGGCGTTCTCAGCCGCGCTGAACGCCGTGTTTTGCGCCCGGCACGCGCCGAGCGCCAACAACAAGATGACCGGTAAAACGAATTTGAACTGCATAAAATCTGCGTGAGTGGGTCGTTCGGTAGTGTCTAGCGCGATTGGGTGTCCCGCAATAAGGAGCGGATTGTACGCTGCCCTCACTGGCTGGGCAAGTTAGCCTCGCTGATCCATCTTCTTCTTGATCCACTGGTTCCTGACCCACTGGTTCCTGACTCACTGGCAACCAAGCTGGTACCAGTTCGTGATTGACCGTTGTAAGAACTCCTGCGGCTAAGAAACTTGCACCACTGCCGTCTCGGGTTGAGTTGCGGCAACCGTGCGGTGTGGCGGCAACGGCGAAACGGCACTCCTACAATAACGGCAAAAACAAAACACGCGGAGGTTTGCTGGCAGCAAGTCCTCCGCGTGTGTTGGTTTGGTAAAAGCGGTGCGCTGTTATTGAACCGGCCCGCTCACGGCGCATAGAAGCCCGTCACATCCACGGCGAAGTCGCCTTGCGCGGTGGTGTAGAGGCGGAAGCGGCCCTGTGCGTTCAAGCTGACCGTAAACGCATTTGGCACGACCTGCCCGGCGAGGTAGTTCAGGTTCGAGACCGGGGGCCGCGTCTGGCCGTCCGGGTAAAGCGTCGCAAAGCCCGCCGCCGTGGGGAAAATGATGGTGGCGTTACCGACAATGGCTTGCGCCGTCGCCGGAATGGTTTGCGTCTGGCAAGTCAGGTGCGCCGTCTTGACCAGTTCGCCGCCGGCGGCGATCGGTGCGCTCAAGTATTCGCAAGGCGTGAAGCCCGAAATCGGCGGGCGCGTGTCATACAAGCGGAACGGCGTGCCGAGCGGCGTGAAGAGCAAGCCTGCGCCGTTCGCGTCGCTGGCGGCGCTGCTGTAATAGCCGGTGATGTCGACCGCGAAGTCGGCGCCGGCGGTGGTGTAGAGCCTAAATTCGCCTTGTGCGTCAAGG
>JAYUCP010000323.1:0-28481 GCA_043740245.1 Acidobacteriota bacterium | reverse complement strand
CCTTTCGCAACATGAGTAAGTGCGTTACACCCTTATTCTATGCGGCTTTGGGTTCACCTGTTACTCTTTTCAAAGAACGTTAGCCGTGGATTCAGGCTTGAGGCAGGAGGTGCGGCTCGGCCACGGTGACACTTCTCTTACCCAACCGCACCGTCCGCACCTTGTCCCCAATATCTGGGATTACCCGGCAACCTTTCTCGTACTTCAGAGCATCGGCGAGTACGATTACGTCCCGTTCGTGTAGCAGGCCGCTCGGAAGGGCCGGGAATGCCCGTTGCGCCTGGAATCAAGTAGGCAAAGCCGTTGCGTCCTTGCCAGGCCTCTCGTATACTTCGTGCCGTCTCGCATTCACACGGCTTAGTAGTATTAGCTCTTCAATCGTTTTGCTTTGCCAGAGAGGCCACTGCCATGCAGGTTACGCGCAACAGAGCGCCAAGTCAGCGCGGCGCTAAAAGATTACTTCACCAACACAGTGCGAAGTAGTTCTGCGTTCTGCGTGCGTTATCACGCTGCTGGGCAAAGAAAGTCGGCTCATAACCTATAGACCAAAGAGATCATGAAATACTGCCCCAAATGCGAAAAGATATATGCAGAGACTCAGCGGTTCTGTCTGGATGATGGGGAGTCGCTTTTGTTTCAAGATCCATACCACCTTACCAATCGCACACTGAATGATAAATATCGTATAGGCCCCCTGGTAGGATCTGGAGGATTTGGAGTTGTTTATAGCGCTCATCAAATAGGTGTTGAACGCAACGTAGCATTCAAAATTCTCAAACCCGACCTGGCAATCAGCAATGCGCGGGTGCGTGAACTCTTCGAGCGCGAAGCAAAAATAGCAGGCAGCCTTAACCACCCAAACATTGTTTCGGTGTATGATGCAGGCCGGGCCATAGTTCATTATTCAGATAGCGATTCTAAAGAGTTTGCTTATATTGTTATGGAGTGGCTGGAGGGCCGTACACTGGAAAGTGAACTTTCTGTATTCAGCCAATTCAGTTTTGAGCAAATAGCGAGTATTCTCCGGCAGGTTACTGACGCACTTGAAGAAGCTCATACTATTATGCAAATTATTCACCGCGATCTCAAACCGGCTAATGTGATGCTCATCAAAAAGGGTAGTAATCGTGAAATGGTAAAGGTATTAGATTTCGGACTTGCTAAAGTATTGAGTGATCCGGCGGGTTCGTTAGTATCAGCACCTATGGGAACTCCGCATTACGCAAGCCCAGAACAATTTCAAAAAGGGCACCATATAGATAGCCGATCAGATATCTACTCGCTCGGGGTTATATTGTACCAAATACTGACTGGTGAGCTTCCTTTCAATGCCACCGATCTTAAAATGTTGATAAGATTGCAGCTAACAGCAACACCTAAGCCCATACGTGACCTGCGGCCAAATGCACCTTTAGAAGTAGAAGAATTAGTATATCGAATGCTCGCAAGTGATCCCGCTCAACGCCCGCAGCATGCAAACGAGATTTATACTCTTTTCGATTCCGCTATAAGTAAGTTAGACAAGTCGCAATTGCGAAAAGCAAAGAAGCGCGACTTATCAGACAATATCTCAGAAGCATCTACTATTTCTAAGCAGAAGAACTGCCTTGCTAGCATTGATACCGACAAAGGAACCATAGAATTCACTCTGTATGTGCAGGAAGTGCCAAGTACCACGAGGAATTTTATTGAGTTAGCAGAGCTTGGCTTTTACAATGGATTGACTTTCCACCGCGTCATTCCTCGCTATATTATCCAGAGTGGTGATCCAAAGGGTGATGGCACAGGCGGGTCAGACAAAACCATCAAATTTGAAATCAATACCAATCTTAAACACGACAGGCCGGGGGCGGTTGCGATGGCACACGGAGTAGAGCCAGACAGCGGTAGTTCACAGTTCTATATAACACTCGTCCCAGCACCAGAACTTGATGGCGACTATGCTATCTTTGGCCACGTAATTAGAGGGATGGATGTTGTCGAAAAAATCAAAGTTGGCGATAAGATTATAAGCCTGCGCATCTCTTACTAATAAGCAGATAGTCGTACAGCAATACACTAGGCAGAAGCAGTGCTGACGCTTATTAAAAATTCAAGAGACTTAAACCATAAGTAAGGAGCTATTCTTATGCAATTAGAAATTTTGATTGGTCTAGTGGTACTTAGCGCAATTTTTCTATTTGAGGGGCTGCGTCTATACAAGAAAGCTTCTACCGTCGATGAGTTTTTTCTTTACGGTGGGAAGCTAAAACTCACTCCATTTGTCGGCTCTCTTGTAGCAGCAAACATATCTCTAGGTAACTTTATTTTTCTTTGTGCGATTTGGGGATATTCGTATGGCTTAAGTGGTATGTTATGGATTAGCGTATGTCTCGCACTTCTGCCGGTGGCATTTTTCATTTTCGGCCCTTACTTCAAAACATACATAGAAGATCGTGCTAACACTGGAACTATTCATGAGTATCTTTCAAACAGTTTTTCTCGGTTCAAAGGTGACCCGGTTGCAAAGAATGTTCGACTTACAGCCTCTCTTGCCACCATTATCTGTTTATTATTAGCAATCGTAGTTGAAATCCACTTGGCTGCTACTATCTTAGCGCCTACTCTTAACATCAACCTAGGCTTAGCCTTTGTTGTTCTCATTGTTTTGATAGGCTTTTGTACCGCTCTGAGTGGATATAGGTCAGTTATCCTTACTGATGTTATCCAGGCAATCCTATTACTTATCAGCTTGGCTATACTTGTACTAATTGTGGTGCGGCTTAATCTGCCCTGGCTGCCATACTCAAAAGCCTATAACTCAGGTATACAAAATTGCTTTTGGGATACTGGCTGGCATAATATTATTTCTATAGTCGTAATTGGGTTTGGCTGGCTCTTAGTAACTATGGATAGCTGGCAAAGAACTAGCGCCTCGCGTTCAATAAATTTGTCCAAGAAAGGTGCTGTAATTGGCACAGCTATATTAATTGGATTTGTTATATTTTATTCGGGATTAGGATTGTATGATAGGCTGGCTATTTTGCCCTCTCTCAGCCAGGAGCAAGTTGGTCAACATTCTCAAGGCCTAAACCCAATTACGGATTTTTTCCTTCTTGCAGGTAAAACTGATCTAACAACTCGGATTCTATTTGGTTTCACGACTCTTGCATTCATTATGGCAGCATTATCAACAGCAAACACCTTTCTCAATGTTTGTGCGCATTCACTCGTTTCGGATGTAATGATAGGCGTAAAAAAGCGCGCATCATTTGGCGATCTCACTGAAACTGAAAAGGAAGCATTTGCAAACATTGGGAGAGCGGTAACTATAGGAATGTGTTTATTTGTCATGGGAATCTGGATGCTTTTTGCTCGTTTGGGTCTCCTAAATGACCCTATAACCCTGTTCTTCGTCGCATATTCGGTGCAATTTTCCCTTCTCGTGCCTGTTATGTACTCTGTGAAAAAAACCAAAGATCATCCTGGATCGGCCCTTGTGAGTATTTGGGCAGGTATTATTGCATCTTTGGTTTGTGGACTTAAATCTGCAATTGTGCTTCAGACAGTTGCCCCTGGGGCGCAAATGCCTTCTTTTCTTCGTTTAACCGTAGATCAATGGTTAGCACTCACTCCTCTTGTAACAATAGGGGCGGGATTAATTGCATCCTGGCTATCAAAAGCCGCTTTTAGGTGGGTACCGCGATGGCAGACCAAACAACTGTAATAGAGCTTAATGCAGTAGCAGTCGGGCTGATTTTCTGGACAATACTTACTACATCCTTTTTCTTCGTGAAGATGCTTTTGAAGATGTATCTTGATAAAGAACTTAAGATACAAGGTCCTCTCAGCCGAGATGACATACATAGAATTTCTACCGCAGGTGCCTTTTATGTTATCGTTCATATCACCTGGGGATTTAGCTTACCTTTTACCATACTCGCGATTGGGAAGATGATTCCAAATCAACTTTTGCAGAAATTTGTGCTTGTAGTTCCGGACTATTTCCTCCTATGCGTAGTTCTCATGGGATTGGTTAGTTATGCGTTTATATTCTTTATGTGGAGACGGATTTTCAGCTTAAATTTAAGCGGGTTATTTGAGCCAAAAAATTAGTTGCATGCCCTCTAACAAGGAAATAACGGCGTAGAATGTGGAATGGGCGAGCGTGTTCTGGATCAGACGGATGGCTTCGATTGGTGGAGAGCAGCAGGCATTCCATCTATCAGGAGGATGCCCTATGCGAAGACTGATCGCATTGGCGCAAGGAGCAAAGCATGACAAAAACCCACTCAGCCCTGTTCTATCACGTTGTCTTCAGCACCAAGCATCGAGCCGCTTTCATCCGGCCAGAGATTGAAGCGCGCGGTTCCCGCGTACCCCGGCGGCATTGCGCCATGTGAGATTGCCAAATATGATTCCTCGAAATGGATTCATGAAACGTTTGCTGATTGGCAGGATTTTGGCTCACCAGGATGGGGATGGCACATTCACGGTGAGCAAATCGAATAAGCCCGGCGTCGTGAGTTACTCGATATGGTAAACCGGATACACTGCGATCAGAATTGCCTCTTCACTACTGAGTGCCTGCTGGACGACTTGGCGCAAGCTCCCGGCATATTGCTCAATCAGCAGGCGATCCTTGTCCCAATAAAAAGGTGTATCGGTGAACAGGATATTGATTTTATCAGGCAGGATAGAGCCAGCAGTCGAACGATACTTGCCTTGTGTGCGAGTTACCGTACAACCGCCGAAGGCATAGCTTAACTCGTCTCCTAACTCTTCCAGCAGGCGACCGTAAATCGGATCTGGTAGGTCAGGAAGGAACAGTTCGATGCGTATCTTTTCTAATAGCGGCAATGAGTTTCTCCTTGCGTTTGGAAAACGCCTTGACGCGCTTCAAGGCTTCTTCCCGGCTGACTTGCTCGCGCTCGGGACGTTCGATTTTAACTTCCGGCTTCAAAGCTTTCATCGCTTTCGTCATAAAACCTCCGCGCGCATTGTGCAGGAGGCCTGAGCAATTTCGCAAGACTGAAAAAGGCGAGCAGCCGGTTCCTCGGAAGCCACGCCAGGGACTGCCCGTCGCAAGGCACTCCTTCTCTTACGAGGACACCTCAATGCGAAGACTGATCGCTCCGACGCTGGCCGCCTTGTTGCTCGCACCGTCGCTCCTGCACGCGCAAGCGGTACACCAGTTCGGACGCGGCTATTACACCTTAATGGGTTACAAAATGAACAACGGAGATTTAGCGGCGTCACCGGCGTCACATAGCCTTGCCACTGAGCGTGCAGTTCGGCTTGGGGCAAGCATCTGGCTGCTGGCCGTCCAGTTCTTCATTGCCCAAGCCGTAGTGCAATCCGCGTGGACGACGCCGTTCAGCCTGACGCAGAATTTCATCAGCGACCTGGGGAACACGGCGTGTGCGCCTTACCCGCCCGGTTCGGGCATGTACGTCTGCTCGCCGCGACACGCCTGGATGAACGCGTCCTTTATCGTGCTGGGGCTGACGATCTTGCTTGGCGGCGCGCTCATCCGTGCGGCCTTCCCGCGCGGCTGGTTCCGCTCGCTGGGGTTGTTACTGCTCGCACTGGCCGGTGCCGGCATTATCGCGGTGGGGCTGTTCCCGGAAAATGAAAACATCGCGCTTCATCGGCTGGGCGCGGCGGGCCATTTCGTTTTGGGCAACTTGGGGATGGCCGTGTTGGGCATGGCGTTGAGGCAGGCGCGCGGACGGCAAGCGTTGGCCGTCTATTCCATCGTTTCCGGCGTCGTTGGCTTGCTGGCGACGGCGCTGTTCATCACGGATCATTACCTGGGTCTCGGCATTGGCGGAATGGAACGTGTGGCCGCCTATCCGTTGCCGCTGTGGTTAATCGTAGCCGGTCTTGCTCATGTCAGGTCATGAGAAAATCTGTTAGGACTTACGCAAAGTGTGGTGCGGGTTCTTTACCCGCGCCCGGCGCGCGTATGTTTGGCGGGTGCGGGTAAAGAACCCACACCACACTGGTAGGTTTTTGCGTAAGTCCTATCTGTTTCGTTTACCCGTCCTGATTACGCATAAAATCCGCCGTCTGCGCCAGCGAATTAGCCAACTGTTCGCGCAATTCCGCCTCCGGCACGAACTCATCCAGCGCCTTGAACATGCACCACAACCATTCGTCACGCTCGCGTCCGCCAATCGGGAACGGCAGATGGCGCGCGCGCAAACGCGGATGGCCGAAGCGTTGGATGTAGAGCGGCGGCCCGCCCATCCAACCCACCAGAAACCAGAACAGCTTGTCGCGCGATTCGGTCAATGCTGGCGGATGCAGCGCGCGGATGTTGGCCGCCGCCGGTTCGCTGTCCATCAAATCGTAGAAGCGATCCACCAGTTGCCGGATGACCGCTTCGCCGCCGATGCGTTCAAAGTGCGTGCCCGATGCGGGAGGTGTGCTTTCGAGTTGCTGCAATGCGATGCCCTCTGCGTATTGGTTTAGTGTTTAGTGAAGCGCGAGAAAACTTGCCCGGCTTAAACAACGTATTGGCGATGTATTGGTCACAAGCTCCTCAACGATGAGGAACCACTTCCTCAGCCGAACCGGAAAGCGTAGCTCATTAAGCAAACCACTCATCGCGCCAAAACACCAAATCTCCTTTCCTTACAAGTGGCTACGTGTTTTCTCACGAAGCCGATGCCATATGGCACGGCTCATGCACTATTGCAGTTCGTTCACGATTAAGCCGTTGGCAAGACAGAAACTGCTTGCTTCGACTCACAACCACTGCTCGCGTTGAAATAAAACAGAGAAAGCAGTCCAATGGAAAAGGAGGAAGTATGAGTAATCAACTCACTCGACGTTCAAGTAGGCCACAAGCAATGCGACAACCGCAATATGGCCGCTCATCCGGCGCACTTGATTCTTTCGGAGGAGTGGTTCGTGACATCATCAGTGAGTATCAACGCGCCAAGAGGCGTTCTCAAATGATGAGTTTTTTTCTGGGTGTCTTAGCGTGTTTATCGCTGTGGCTCTTTGGGCAAAATCTCAATCGTACGCCTGACATCGCGCAACAACCGGTCATCTACCGTTTCGATGACGATCTGTTGCAACCAATTTCGACAACACGTCGCAAGGCCCCAAGGCCCGCGCGCAAACCCAAAGACCGCTCCGAACCGCTGCAACCCGAATGGCGCTAGGCGGTTAACTTATTAACTCGCTCAAGCAGGAAAGGAGTAGCCAAACAATGAAATAACTTTCAACACCGCTGCAAGCCGAATAGCGGCAGTCGGTTAACCTATTAACTCTCTCAAGCAGGAAAGGAGTAACGAAACAAAGAAATAACTTTCAACTAACTTCAATGCACATAACCCGTCGAAGGCGGGTAACATAACTTCAAACAAAAACAGGCTGAGTTGCTTTCATCACTCGCGTAACCTTCCGGCTCTATTTGTCCGGCCTGACTCGTTCAGTCAACTACGCAACGATGAAACTCAGCCTGTTCTTGTTTCGCTTTTTATGTGCCAAATACCCGCAGGATTTCCGAAGCCGAATGCAGTGCCAATAACTGCTTGGTCGGAGGCAACCGCCGCTTATGCAAACCGTACAAAGTCCAATAAAGCAGCGCAGCGAAATAATGATGGCCTTCGCCATCGGCTGAGACCTTCTGTGCACGCAAGCGCAGGTGGCCGATCAACGCATAGGCACGTTGAACTGAATCTGGCGCGTTGGCAGCGTGCGCTGGCTCGTAAGCGAGTTTCTCATCAATGGCCAGACTTTCCATCGCGCACCAGGCTTGTACGTGCGCCACATCCAAATCAAAAAAGCCCCTGGCGGCAGCCTCCGTATTGAGTAGCGACATTTTCAAATCATGCTCGATCAGTGCCAGATCCGCCACCAGTCGCCCAGCCATCCGGTACGCACCACAACCGACTAAGCGTATGTCCCGCGCATTTGCGGAATTGACTAGACAATTGCGAGATTCAGGATTGCCGTGCACGTGCCCTCTGACAACCGGGCGTGTCTCGGTCAGCCATTGAGGAAGAGATGGGGAACCGAGATGTCTCAAACGCGCGTGACATTCATCCCATTTCTTTTGCTCACCGTAGAGCGCGGGACCGTATAGTTCTAGTTCATCAAGCGTCTCGCGCAAGCATCTCTTCATCTCCTGCGGCCAGCAAAAATCATTGCCTGGGGCAGTGCTCCACGGTACTTCATTCACAGGTTCAGGTACGGGTTGACCGTCGGAGAGAGTCTCCAGCAAGCGGTCAAATGCACTCTCTACAAAATCGAACGAGTTCTGCCGATAACATTCTTTCAAGGTTAGGTAGAAAGCGCCGGGTGCGCCGCTGGTTTTGTAGCAGACGGGATAGCGGTATGGACTCGCCACCGGAAACGCTTCCAACGGGTCGGCCAAGTCTTCGATTGGTTGTAAAGCAAAGACCTCTTTGCCCAGCCAGTTTTCGGCTTGCGCGCAGCAGTCCCACTCCCGCTCGAAATCATCCCGCTGCTCAAAGAATTTCAAAAAATAGCTGGCCTTCTCGTCTATCGAAAATTGCAAGAGCCGCGCCACCAACCAGCCGCGTTGATCATTCAGCAAGCGCGCCTGTTGGGCGTTGGGGAAAAACTTTTGGATGGCAAGTTGAAGCTGGAACTCAGTGTCCAGCCATTCACTAACCCTTTCACGAAACAGTGCTGCGCTGGGCTGGTCGGCGTCAGGCCAGTGGAATTCGAGCGCAGGACGCGGCCAGCGTACCTGCAACTCTTGCAAAGTCTCTTCAAGTTGTTGCGATTCCTGCAAAGCCTCCGACAATAGATCGGCTCGGCGCGAGGTGGTCGGACTGGTTTGGACGCGCGTAAATACGATCCGCCGGAGCGGTAGATTTGGGCTCGCTTGCGAATTGATTACCAGCACCGGCAATTCGGGCCATCTTCGCTGGGCTTCCGCGCAATACTTCTCCGCGTCCGTCGAATTCTTGGGAGAGCGGTTGAGTACCAGCAGTTTGGCTGCGCCTAGCCAAGCGGGCAGCCGCGCCTGTTGTTCGATCTGCGCCCAGCGCACCTCTGCGGTGTTTTGCCAAGTCCACGCGCGCAATGTTTCGAGCGCTCCCGGCCAATCGGCCACGCTGTCGGGCGGCGGGTTGACACAGACAATCCCAAACCACTTCTGGAAATTGACGAGCGGTGCCAGGGCAACGTCAACCGGCAGACTGTCAGGCGCGCCCGCGTCAATCACGGCTCGGAAATGCCCCAGCGTATGGAAGAGGGTATCGCGGAGTTCAAGCAACACGCGCTTGAACTCCGCACTGCCAGGAGCGAAAGGGGTGCCAAATCCGCCCGCTGGCTGCACGTCATGAAAGTCGTGGCACAACGCGACTTGATACTGCGGCGGCCACTGGCTGTGATGAATGTTTTGCAGCCGGACATTGACAAGGCGCAACCGGTCGCCGATCTGTAAGCCCCACGGTTGCTGGCTGACACTTTCGCAAAACCAGCGCACTTCTTGCTGGCAATACTCCGAGGCCAGATGACCGCGTGAGGTGAGCACGAGCAAGAGCGCCGACCGTTCGAGTCTTGTTTGGATCGTTTGATTGAAGACCTGATTTTTGCCCAGCGCCTTGTCCCACCAGATGGCGGCCTTGCCTGATCGTCCGGTGAGCCGGTCGAGTTCGACGCGCAAATGCTCGCTGAACAGTTCCACCCAACCCAACTCAGCCGGATTCGCAGTGGCGTTGTCTACGTGGGCATAACTGATAAAGATGTCAACCTCGAATTCCGGCAAGTAGGCCATAGATTTCCCTCTCAATCCGCTAGAACGAATGGCGTGCCTGGCTAAAAAAGCACAGCAGGAGGCGGCAACCAAGGAACTCAATCATCCGGCAGTTCTTCTGTTTCATACCCAGCGGAGCGCAGTCGCTCGCGCAAGGTTTTGCGGTCAATCCCAGCCTCCTCGGCGACACGCGTTTGATTGTGGCCGTGGTTCTGTAGCAATTCAGTAAGGTACAACTGATCTACAGCGCGCGTGGCGTAATCGCGCGCTTGTTTGTAAGTCAACGCAGCCGGGAGTGAGATTGTCCGTCCCGGCGCGGCAGTTTGGGCAGCCTTCCCCAACGCCAACTCCGGTGGCAAATGTTTGGGCAACACGATCTGCCCCGGCTCCGAACGAATCAACGCCCCGATCACGGCGTTCTCCAATTGCCGCACATTCATCGGGAAATCGAAACCTTCCAACACCTCCAACACGGTCTTGCTGAATTCGACCAATCGCCCACGTGCGTGCTTCCGCAAAAAATAGCGTGCCAAAATCGGGATGTCCGCCCGGCGCTCACGCAACGGCGGCAGCACGATGCGAAATTGGTCAACCCGCCCCAACAGATCGGAGCGGAACCGGCCTGCCGCCACCGCCTTTTCAAGCTCCACAGAAGTGGCACAAATCAGCCGCGCGTGCAGACGGCGATCCTTGTTCTCACCGAGCCGTTGAAAGATGCGCTGCTCAACCGCTCGTAGCAATTTGGTTTGCAGGTGTAACTCGACATCGCCGATTTCGTCCAACAGCAAGGTACCCGCGCCGACCTCTTCAAACCTTCCGGCGCGCTCTTTGTCCGCACCAGTGAAAGCGCCTTTGGCGTGGCCGAAGAGTTCCGCTTCCAGTAGCGGGCCGGGCAAACCAGCACAATTCACCGCCAGGAAAAGCTGGCCGGAGCGATTGCCCAGCGCGTGGATGGCTTGGGCAAACATCTCTTTGCCCGTGCCGGTCTCGCCGCTGAGCATGACATTGGCATCGGACTTGGCGGCGCGTTTGAGTTCTTCGAGCGCGCGCAGAAACGTCCGGTCTTCGCCGATCAACTGCTCGCGCCGTAACGCACGAAACCGCTCCGTGTGCGCAAAGACCAACTCCGATTCCGCAGTGGCTACCTCTTCGATCTCCGCGCGAATCTCGTCCGCATCAGGTGGCGCGAACAACACATCGGCTGCACCAGCATCGCGCGCCCGTTTCAGCGCCGTTGCCGCGCCCGTTGGCACAAGCACCACGACCGGCACCGGTTGCGCCGCTGCCGCCCGCAACCCAGCCAGCAAGCCGGGCAACCGTTCGCCGCCGACCCATTCGGCAAACACAAGCTGTACGCCCCCGGCCAACGCTTGCTGTAGACTGCCGTAATCGCACGACGCATGGCTGGTGGCCGAGATTTCGGCGACTAACAGTTGTCGCAGTTCGCCGTCAAAGATGATCAAGCCAATCTTCACGCTTACTCCAGGTTTCTTAAAGTCAGCCTGACTGTGACGCCTTTCTCTTCCCGGCTATATATTTCAATTGTCCCGCCCAAGTAATTCATCATGCGTTTGGCGATATAAAGCCCTAACCCTTGATGGTGGTGGGTGTCCTTTTTGCTGGAGTAGCCACGTTTATAGAGGTTCTCCAAAGCTTCCTTCGAAAAGCCTCCCCCGTTATCTGTGATTTCGACCACTACCTCTTCCTCAACGCGCCTGACAGCCAATGTAAGCTCACGCTCTTCCGGGGGCGTTTGGCTCTCCTCCAACGCTTCGAGCCCGTTGGCGATCACTTCATGCAAGGTAACTTTCAGATCTCCTTTGTAGGTATTGATTGACAACGCAGTATCTTCGTTCGGAGAACTAATCTTTGCGCGCGCGCGCGCGCTCACGCCCTGATAGAGTAGGCTCATCTGCCTAGTCAATTGCGCGACATCTACAGGCATACATTCATCCTGTTCTACGTTCAGTAACAAAGCCAATTCGTCAAACTCATTCTGCAACCTTTTCAATTCTGTTCTGATAGTGTCAGCAACACGCGCGACGAGCGAAGTATCCCCGCTCTCCAGATGTTTGGTTGCATTGAGTAAGGAGGTTTTGGCGCGACCGAGGATAAGTCCGATGTCTTCAGCCCAAGTCCGCGCCGCACGGGTGCGCACGAGGTCACGAAACTCCTGCTGCAACTCGGTTAGCAACTGTGTGCGCTGGGCGCTAACCCAAGCCACACGAATCCTGGTCACAATGGCCTCAAAACTTGCGGTCTTCGGGATAAAGTCATTGGCCCGATAATCACGAATCGCATCTATTGCATTCTTTAGGTGCTCGGTTTCCGCATAGCTGGTGAGAATGACAATGGCCGCATGAGGCTGTAAGCGCCGTAATTCAGACAGCCAAATCATTCCTGGGAAGTTTTTTTCACCTTCCAGCCCTTCAGCCAGCACTATCTCTTCAGGAAAATCCTTCTCCCCCTCTGGAACACCGTCGTCGTTGTTAAGTGGCGTGTCGGCTGTTAAAGGATAGTTCAAGTCGAGAAAGATCAAGTCATAACCCTGTTGATCGGAGTCGGCAATAGCCTTGTCTGCATCGGCCTGATTGGTGACATGGGTGATTTCAAGCTCGCCATATCCGGTTCCAACCAAATCGGCTGACGAAATGGTTCGTAGATTGTCGTGGAAATCTTCAAACCACTGTAAATTATCTTCTACAACCAGTGTCCTCAATGGCTTCATAACTTAAGACCTCTCAAGCGCGCTCGGTCTAAGGCTCACGCTTGTCGGCTACCGGTAAAGAAACGACGGCTTCAATCCCTTCAGCGGCAAGCCGCAACGTGAGCGTCCCCGCCGCGCTCTCGATTGCTTGTTTGGCAAGCGGAAGACCTAATCCCAAGTGAGTATCGCCTTCTTTGCTGCTCTGACCAGGCTGCAAGTAACGCGCAATATCGGCTTCCGTTGGTGGCGTCGCACAAGTGTTGTGAATACGAATAAATATCTTATTTTCGTCAGCCGAGCGCCAAGTCGAGATGGACAATACCCCAGACCCTTCCATTGCATCAAGAGCATTTGACAACAAATTGATTAGCGCCCCCACAATTGACCAGAGATCAACCTCGACTTCCACACGCAGTTCGTTCTTGATTCTCACTTTGACGCGCAAGCCTGAGATTTCTGGCTCGACAAAGCGATATGCTTCTCGCACCAGTGTATGAAGTTTTTCCCGTTGCACCATGCCAGGAGCGCCACGTCGCGCCGCTCGTTGAATAGTCTCCAAGGCCTGATTGTAGAAAGTTTCAATGCGTTTGAGCCGCCCGGCGCGCTCATCAGGCGAACTGTCAGGATGTCGCTGAAGCCAGTCAATCGTGCTACGCATATTGGCAAAGGGAGACAGCACTTGGTGCATAACGATGGCGCTGAATAATCCTCGCGCTCCAATTTTGGTGGCAGTGGTGAGTTGGCTGCGCAGGTTGTCAAGCGCGCTCGCTTTCTCATCGCTCTGGAGCGCGTCCGCCAAGAAACGGGCAAAATCTGCGGCAAACTCCTGCTCCAACTCGTCGAAAAATTCGTAAGGATGCCCCATATCCTCCTGCTGATTGACGAACTCCAAAACCCCCTGTAGCTCCCCATCTAAAGTTACCATCGGCACAGCCAAAAGATTTCTGGCGTTGTTCCCATTGGGCCAGTCCCTTAGACGACAGTCATCGGGTGCCGAAATCAGCACACTCTTTTTCTCGAACACCACCTCTCTCAATGCCCCAAGTAGTTCCATCGGCTCTATAGACAGATTGGGGGCAAGATGGCTTGTTGCTTGGTCGCTCCATCCTAATTCCAACTTGTTGGTGTGCCAGTGGTAAAAAGTCACGCGTTCGACCTGAAAGTCCTGCCGCATTACCGTCAAGGCAGGTTGCCATTGACGGTTGATGAGTAAATCAAACACTTGGTCTTTGACTGCAAAAAACTTGTGTGTTCGTGCCTCTTTGACTTCGCGCAAGGCCGCTTCCAGCCCTAAAGTGACGACCGTTGTAACGCCACGCAGAAACGGCTCGATTGTGGCAATTTGTTCGTTGAGGGTTTCACCATTGGTCTTGTAATAGAGGAGTGTCAAAACACCCACAAGGTTTTTCCCATCCTTGAGTTGAACGCCTATGCGCGCTTCTCTTCCCTCGTAATCATGCAGCGGAGGGATCATTTGCTTGTAATATTTCCGCAGGGAACGTTGCGCTATTTCCGGCCCGGGGCGATGAATTGAAATCTCATCCGTTTCCTCCACCAAACTACCAGTCCAGCCTTCATTCTTACCGTATTCTGCTTGTCCAACCAGTGGTTGATACCAGTTATGACAACAGTGAAGGAGCAACTTCTGGGGCTTCTCATACCAGGCAAAGATTGAGGCCACATCTGCCCCGGTTATATGACAAACTCGCTTGAGAGTGGATTGCAGCCGTTCATGGGCAGTTGGTGCTGCTGTTTGGGTGAGACCTTTGAGAAAATCAGTTCTCACATTCGCCAGCCCTTCCAAACCCTTTAACAAATGAGCACGGAAGTGCTCCGTGCGTTTGGACTGGAGAATGGCTCCCGCCTGTTCCGCCGCCGCTTTGGCAATCTGTTGACGGCGTGTAGTAAAGAAGTATTCCCGCTTGCAATCAATCACTAGAGAACCCAGCAAACGATTCTCACCACGCAGTGGGAGTAAGGCGGTTGCACTGATTTCGTCCAAGCGTTGGGCTAATTTTCCCCCATATTCCTCAATGTTTTCACGAGCACTGATCCCTGCGTTGAATTCAGCCACATCCTTCCGTGTATTTACAAAGATCGCATCGAATTCGAATTGCTGTTTGCGAAAACTTCCATCACTCACAGAAATCTTGTAGCGCGTTTTCCGAAGTAGGTCAGCTAACAGCCCTGTTGCCGCACGGAGACGATACTCATCACTCTCCTCATCTTTGTAACCAATTCGTAACGTCCGGATATGTCCACCATCGGCATCAAGTAGTTCAACGACTTTAGTAATATATTGCTGACACCAATCGTGTGGATCAAAATTATTGCCGAGTGGCGCATGCATGAGGTGATTGCCTAGTCGCATGATCTTTCCCACTATCTGCCTTTGCTCGAATTCTTCAGCATGTTCCAGCGCCGCCGCCACTTGTTGCGCATAACTGATCCACAGCGCCAAGCTTTCGCGGTCGAGTTTATTATCAGGAAAACTCAGTTGGATCGTGGCAATCACTTTGAATTGTGACCCCACCAGGGGAATGACCAGTTGAGAAATGATATTGCCTTCCGCACGCGCCTTCGCATTGCTCAATCCATACTGTTCGTAGTCCCGGCAATCCGGGATGAAAACGGCGTGTAGTGTGCGCACGACCAACTCGAGAATATCCTCACCTCGCTTATTTTCGTTTGGCATGGAAAGCTCGACGTAATTCAGTGGAAAGGAGAGGTCGGGGACAACCGACATAGCGTCGGCCCTCAACTCAATGGGAAAGTCCCCGCCACACTGAGTCGGGATGGGGTAATCCGTGTGCTTTGCAACCGCAACCCAATCTTGCGCCGAGCCGGGCGACGACCAAGCATCGCCAAACCCCTTGCCGAGAATCCGCCCAAGCTGATGATCCACCAGGTTGATCTTGCCGCCGCTTGCACCCGCCTCTACTGCGCCGTGCAACGCTTCCCGCATTACCTCTTTCGGTGATTCGCAATTCAGCAGATGGCTGGCGGCCCGGACCAATTTTCTCTGCAAGTTTCGGCTGAATGCGCGCCGCCAGTAGGCATTGGCTTGGCAAATCACGTTCAAGCTCATATTGTCGGCTCGCATTTGGCGCTGGGCGTTGATGCCAAATTCGCCCGCCGAAATCACACCAACAAACGGGATATTCGGATATTTACGCTGGGCTTCTCTGACGGTTTCTTTCCAATCAATTCCTTTCATTTCGTATTGTTTGAGGCGTCCGCCACAAGTGAAACACAGGAATAGGCGGAGTTCGCTGGCATCCACAGAAGATCGTGCGATTGCGTGCTCGATAGTTTGGGGGACAACCTCAAGCAGTTGCTCCGGCGTGGCTTCAAGCAAATAAAGGCTGTCACCTAGCGCCACCTTGCGCTTCAGTCGGAGGGTGTCAGCTTCCGTTGTTGGCGGCAGCGGCCAGTAGGTGTTGTATTCATCACCATAGGGCAGGCCGAAGACAGGTCTGTCCAATTTGATAAGCCCCGCATTTTTTAGTTCCAGCAGCCGCTCTGCGACCGGCTTTCCATCCAATATGGTGATTTCGTAGCTAGTTCCCTGGCTGTCGGCGCCTGCCAGGTCTCCCACTAACGTTCGCACTTGGCTACGGCCCGTAAAGCCGTGCGCTAGCGCAGCGCCCAGGCAAAGGTCGGTTTCAATCAAGCCCAGCGCCAGACCGGATTCCAGACATTCGTCGTTTGCGAATTGGTAACCGCTGGCTTGGTCCAATTCGCTGGTGGCGGAAGCGCCGAAGAGTAGATAGCGGTGGTGAAAGGCGTCGAGGATATCCTGGTGAAGCTCGTGGTCATAGTAAGCGCACCGTCCTCGTGCATCGGCAACGATGCCAGGCAAGTAGCCGAACAGGAACTTATTGGCGGTGGCTCCCAGACGTATTCCAGCTTGTTCATCAAGCTTGGCAGCGAGTTGAATGAGCTTTTGTTTTCGCTCTTCCGGGGTTGTTGCATAAGGTTGCGGGAGCGAGGTTACGGTGAGCCACATATCATTCGAGCAAAACAGCACCAGCGCCAGGCCTTGTTTGATAAACGGCTCCGCTTCTTCGGTCGAACAATACAGCCCCGCCGTGCTGCCGCCGATCAGCGGTACTTCATAGCCGAGGCGTTCCTTGAGACAACGCCGTACCTCTGCGGGCAACGGCGTTGCAGCCCCGCACCAATCCACAGTGGCAAAGAGAAGCGCATACCGGACGGGCAGCGTTTCGCCTTCAACCTGATGCAGCGCACGCGCCACCAACTCCCGGATGGCTTGTTCTTTGGTTTCTGTTTGCTCTGAACTGCGGAAGACTCCGACGCCGATGGAAATCAGATTTTGGCTCATAGGTTTTGGGTGAATGACAAACCAGACAATTCTCAGCTTCCAAACGATGCCAGCTAAGGCCGTCAATGACGGACTCGCAGGCCAGCGTCTTGGAGCACATATTGATGTTGTCCGAACTTCTGGTAAAACTATACTGGCTGAACGTCGTGGCTTTCATCCAAGTTTATTTAGCAACAGTGTGTAGTTTGGACAACCAACTCCGGCACATTTGACTGTCACGGCTTTGTGGGGACGCTGAAGCGTTGCGGGGAAAGCGAGCTTGAGAGGGGCCAATTCAAGAAAAAAGCTCGCCCGGGAACCCGCTCTGAAAACAACTCACGAAACAGTCCATGCGCCTTCGGCAAAGCAATGAACAGGTCGTAACCAGCAGCAACGCCTGTGCCTTGTACCGGAATTACTGAAGGGGCCGCCACTACGCTGAGGTAAACCCCACATTCCCTATTAGATTGCCGCTGGAAACCCCGCTTATGACAGGTGCAAGAAACTTTGCACTAAGCTTGAATTGGGGAGAACGCTCCGCAAGGTTGGGGAAGAATTTCCCGTCCCCCGCGTTCATTGAACTGCCAGCTACAACAACAGTGCCTTCACTTCCAGAAATTCTTCCAGGCCGAACTTGCCCAACTCGCGCCCATTGCCCGATTGTTTGTACCCGCCAAACGGCGCCAGCGGATTGAATTTGCCGCCGTTGATTTCGACTTGGCCCGTGCGCAGGCGGCGCGCGACACGTTTGGCGCGTTCGGGATCGCCCGACCAAACGCCGCCCGACAAGCCATACACCGTGTCATTGGCAATGCGCACCGCGTCGTCCTCGTCTTCATAAGCGATCAGCGAGAGCACGGGGCCGAAGATTTCTTCCCGCGCAATCGTCATCTGGTTGTTCACATCGGCGAACACCGTCGGCTTCACGAAATAGCCCGTCTCCAAACCTTCTGGCTTGTCCGCGCCACCCGTCACGAGCGTCGCTCCTTCGGCAAGGCCCTTTTGAATGTAGCCCACCACGCGGTCGCGTTGCGTGGCCGAGACCAGCGGGCCGAGTTTGGCCGCGCCGCCCAGCGGATCGCCCACCGTGAATTTCTCAGCCGCGCGTTTGGCGATGGCGACGGCTTCGTCGTAGCGCGACTTGGGCACCAGCATGCGCGTCAGCGCCGAACAGGTCTGGCCTGAATTGAAATAACAATTGCCGACGCCGCTCGCGACCGCGCGTTCGAAATCGGCATCGTCCAGGATGATGTTGGCCGACTTGCCGCCCAGTTCGAGCGCAACGCGTTTGACGGTTTGCGCGGCCAGTTCGCTGACGCGCTTGCCCGCGCGCGTCGAACCGGTGAAGGAGATCATGTCTACGTCAGGATGCGCGGCCAGCGCTTCGCCGACAACGGGGCCGTAGCCTGTCACCAGATTGAACACGCCGGCGGGCAAGCCGATTTCATCAATGATTTCGGCCAACATGAAGGCGGTCAGCGGCGCGACCTCGCTGGGTTTGAGCACGACCGTGCAACCGGCGGCGAGCGCGGGCGCGACTTTGGCGGTGATCTGGTGCAGCGGGAAGTTCCAGGGCGTGATGCAGCCGACGACGCCGATGGGTTCTTTGGCGATCAGCGCGTTGCCGGTTTGCTCTTCGAATTGAAACTCGCGCGCGAGCTTGGCATTCGTGCTGACATCGGTGATCGCCAGGCCGGCTTGCACGGCGGTCGCCATTGGCAAGGGCATGCCGACTTCGGCGGCGATGGTCGCGGCGATCTCGGCTTGGCGTTCTTTCAGCTTGGCGGCGATTTGGTCTAGATAATCGGCGCGCGTTTCGACCGACGTGCTTGACCACGATTCGAACGCGGCACGGGCTGCGGCGACGGCGGCGTTGATGTCCTCGGCTGTACCCTCGGGCACTTTGCCCATGACTGCTTCGGTGGTGGAGTTGATGACTTCGATGAGGCCGATGCCAGCGGGCTGCACCCATTGGCCGTTGACATAAAACTTATCGTGCACACGAACTTGCGACGTTGCGGCGGCTTCCATAGCGACTCCTTTTTGTAGCAAAACTGGATTTGAAATTTGCGATTTGAAAACGGGCCGCAGTATCAGCAAGGCTTCGCAAGCCTGTCAAGGAGGCGCTTCTGCACGGGTGGCAATGCACCTGGGTACGCACCGCTTCCAGCGTGCAGGCGTCAAATCAGAGCCACTGGCCGACAGCGTAACCTGCCAAGACAGCACGCTGGCAGCGGTGCGTACCCAGATGGCGCTCGCCTTTTCAATTGCTTGCTCCCCGCACTCCGCATTCACTGACACTCCAGCGCGCCTTCCTTCAACAAACTCGCGTACCACACGCCCGGTGCGTAGCCCTTCTCGGTCAGCGTCGGCTGGCGGCCATCGTAATCCGTGCCCGAAATCGAGAAGCGGTAACGCAAGCGTGTCTCGCCCTTCACTTCGCGTTCAAAACGTTCGCGCATATCGCCTTGCGAAAAGGCGCGTGATTGCAGGCAGTATTTCTTTTGCTGTTCGTTGTAGATCACGTAATTCGGGACCAAATCCACGGTGAATTCATAAGGCTGATCGCGCTTGTAAATGGTGCGCCCGGCATACAGCACTTGCTGCGGTTGCGTGACGCCTTCGGGCAGCGGCGCGACCGAACTGCGAATCAAACGCAGGCTCAGCGCGCCTGTGTAGCCGTTGCCGATGCGTTCGGGATACAGATTCGGCAGCGGCGCGTAATAGCCATCCACCGGGAAGCGCACTGAGTAACGCAAGCGTATGCCCACCGGATTGCCGCTGTCCGTCAGCAACATTTCGTCGGTGTAACTGACGACCTGGGCGCGAATGATGCGGTAATCGCCCTCGCTCATGCGTTCCAACGATTCCTGCTGTGTGGCGGCGGACGGCACGGCCACGGGCGGCGCGGTTTCGGGCGTAGCGCTGGCCGTGACAGTGGGCACGATCAATTGCGGATAGATGCGTTGAAAGCTGCTGCCGCTCTGTTCGCGCCCGCGCACCATCACGCGACTGGGTTGTGCGGGGACTTCGATCAACACGACAAAGTTGGTGGGGTTGGAATAGTCGTTCTGGCGGAAGCGCAGCGGCGCGATGATTTCGTTCTGTTCGTTGACGAGCAGAAAGTTCACGACTTCCAGATTGTTGCCCGAAACGTAAACGTTCGCCTGCAAGCGGCTGCCGCGCGCGGCTTGCACTTTTTCGAGCGGTTGCAATTGCCGCCCGACGACGTTCATACAACAGGCATAGACTTCGCTTTGCGACATGACGTTCAGGCTATACAGCCCCGCGCCCGTCAGCCGCACTTTCCACAACCCCGGACGCGGATCCCAAATCGCCACCGAACGTTTGCCATTGGCTTCGGTGCTGCTGACGTTGCCGCCGTTGAGTTGCGCTGGTTTACCGAGCGGCGAAATGATTTCCCATTTGATCTCGCCCTGCGTTTGCACGTTGAAAAACAGCCGCAGCACGGTCGGTTCAATCGGCACGCTGATTTCGCGCGTCTCGCCATTGAGCGTGGCCGCCGCGATGACGACGTATTGTCCGTTGGGGTCTTCCTGCGCCGCCACCGCCTGAAACCCGGCGAGCAGGGTTGCCGTAATGAGTAACGATCTACAAACTGCTGTTGCAAACATAGCGCGCACATCCGAAAAATGAAGTTGTGAATTGAGCCCACAGACTAGCGCAACTGGCGCGCTTGCGCCAACGCGCGCTTGAACGAACAAGCCTATGCAAACCGCCGAACTCTTAACGCGCATCACCATCTGGCTGGCGCTGAGCGGCTACGTCAGCGGCGCGGCGCTTTTTCTCTTCAACCACGGGCGACGACCCTGGCTGCGCGCGGCGCGCTGGGCCTGGACGCTGGGTTGCGGCTGCTTGCTGGCGCACGTCGTTTGCGCCTTCCAGTTTTATCACGCCTGGAGCCATTGGGCGGCGTACCACGCGACCGCAGCGCAAACCGGCGCGGTTGTTGGCTGGGCGTGGGGCGGTGGCGTCTATGTCAATTACGCGTTCACGTTGCTGTGGACATTGGATGTGTCCGCTTGGTGGGCGCGCGGCTTGGCGAGTTACGCGCGGCGGCCGGCGTGGTTGACGGTGGCGTGGCACGGGTTCTTTGTTTTTATGCTCTTCAACGGGACGGTGGTGTTTGGGCACGGCGCGGCGCGCTGGTTCGGTTTGCTGTTGTGCGCGGTGTTGTTGATCTGCTGGCTGTTGGCGCGCCGCAAACAGAATCCGCTCCTCACCCATTGAAATCCCGCTGGCGTCAGTTTATGAAAGGCAGCGCAACAACCGATTCAAATAAACAACCATTCAACCAGGAGCTACCAATGGAATTTTTACGCACGCCCGATGAACGTTTCACCAACCTGCCCGGCTACGCTTTCGCGCCGCATTACGTCGAACTCGACGGCTTGCGCATGCATTACGTGGATGAAGGGCCGCCTGACGCAGCGCCCGTCTTGTTGCTGCACGGCGAACCGTCGTGGTGCTATCTCTATCGCAAGATGATTCCGATCCTGACAGCCGCCGGCTATCGCGCCATCGCGCCCGACCTGATCGGCTTCGGGCGTTCAGACAAGCTGCCACGGCGCGAGCAATACACCTATCAATTGCACGTAGATTTCGTCACCGCCTTCGTCAAAGCGTTAGACCTGCAAAACGCCACGCTGTTTGGGCAGGATTGGGGCGGCTTGATTGGCTTGCGTGTGGCGGCGGAAAACGAAGCCCGTTTCGCGCGCATCGTCGTGGCGAACACCGGCTTGCCGACCGGCGACCAGCCGATGACCGAGGGCTTCATGCGCTGGCGCGAGTATTCGCAGACGGTCGAGAACTTCCACGCCGGCGGCATCATCAAGGGCGGCTGCCTGACCGAACTCGCGCCCGATGTCATCGCCGCTTACAACGCGCCCTTCCCCGACGACAGTTACAAAGCGGCCGCGCGCCAGTTCCCATTGCTGGTGCCGATCACGCCCGATGATCCGGCTGCGGCGGCCAATCGCGCCACGTGGGAAGTCTTGCGCCGCTGGCAAAAGCCGCTGCTGACGGCCTTCAGCGATGGCGACGCCGTCACACGCGGCGGCGAGCGCGTCTTTCAAAAGCTGGTGCCCGGCGCGCAGGGCCAGCCACATGTCACCATCACCGGCGCGGGCCATTTTTTGCAGGAAGACAAAGGCGAGGAATTGGCGCGGGTCGTCGTGGATTTTATTGCGCGGACGGCATAGAACTCACTTTCAAATCTCAACTTTCCCTTCTCACCTCTTGTGCAGTGGGAGCTTCTTGCCAGAAATTGAGAGGGTAGAGTTGAGAATGGAGAGTGGGTGGGCAGCGCTAGGCCAGTAACTCATCCACCACCAAGCCCTGTACATCCGTCAGCCGGAAATCGCGCCCAGCATACCGATACGTCAACCGCTCGTGATCAAAGCCCAACAGCTTCAAAACCGTCGCGTGCAGGTCGTGCACGTGCACAGGCTTTTCCGCCGCCGCAAAACCGAACTCATCGGTCGCACCGTGCACGTAGCCCTTCTTCACACCGCCGCCAGCCAGCCACATCGAGAAGCCGTGGTTGTTGTGATCGCGGCCCCATTCGGCGCGGTTGCTGCCACCCGACGGGCCTGTCAATTCGACCACCGGCGTGCGCCCGAATTCCCCGCCCCAGATCACCAGCGTGTCATCCAGCATGCCGCGTTGTTTCAGATCGGTCAGCAACGCGCCGATGGCTTGGTCGGTCGCCTGCGCCAGTTGTTTGTGCGCGGTGGCTAAATTGTCGTGGCTGTCCCACGGCTGATCCTTGCCTTGCCACACTTGCACGAAGCGCACGCCGCGTTCCAACAGCCGCCGCGCCAACAGCACCTGCCGCCCGTACAGATTCTCGCCGTAAAGTTTGCGCACGTGCTCCGGCTCCCGGCTCACGTCAAAGACATCCGTGGCCTCGGCCTGCATGCGATAAGCCAGTTCGTAGGATTGAATCTGCGCTTCGATCAGCGCGTCTTCCCGGCGCTGTTGCTGGTAACGGCGATTGAGTTGCGCCAGCAGGTCAAGCTGGCGGCGCTGTTGCGGGCGCGAGGTGAATTCGTTTTTGATGTGCTGGATCAATCGCTCGACCTCGGTCTCCTTGGTGTCAATGTGGGTGCCTTGATAAACCGACGGCAGAAAGCCCGAAGTCCAATTCTGCACGCCGCTAACCGGATAGCCGAAAGGACACAGCACCATGAAGCCGGGCAGGTTTTGGTTCTCGGTGCCCAGCCCATACGTCAGCCACGCACCGAAGCTGGGCCGCAACTGGCGCGGGTCGCCGCAATTCATCAGCAACAGCGACGGCTCGTGATTGGGCAATTCCGTGTGCATCGAACGAATCATGCAGAGTTCATCCACGTGCTGGGCCGTGTGCGGATAGATTTCGCTGACCTCGATGCCGCTCTGCCCGTGCTTTTCAAACTTGAAGGGCGAACCAAAGCCCACGCCGGTCTTGCGCTCCGTCTTCAGATGAATCGGCAGCGTCTGGCCGTCGTATTTGGTCAACATTGGCTTCGGGTCGAAGGTGTCCACCTGCGACGGGCCGCCGTTCATAAACAGATGGATCACGCGCTTGACCTTGGGCGCGAAATGCGGCGCTTTGGGCGCGAGCGGATTGGCGAGGCTTTTCTCTTCAGCCAAGACGGTGTCGCCAGCGAGTTGCGCCAAACCAATTGCGCCAAAACCCATGCCGCAACGCTGCAACAGTTCGCGGCGCGTCAGGAAGTTGTCAACCAGATCATTTTGCTGCTCAGTCATAGTTCACCTCAATCAAGCACAAGAAATTCCGCCGCCGCCAACAACGTCTGCGCATACCGTTCCCACGCCATCAAAGGCGCCACCCACGGCGCGCGATAATCGCGCAACGAATCCCACGACTCGCCGCCACCATCCGACCGCTGAATCGTCACCACCCATTTGAACCCATTGCCCGCCGAGCCCTTGCTGACTTCAGCGATGAAATCGAGCGTGTCGCCGCGTTGCACAACGACTTCCGCAACGTCGGTCAACGCGCGTTCCGGCCCTGCCGTCCAATTGCCTGCGCGGCCTTTTCTGCCTCCTTGGTTAGAAGACACAACGTGCGCCTGCACGCCTTCGCACTTGCGGCAGCCGTTCTCAAAGGTCTGTTCCAACACGCCGCTGATTTTCACCCGTCCGTCAAACGGCGCGACCCAGCGGCGGATGAGGGCGTGCGCTTTGCCTTCAGTAATCAGTCCGCCCTTGTTGTTCAGCAACGCCAGCGTCGTGCGCGGGTCGCCCGGCATGGCTGAGTTGCGCCACTCGCCTTGCAAAAACCAGGCGAACGGCTTGAACGTTTTGACGCGCTCGGCCTTCTCATCGAATTCGCCTTGGCCGTATTGCCAGGCCTGACTGTGCGCGTTGTCTAAGACAATCTTGTCGGTGTTGGCCGAATCGTTGACGAACTGCAACGCCAGCGCGATCTCGGCGGCGCTGGGCGCGCGTTGGTAAAGCAGGCTGTATATCTGCGCGATGCGGCGGCGCGGATTACGCTCCGCCGCGACTTCGGGCCGTTGCAACAGGGCGCGCGCCTGTTCGATCACGAAGGGGCTATTCAACAGCAACAGCGCCTGTTGCGGCACTGTTGTCAGGTAACGTTGCGGGCTGTGCGCTTCGGGGCTGGCGAAATCGAAGGCCAGGAAATCGCCGGGCACCAGTGCGCGGTCAATGAATGAATAGAGCGTGCGCCGTTGCATAAACGGCCACGCCTGTGCGCTGGCAGGCAACCCCCCCAGCGTGCTGTCGAGCTTGCCGCTCATTAGCAACAGCGCGTCGCGCAACTCTTCAATGTCCAGCCGCCGCCGGTTCATGTGCCAGAGCAGTTTGTTTTCAGGATCAAGCTGGCGCGCGGCCGCGTTGTCCGCGCTGCTTTGCTGATAGGCGCGCGACAGCAGCAACAGCCGGTGCAGCTTCTTCATTGACCAGCCCTTTGAATGCGGATTGTGGATTGCGGATTGCGGATTGTCAGCGCCATCCATAAACGCTGAGGCCAGCCAATCCAACAACTCCGGCTGCGTCGGCGCGTCGCCGCGCGTGCCGAAATCGCTGGGCGTGCGCACGAGGGCCTGACCGAAATGATGTTGCCAGACGCGGTTGACCAGCACGCGCGCAGTCAGCGGATTGCGCTTGTCGGCAATCGCCTGCGCCAGTTCCAAACGTCCACTGCCATTCGTAAACGGTTGGCGCTCCGGCCCCGCGAGGATTTGCAGGAATTGCGGCTGCACCTGTTCGCCTTTGTTTTCGGGCTTGCCGCGCAAGAAGACGTAACCGGGTTGCGGTTTGGGCGCGTCCTCTACGCTTTGCGCACGGGGCGGTGCGCCGCGATAGGCTTGCGCGAGGAAGAGATTTTCCAGCTTGCGCCGCTTGTCGTTCTCATTCTGCTTGTCGGTCGAAAGACAAAACTGTTCGTAAGCGCTGAGCGGCGGGTTGGTGGGCGCTTGCGGGCCACGCAACTGCTGGCGCAGGGCTTCGGCATTGGCGTCGGCAAGAGGTTCCGGCTGGTCGTGCGCGGCGAGCAGCTTGCCGTAACTCTCGGCCAGTTCGGTGATGGAAGCTGGCGCGGTCTTGCCTTCTGCCAAAAAAGCGGCGGCCACCAGCGGATTGAGGCGCGCGCGGTCAAGGCTGGCAAGCGTGGCGGCGGCTTTGCCTTTGAATTCGTTTTCGGGCAACGCAGTCAATCGCTGCCACACTGTCCACACGGCGTCATCACTGACTTGCTGCTGCAAATGCGCGCGCCAGCGTTTGAGCATGTACAGGTTGTAATCCTGCTCCGCCGCAAACTTCTGCAACACGCCGTCCTGCTGAACGGCGCGCGATTCGTAAGCCAACCGCAGCGACTTGGCGATCTCGCCCGCACTGGCATAGAGCTTTTTGAGTTCGGGATAACGTTTCTCGCGCAGCTTGACGATGTCGGCTTCGATTTTCTGCTCTTCGACTTTGGTCTCGGCTTCAAACTCACCACTGGCAGGCTTGGCGGGGTCGAGCAACGGCAGCGGCTTCGCGTCGCGCGTGTTGTTGAAGATGGTATAGAGCGCGTAGTAATCGCGCGTCGGAATCGGATCGAATTTGTGATTGTGGCAACGCGCGCAACTCACCGTCAGCCCCAGCAAGCCGCGCGTGACGACATCAATCTTGTCATCCAGCCGTTCGTGCGCGTTCACATTCAAGCCGCCACGACTCAACGAAACGAAACCGAGCGCCGCCAGATTGCGCCTGTCGTTATTGGGCAATTTGTCCGCCGCCAATTGTTGCACGATGAATTGATCGTAGGGCAGGTCTTCGTTCAACGCGCGCACCACCCAGTCGCGGTAGGTGTAAGCGTAAGGGAACCAGCCTTGCAGATTGCGGCCCGCGTCCACCATGCCGAGCGTGTCTGAATAGCGCGCCAGATCGAGCCAATGCCGTCCCCAGCGTTCGCCGTAATGCGGCGAAGCCAGCAAACGATCTACGACCTTTTCAAACGCAGCGGGCGCGCGGTCATTCAGAAAGGCTTCCATCTCGCCGGGCGTCGGCGGCAAGCCGGTCAGGTCAAAGGTCACGCGCCGCAACAGCGTGCGTTTGTCGGCGGGCGGATTGAAACCCAAGCCCTGGGCTTCGAGCTTTGCCAACAGGAAGGCGTCAATTGGATTTTGCGTGCGGCCTTTGACGGCGGGCACGGCGGGCTGGCGCACGGGTTGAAATGACCAGAAGGCTTGGTGTTCAGGTTTGATGATGTATTCGTTTTTGGTGGCGACGGTGGCGGGCCAAGGCGCGCCCTCTTTGATCCAGCGTGTCAGGTCAGCGATTTCAGCTTCGTTGAGTTGCGCGCGGCCTTTGGGCATGCGCAAGGTTGGGTGCGTGTGGTTGACGGCTTGCAGCAACAAACTGTTGGCGGGATCGCCAGGCACGAGAGCCGCGCCGCTTTTGCCGCCTTTCAGCAAAGCGGCGCGCGAATCCACGCGCAAGCCGCCCTTGGCTGCTTCAGTGTGGCAATCGTAACAATGCGCGGCGAGCAGCGGGCGGATGCGTTGTTCAAAGAATTCAGTTTGCGCGGCTGTGCTGGTGGCAGGTTGTTGCGCAGTACTGGTTGGCAGACAGTAAAACAGCGCCAGCAAACACAACACCAGGAGTTTGCCTGAAGCCGTACTTTTCTCGTCAACGCATTTTCCAGGGACCATCATTTCAGCCAACCGTTTCAGCCATTCGCGGTTTGTACTTCAGCCAACAACCTGTCTTTGATTTCGCGCAAGGCTACCACCACTTCGGCCTGCGCGTTTTGCCGCGCCAGCATCACGCGCAGGAAATCGAGTTGGGTCAGCACCGAATCCACGTCGCTGGGCCGGGGGCCTGAACGAAAGGCCACTTGGTATTCGGCAATGATCTGCTCTTTTTGAGCGGCCAATTTGCCCTCGTACAGATGACGCAAGACCAGCGCGTCAGGCAGCGCCACACGCGACCAGAAATCATCCTTCGCCGCCTGCCGCTTGCGCGCGGCGATTACGCCGTCATCCAAAAGCCCCAGCAAGTCCGCTTGCGCGGCGGCGGCCGCCGCTTTCCGGGCGCGGCGGGCTTTGCCTTTGGGCGCGGCGGGCTTGGCCTCTTCCAGCAAAACGCGGCAAGTGACCCAATTGAAGGTGGCGTAAGTGTCGCGTTCCTGCTCTTGGGTCAAGCTCAGTTCGCTGGCAGCGCCATACAACTCGCTGGCCCGCTGCAAATGATGGCGGCACGCTGACGGTTCAACGGCTAACAGCGCCTGACTCTTGGAAACGCGCCCCAACAGTGAGAGCCGTTCTTTGGTCTTGCCAAACTCGTCATTCAACCAGTTGAGCCAGATGGTCGCTTTTTCCAATTGCCCGGCTGCTTCCTGCGTCTGCGCCGCGCTCCACGTTGCGGCGGCGGCTTCAGCCTTGCGCCACTCACTATCTACGCGGCGGCTTTGCAAATTGGCCAGGCGCTCGATCACGCGCAACTGGGCGCGTCCGTCCGTTTTTTTCACGGCGCGCCGGTACGCGGCAATGGCCTGGTCAAAATCGCCCAGTTCACGCCAGGCATCGCCGAAGCCGGATTCCACTTCGCCGTCGCGCAAGACCTCCGGAATGGAGTCCTCCAACCGGTTTAAGGACTGGCTCCACCAGCGATTGTTGGCGGGGTCGGCGGCGTCGGGTTGTTCCTCTATGCTCTTGAGTTCATCGCGGAATTCGCGGCGCGAATAGAATGGCCCGCTGCCGCCGTCACGGCTGCGCCAGGTTTCGAGCGTGAAGCTGGGGCTGCCATAACACTGATAAGCGCCCCAGGTGTTGGTTTGACAGTGCAGTTCAAAGGTCTTCTGGCGCGCGGTCAGCACGGCCTCGCCAAAGCGCGTGCCGCTGAGCATGCCGCGATAAAACTCTTCGGCAAAGGTCAGCGCCGCCGCGTCATCCACGGCCCAACCCGCCGCGATGACGGCTTTGACGCCGATCTTGATGAGTTCTTCGGCAATGCTCGCGGCCAAGCGGTGCGGATATTCGTTGTTGAGGCGGCGTTCATCGGTTTGCGCCTGGTTGTCAATTTTGCCCAGGTGGCAACAGTTGATAAAGACCAACTGCGGCACGGCGCGCAAACTCGCCAGTTCGGTGGTCGTCAGGTATTGGCCGGGGCCGAGCACGATGCCCTGCCGTTTGCTTTCGCCCAGATCGAACATGCCGTGCGCGGCGATGTGCATGATCTGATATTCGCGG
>JAYUCP010000322.1:0-11235 GCA_043740245.1 Acidobacteriota bacterium | reverse complement strand
GGCTGATGCCGCTGGAAGGCGGGTTGTATCAGTGGGCCAAGCTGGGCTTCAACGAATTCATCGGCTTTCTGGTCGCGTGGAATCTGTGGCTCTACGTGATCGTGCTCACGTCGGAAATCGGGTTGCAGGTGGCGACCTATCTGTCTTACGCGCTGGGGCCGCGTGCGGCATGGCTGGCCAGCAGCAAATGGTTCATCGTGACTTCGAGTTGCGTCGTCATCGGCGCGCTGGTGCTGGTCTCTACGCTGGGGCTGGGCGTGGGCAAGTGGGTGCACAACGTGGGCGCGGTGATGATGCTGGTGATCTTTGCGGCGCTGATTGCGTTGCCGCTTTTGAATGTATGGCGCGGGGCGATTCCGTCGTATCAGCCCTTGCCGCTGGCGATGCCTGCGTTCACGCTCTTTAGTTTGAATATCCTAGGCAAGCTGGGTTTTGGCGCGCTGGGCGGGTTTGAGTACGTCGCGATTCTGGCGGGCGAATGCCGCGACCCGGTGCGCACGATTGGGCGTTCGGTACTGATTGCCGCGCCGATCATCGCGGTGATGTTTATTCTGGGGACGAGTTCGATGCTGGCGTTCTTGCCGCCCGCACAGATTGATTTGATCGGCCCGATTCCACAGGTCTTGAACATCGGCGCGCGCCCGTTCGGTGTTGCGGCGCAGATTGTGCCGGTGGCGATTCTGATGGTGATGTGCATGCGGCTGGCGCAGGCAAGCGTGAATTTCACGGCGAACGCGCGATTGCCGATGGTGGCGGGCTGGGATCACCTGCTGCCCGCGTGGTTCACGCGCTTGCATCCGGTGCGCAAAACGCCGGTCAATTCGATCTTGTTCGTCGGCGCGATGATGCTGGGCGTGGGGTTGGCGGGCGTGACTGGCGTAGGCGAGCAGGAAGGGTTTCAACTGTTGCAAAGCGGCTCAATCATTTTTTACGGCTCGACCTATCTGGTGATGTTTGCCATTCCGATCATCGGCTTGCGCGGCGTCGAACCGCGTCCGCCGCTGTGGTTGCGCGTGGCGGCGGTGTCGGGATTTTTGATGACGCTGCTGAATCTGGCGCTCTCGATCTTCCCGATTGTCGAAGTGAAAAGCCAGGCATCGTTCTCGCTCAAGGTGGGCACGGTCGCCATCGTGGCGAATCTGGCGGGCGCGGCGTTTTTTCTGGTGGCCGAAAAGAAACGGCGCGCGCACGTTTCGACGTAGCGAGGTAGTACCGCGCGCGTGAGCAAGCGGTGACTGCGCCGCTGCACCAATCCGCCAGACTTGACACGCCGCTTGCTCACGCGCGCGGTACCACCTCGCTAGGCTGCGCGCCCGGCAAGCGTTTGCGCCCGCCGCCACGCGCGATAGGCTGTGGCTTTTAGCGCATCTCTGCCAGGCGCGACGCCGGCCGTTGTTGGCGTCAGCCCTAATTTGCGCAACCCGGCATTGACGCGGAAAACCAGTTCGCGCTTTTCCGAAGCCGGTGTGCGAAAGGTGATGCTGAACGAGATGGAAACCGCCGGGCCGTTTTTGACCCAGTGCGGCGCGGTGATGGGGAAGTGCAAGCCGTCGCCGGGCGTGAGTTGAAAGACTTGGGCTTTGGCTTGGTATTCGTCTTTGAAGGTCAGATTGCGGTGGCCGCCGGTGTAAAACGTTTCCAGTTCAAGCTCGGAAAGAATCGAGCGGTCAGCGCGGTCGAAGAGGCTGATTTGTTTTTGCCCGCGAATTTGCAGCAGGAAGTTGTATTCGTTGTCCATGTGATAGGGCGTGACCGAATCGGGCGAAGTGATGAAGACGTATCCCTCGCGGCGGCACATGCCCGGCACGATTGGTTCAGAAAAAGTTTTGATTTCATTCAGACAGCCGTTCAGCAAGGCCGCATACGCCGGGTCTTGCTCGACATTTTTCAGCACCAGCCAGGAACGGCACTCTTCGATGCGGCGCATCGTTTCTTCAATGCTCAAGCCGTTGCGCGGCGTGGTCGCCGGGTCTTGACTCACCGGGATGTTGCCCGCGTTGTATTCGACGCGGTCACCGGGCAGCCGTTGCGCCAGTTCAATCAAACGCGGCAGCGTGAAAAGTTCGTGACCCGCCAGGTTATGCCGGATCGTAAACGGCTGATGATGGAAATGCGCGCGGAACGTAGCCGGTTCGATGTTTAAGTATGTGCCGGATTTTTGCGCTGTTTGAGTTACTGAAAAATCCGTTTGAAGCTGTGTGGCGACCATCGTTAATACCTCCGTTGACAGTCTTCGACTAACGTTGAGCGGATACTTGATCGAAGAATTTGCGTTTGACCCAGCGCAAGAGCGGTGCGACTGAGACCAGGAAATTGCCGCCCGCTTTGCCTGTCGCCACCAGCATGGTTGTGATGCTACGGCGCGCCAGCCACAGGCGGTTAATCATGAAATGTTTGCTGGTGGCGCACGAATCCATCCAGACTAAATCGGTCCTGTTGGTGGATGCGTGTACGCGGCGAATGTTTTCCAATTCCAATTGTGCGCCCGGCGAATAACTGGCGAAGGCTTCATCAAAGGCGATCTTGAAAGCGAACGAGCCCTCGCCCGCCAGCAGGTTGCATTTCATGGCGATGGGTTTGCCGTCGAGATGCAACGCCAATAACATCAATTGCCCGCGTTCTGCCGCGCCACGGGCGATCTGTAAAAAGAATTCGCGCGAAGCCGGCGCCGAGGCCAGGGCCGAACCTTCTGCGCCTTTCCAGCCTTGCGCTTCCAATTGCAGGAATTGCTCAAACCAGCTTTCGGCCTGCGCGCCAGTCAGCGTCTCGGCTGACGCTTCGACATATTCGAGTTGACCCAGATCGCGCAGCAGCTTTTCCTGGCGGCGCAATTCTTTGCGGCGTTTGCCTGAAAGCGCCGTGTTGATATATGCCTCGGCGGCGGCTGAGCCTGTGCTGGTGCGTTCCAGCAAGGCCCGATTGAATTGCTCTTCGACGGTGAGCAACTTGCGCGTCTGGTTGAAATAGTCTGTGAGTAATTGTTGGAAAAGGCCGTCGCTCGCCACCCATTCCAGTTTCAGCAGGGCGCCCGATTCAGGCGCGCGTTCAAGCCAGGTGAAAAAAGCGGCCAGGCAATCCGACGCATATTCGGGCCGTAACAACGGGGTGCACAGGTAACAATAGCTATAACGCCAAAGGCTGGTGTAGCCGACGGGCATGCCTTTGAAGCGCGAATGAAGTTGCAGCGGGAAGAAACCGCAGAGCACCGGCTTGCTGCCTTCGTTGGAAGGGCCGGTGGTGTATATCAACACGAAGCGCAAGGCCGCGCCGGCGCCAAAGGCCGTCAGCGCGGGCAACAGCATCCAGGGTTCATAAAAAACATTCCGTTCGCAGGTATTGGCCGCCAGGTTTTCCCAGGCCGCGAAATGCTCCGCCAGTTCTTGTGCGCCGTGGACGATGGTCAGCGACATCGGCTGGCCTTCGGGCGTGAATTGGCATTTGCGCGGCAGCCGTGCGGTTGGCGGGGCGGGCGTGGAAAGTGGCAACTTGCGTAATCCGCCAGCCCGCGCTTCAGCGCTGAATTGGACACTGCTTGAGTGCATAAGATTCCAAACCGCTCAACGCGTCGTTTTGCCTGTTTGCAGACGGGTGCGCACGGCACGGCGCACGCTGGACAACAACTTTCTGGTTTGCATACCGCTCGCATAAAGCAGCGTCCGGAAACCCGGGCGGAAGGCTTCCAGTTCGTAGGCTTCGCGGCTGGTTTGCGTCCAGGCGCTTTTGTAGTTGGTGTTGCCGCCCATGAAATCGAAGGCGCGAATGTGCGGGTCTTGCAGGCACGCTTGCAGGCAATACCCGATCATCGCGCTGCCCAAACTGTATTTGGAAAAATTGGTGTCGAAGCCGCCTTGCATGTAATGCGCGACGCCGTTATCAACAAACGCCAGCAACGTGGCGGCGCTTTCGCCATTCAAGCGCAGCGTCCAGAGTTTGAGGCGGCCCTCAGCCAGGGCCTGTTGGCTGGCGGCGCGCAGGAACCCTTCAAATTTAGGGTAGGTAAAAGCGCCGGATTCGCCTTTGGCCGTCCAACGCATCTGATGCAGCCGGATAAAATCTTCAAACGCCGGCGCCAACTCCGGCGCGCTTGCAACACAGCCGAATTCGACCGTGAACGCCTGGTTCAGCTTTTTTATCTGGCGTTCGTGCGAACTGGCAATTTGCCCCGACCAGCCCTGTTTCACGCTCTCCCAATCATTGTCGGTCGCCACTTCATAAAGCCGGTCACAGAGACGGGCCGTCAGTTGTGCGGCGAAAGCTGCCTGCATCTGCGGCAGCACTTTGGAGTGGCCCGGAATACCCCACAACCAGAGGCGATCCCAATCCTGGCGTTGCTGCAAAAAAATGGCGAACGCTTCGGCCACGGCCTGCTCAAACCCATGCCTGGTAAAGATGTCCAGGTGTTCGCTGGTTTTGACGGCGCCGCCGGTGCCGAGAAAGTTCAGTTCGCGGATGTGCGGAATGCCCGCGAAACGGCGCGTTTGCCAATAGAGTGGCGCGACCCCCAAGAGTTTTCCGGCGTCGTTACGCGCGGTCAACAAGTAAAGCTGGCCGCCGGGTGGCGCGTAGGTTTGCCACCACAATCGCACCCACGACCAGCGCAGAAAAAAATTGCCTTGGGAACTGCGCTCCAGCAATTCATCCCATTCGGCTTGCAGCTCTTCTAAGGCGTCAGCGCCGTTGTGCAATTGCACTTGCAACGCCGAAGCCGAACTGAGCTTCAGTGGTTTATGAAGTATGGGTTGAGCCAATGCCAGACTGCTTTGCATCAGTACCTCTTGCAATCAAAACCTACGCTGCCGAATAGGCAGGCACGGCGGCCATTGCGGCGGCGGGCCGTTGTTGCGCTTCCAGCTCCATGATCTGGCGCAACCGATAATTGCGGTATTGACCCGGATTGCCACTCTGGCCATCCGTCGCGGCCAGCACGATGTTGAGCGCCTCGCGCGCCGACGCGAAGTGCAGTTTGAATTGCCCGGTGCGTTCGCTCAGTTCCAGCATCTCCGTCCAGAAGCGCCGCGCCGTTGCGCCCACGGTGGCGTCCTCATCGCCGGGGAAAAAACCGTGGCAATAGAGTTTGACAAAGACCCATTCGGGCCGCCCTTGCACGGCGATGTTGGCGCTGCGCCACAAATCAAAGCGCGTGCGGTTGAACGTGCAATTAGCCGTCAGCACGCCATCTTCGACGCGCGGCACGGGGATGCCGCGTTTGCGCCGCTTCCAATCAAAGACCAACGGCCCAGCCAGCAGAATCGGGAAAGCAGGCTGCCGCCCGGTCTGCGTGCGCGGTCCCGAACGATGCGGCACAGGCTGGTCGAGCGGATGGCCGCATTCATAAATCTCGTTGATCTGCGGCACCTGCGATTCCCAGGGGAATGACGGCAGCGTCAAGTCAGAAACGCAGCCGGTGTCGCGCAAAATTTGCATCTCGTCATCCACGCCGCAAGCGAACCCGCCGACGCGCGAATTGGCGAGCGCAAAGTTGCCGTGGACGAAGCTGTATTTGGGTTGCGGATCATCAATTTCAGGAGCGGCAAACTTGCCCAAACAGCGATGGCGTTCGGCCAGCACATCGCGGAACTCGGTGATCCCGGCGCGGAAGTTGGCGGAGTTGTCGGGCGCATTGACGCCGTGGTGCCAATGGATTTCGACTTCGCCATAACCGCCCGCCTGCAACTCGGCCAATTGATCCAGGATGGCGCGGTGATACTGTTCGCCAGGATAATAGTTCGTATGCTGAAAGGCTGTGCCATCGCCATCGCGCACGGCAGCGCCGGTCAGCTTGGCTTCGCGGCACCAGCTTTCGACTTTTTTGATTTGGTTGGGCAGCGTGTCCAAGGTGCCGCGCTGCGGGCACCAGCCGGGTTCGTAATGATTGGAGACGATGAAAATCAGGTGGCGTGTAGCAGCGCCGTCAGTCAATCGCCGCAGCCGTTCGCCCAGCCGCCAGAACGGATAGCGCACCAGCCAGGGCAGCGACCATTTGATTTTGTTTGACCAGGTTTGCTCGAAATTTGTATTCATTGAAATTGTGTCAGTAGCCCGACTGTGAGGGAGGGCAGGTTTCAATTACAACCCATTGATTCTCGTTTGATGCGTGCCCTCCCTCACGGTCGGGCTACTGACACGCGGATTGTCAGCGTATGTTCACGCGCACCGTATTCGCCGTCTTGCCGTCCACGGTCAGCACGACATCCAAATCAGCATTCCTGCCAATCAGCGAACGCGGGATCAACGCGTTGATCTGATCCAAACCGGCCAGGCTGCCTTGCGCCTGGGCGAAGTTGACGGGCGCATCCACACCGCCGATTTTGACGTTGACCGCTGCCAACCCGGTACGGCCACGCACGCCCGTGGCGTAAAGAATCAGGTAGACCTGCTCACTCGCCACGCCCAGATCAATCGGACTGGTCACGAAACGGTTCGTGCTTGTATCGAGCCGCGCCAACGCTTCATACGTCTGCTGCGTGCCGTTGCGTATGCGCAGCGCCAGCGCCGCCGGGACGCCTTGTCCATTGGCATTGGCGGTGAAAAGGCCGGGCGCAACGCGTTCGATTTGTACCGTGCCGGCGGCCTGACTGCCATCGCCGCTGGTGACCGTAATGGTCGCACTGCCCATTGCCGTTCCGGCTGGCACGATGAAATTCACCTGGCCGGACGAAACGAAAAACAGCGGCGCATTGCGCGTCGTTCCCGCCGCATCGCGCACGCTGACGGTGGTGCCGAGCAGCGTCGCCGGCAAGGGTTGCGTCGTCGCCGCTTGCCGTCCTGTCGCCAGATTCGTGCCGAACCCAGCGATGATCGAGTCCGCCGCGAAGGCCGCGTTGCTAAAACTGGCGGCAGAGACGCTCGCCAACGCCGTCACGCTGCTGCCCGGATTGAGCGGGAGCAAAAACGCGTCGGTATAAAACGGGCGCGGGTACGTGCCGAAATTGCTGTCAAAGAGTGCATAGCGGCCATCGCGGCTGATGCTGGCGCGCGGCTGCCACCAATACTCGCCGTTGACGCGGCTGCGATGATGCGCCAGCCGCCGGCGTTCTGAACCATCAAGCTTAACCAGCAACAATTCGTTGTTGCGTGGCTTCCAGCGGCTCTGCCAATCGCTCGGCAGGGTGTCGTTCGGATTGGCCGTGCCATTCAAATCGGTCGTCGTAATCAACGCCCACGGATGGCCGCCCGAATTGTTGACGCTGATGCCGACATCGGCGCCAAAAAAGAGCGGCAGCAAACAAGCCTTCTGACTATCCGACAGGCGAATTTTTTCCACGCCGTTGTTTTCGCAACCCGGCGCCGGTTGCAGATCATTGTCCGCCGTCACCAGCAAGACCTCGTCGCCATTCAGGTCGCGCGCCACATCGCCGCGCCCGTTGTAGCGATAGACCTGGCGCAGGAAGTTCATGTCCCGGTCAAACAACTCGAAGCCGTTGTAACGGCCTTCGCCTTGCGCTGCCCAGCGCACCACGACGTTGTTGCCGGGCGTCAGGTCGGTCAGCACGATGCTGCCCAGATTGGTCGTTTCGAGCGTCGTGCCCAGCGTGTTGTTGCTGAGGCGGTAAACACCCAAAAACGACTGGCTGCCTTTGCGCCCCAGAATGATGAGGTTGTCGCCATCATCCGAGAGTTCGCCGTTGCTGATGCCAAAGGCGATGTTGTCGTATTGCGTGAAGGTGCGCAGCGTGGTTTTTTGTTTCGCCGCCAGGTCATACCGAAAGAGATGGTTGTCCTGGTGATAGAAAAACACGTTTGCGTCGGTTGTGCTCCAACGTGGTTCGGGCTGTTTGCCCAACGCCAACTCAGCCTCGCTGATGATGACGGCGCCGTTCAAATCCGTGACGAAAAAGCTGCCGCCTTCGCGCAACAACAGCAAGCGCGTGTTGTTGCGATTGAAGGGCGAGATCGTCTCGTATTCGTGATGCACGCCTTCATTGAACTGGCTCAAGCCATTGCTCACGCGCCGAATCGTCGTGCCATAAGCCCCATCGCTGAACGTCGCGCCCAGGGCGGGCGGCGTCCAGGTGGTGTAATTGTCCGGCAGCTTGAGCTGCCCTTGATCCGTCACGCCGTAATTGGTTTGCGCACTGACCACCGGCAATACGTCCGGCGTTTGCCAACGTAACAAACTGATAAAACTCAAAATGACAAAGAACAAAACTGCCGCAATTACTCTTGCGGGTGAGGATGGATACTGCATTTGCACTCCCTTTCTGTTGGGGGGGAGTGTGATAAGGGATCGCTGTCGGATAGGGGCGCGGTGCGGTACAGGGAGCGGTAGCGACCTGGTGACTCGGTGCTTGCTGGCAGCGCGGCCACCAGGTCACTACCGCTCCCTGTACCGCACCGGCTACCAGCAAATCCCTTGATATGATTTCGATTGCTCGCCGCCTTCGATCAGACGGACGAGGTCAATCACGACACGGCCATTGTTCAGATAATCATGCACGGCGCGATACTCTTCCGATTTCTTGCCGATCACGATGACTTCCGAACCTTCGATCACTTGATGAATATCTTCGCGCATCAGCGAGGCGATGTGCGGAATCTCGCGTTCGATGTATTCGCGGTTCGCGCCGAAGATGCGCGCCAACTCGACCTCCTTGTCGTAAATCGAGAGCCGGTAGCCTTTGCCGAGCAACATCTCGATCAAGGCCACCAGCGGGCTTTCGCGCAAATCGTCGGTGCCGGCCTTGAAGCTCAAGCCGAGCAAGCCAACCTGCTTCTTGCCGGTTTGCGCGATCATGTCGGCGACGCGTTCGACTTGCAGCCGGTTGCTGAGCATCAGCGAATTGAGCAGCGGCGTCTCGACATCCAACGAACGCGCTTTATAGGTCAACGCGCGCACGTCTTTGGGCAGACACGAACCGCCAAACGCGAAGCCGGGTTTCATGTAATAGGCCGACAGATTCAGCTTCGTGTCCTGACAGAACACATCCATGACTTTATGGCTGTCCACGCCGAGCGCCTTGCAGATGTTGCCGATTTCGTTGGCGAAGGTGACTTTCAGCGCGTGGAAGCTGTTGCAGGCATATTTGACCATCTCGGCTTCTTTTACCTTGACGCTCAGCACCGGCGCCTGGATGTGCGCATAGAGCTTGCGCACCAGGAAGGCGGCCTCTTCATCATCCGCGCCTACCAGCGTGAAAGGAGGATGATAGAAGTCATAAATCGAAGTGCCTTCGCGCAAAAATTCCGGATTGATGGCCACACCGAAATCGCGCCCGGCTTTCTTGCCAGAGCAAACTTCCAGCGTCGGGATGACGACATCGTGAATCGTGCCCGGCAGCATTGTGCTGCGCAGCACGACGACGTGATAGCGCGCTTTGGTTTCGAGCGCGGAGCCAATCTGTTTGCAGACGCCTTTGATGTGCGAAAGATCGAGGCTGCCGTTGTGATTGCCCGGCGTGCCGACGCACACCAGCGAGACATCCGAAGCCAGCACGGCTTCGGCGGCTTCGGTCGTGGCGCGCAAACGGCCTTCTTTGACGCCCTGCGCCATCATGTCTTCGACTCCTGGTTCGACCACGGGCGAACGGCCTTCGTTGATGATCTTGACCTTTAGTTCATTGGTGTCGCAGCCAATGACTTCGTGGCCGCTCTCGGCAAAACACGCGGCCGAGACCGCGCCGACATAACCCAAGCCAAAAATGCTGATTCTCATTTGGTATTACTCCTTGTGTCAGTAGCCCGACCGTGAGCGAGGGCTTGCTTGCAAATGAGCGCCCTTGCTTACGCGCGGGCTACTGACACGATCCATTAAACCGCCGCCGCGCGGGCGACCGCCGCTTTCCGTCCGGTTGCCTTTGCCGTCGCTGACATAGCCTTTTCACACAGCCCGGCGAACTCTGCCGCCACGCCGCCCCAGCCGAATTTGGCGCGCACCGTGGCCGCTGCTTGTTGCCCGATTTGCCGGGCCAATGCCGCATCGCGCAACACGCGCGCCACCGCATCGGCAAAGGTTTGCGCCTTGTCAGCCAACAATAACTCTACACCGTCGCGCACGGGCAAGCCTTCAGCGCCGAGCGTGGTCGAGATGATGGGCTTTTCCATCGCCATCGCCTCGTAAACTTTCAACCGCGTCCCGCCGCCGATGCGCAAGGGAATCACATATGCCGCCGCGCGTTCCATGTACGGCCGCACATCATCAACGCGCCCGGTGACGATCACCGCCGGATCGCGCTGGCTCAGTTCGATCAACGCCGGAAACGGCTGGCGTCCGACGACGGTCAGCTTCACGTCCGGGATTTGCTGTTTCAGGCGCGGCAAAATCTCGGCGGTGAAATACTGAATCGCATCTTCGTTCGGCAGCCAATCCATCGAACCGGTGAAGACCAGCGCATGCGGGTCAGTCTCGACCTGGCCGCTGGGCCGGAAGAATTCCGTATCCACACCCGTCGGCACGGCACTGACGTTCGATACGCCATAAGCGCGGCGCATCTGCTCAGCGTCTTCTTCCGACACCGCCGCCACATAATCAAAGCGCTGGCAGGCCGCCTTTTCATAGGCGACGGCCTTTTCCCACTGGCCTTTCAAATAAGCTTTTTTGAGCGGCTGCCTCTGCACTTCGTAATGGCGTTGCCAGATCATTGCCTCGACGTTGTGTTGAAACAGCAAGGTCGCGCAGTTGAGGCGCTCCGGCAAATTGATGCTCGGATTTAGGAAGTCGCAGACCAGCACATCCACATTGCCTTGCGCTACGCGCTGTTCGATAGCCGCGCGCATGGCCGCCGATTCATACTTCTTCATGAAATAGGGCAGCGGCGAAACCAGGTTCTGCGCGAGTTCGGCATAAAAGCGCGGCGAAAACTTTTCGCTCGTGCTGTGCGGCACGGTGATCAGTTCGTGGCAATACTCCAACGCTTGCTCTTTGGCATTGGGCGCGGCAGTGCCGTCATCCAGCGTCAGATAAGTCACGCGATGCTGGCGCTTCAGCTCTTTGAGCATGTGGTAGGTGCGAATCTTGCCGCCCTTATCCACCGGATGAAGCAGTTCAGTTTTAAGCCACAGAATATGCATCAATCACCAAAATGTACGGCAAACTGTTAGTTTGCCGTGGCCTCGGCCTTCAGAATCACGGCTTCCCAGTAGCTCTGCTGCGGCAGCCCCGGCAAACTAACAGTTTGCCGTACATCTTGCGCCCTGCCGGAATTTGTCCGCGCTCCTGGCACTTTCTTTTCAAGCAGCGGCATATGCCATTTGTGCCTGCCTTGCTGCTACTGTTTCCGGCACAGCGTCAATTGCTTC
>JAYUCP010000321.1:0-4650 GCA_043740245.1 Acidobacteriota bacterium | reverse complement strand
TACGATGCGGTACGGGGAGCGGTAGCGACCTGGCGCCTCTGAGTGTGTATGACTCAGAGGCGCCAGGTCGCTACCGCTCCCCGTACCGCACCGTTCCGCACCCGCATTCGACAATGCCTGAACTGCGACTCGAAAACAGCTTGGTGGATGAACGCTACGAGGTGCACGAACGCCTGGGGCTCGGCAGCTACGCCGAAATCTGGGTGGCGCGCGATCACTTGGCGGGCGGGCGGGAAGTCGTGTTGAAGGCGCTGAACACCAGTTTGCAAGGCACGCCCGACGCCGATCTGGAACGCACGCTGGTCGAGAACTTTCAGAACGAAGCCATCGCGCTCGACACCGTGCGCCATCCGCACGTGATCTTGCGCCTGGGCCACGGCACCGCCGCTGATCTGCGCGGCGTGCCGTTTCATTATTTGGTGCTCGAATACATGCCCGGCGGCGATCTGTTGCGCCTGTGCCGCCGCCAGCCCGGCAATCGTTTGGGCCTCAATCAAGCGCTCTACTTTTTCAAACAAGCTTGCGAGGCCCTCGCCTACGCGCACAGCCAGGGCATTATTCATCGCGATTTGAAGCCGAATAATTTATTGCTGAGCGCCGAGCAGCACGCCTTGTCCCAGACTTTGCCCCAGACTCTGCCCCAGACTCTGAAAGTTGCCGATTTCGGCGTCGCCAAACTCACCAGCGGCGAAGCCACCGAAATCACGCGCGTCGGCGCAGGCATTTACGCGCCGCCCGAACATCACCCCGATGAAGTCGAAGCGAATGGCCGCGTCGAACGCTTGACTGCCGCCGCCGATATTTATTCGCTGGCCAAGAGCGTTTACACCGTCGTGTGCGGCCGCGCGCCCAGCCAGTACGCCTGTCAGACGATCACCGCGCTGCCCGCCGAAGTGCAACACGAAGCCTGGGCCACTGTCTTGCTGAACGTGTTGAAACGCGCGACGGCATTGAAGCCGGAAGCGCGCTATGCATCGGTGACCGAATTTTGGAGCGACCTCGCCAACGTTGCGGTGCTGAGCGATGCCAGCGAAGAGGAAACGCAGGTGCGCCCGCGCTTGAGCGTCAGCAAATTTGATGTGCCGACGATGCCGCCGCAACCGGCCTTCAATCCTGTGCTGGCGAGTTCGGGCGCGCAAGCAAACAGCTTTGCAGTCGCCGAACCGCTTGCGCCAGTCGCCGAACCGTTGGCGCAACACAGCGCAGTGCCCGCGCCTGTTGCGCCGCTAGCAGCGGTGCAATCGCCACGCTCAATTGGCTTCGCGCCGAAACCGAAAATCGTCGTTGACCTGCAACCGCACGCGCCGCGCGCCGCGCCGCAATCGTTGAAGGTCTCGCAAACGAACGGCCAATCCGCTGCCAAAGCCCAGCCGCAAACGCCTGCACAAAAAGCCGAGCAGCGCCGGGCCGCGCGTTTTGAGGTCAAAGAGAAATTCACCGAAGGCCGGCGCAGCCTGATCGTTGGCGGCTTGCTGGCCGTGGCCTTTTTGGGTTTTCTGCTGACGCTTTATCATACGGTGCGCAACAACGGCTTGCCGGTCGGCTTTGGCAAGCCTTCTCGGATTGAAGTCGTTACCGATAATCTAAACGTTCGTGATATGCCAAGCATAAAAGGCGCCTCTTTGGGAGTGGTTGCGCAGGGCTCTCGTCATCGAGTACTTGGCGAGAGTAACAATGGCTGGCTGCAGATTGAGGTGAGTGAATGGAGTCCCACTGTGCCGATGAACGATCAACGACGCGGCTGGGTGTCTGGCAACTCGCGGGACGTTAAAGTGATTGGTAGACGTGCCTGGTAAACAAGTTGGGCAATTGAATGTTTGACGGACAGCCTCATGAAATTGCGATCTATGAAAAGGCGGACGGCACGCGGCCTTACGAAGAATGGGTGTATAGCCTACGTGATCAGCGTGCCGTGGCCCGGATCGAAGCCCGTTTGACTCGTTTGCAGGCGGGCAATCCCGGTGATTACAAATCGTTGGGCGAGGGCGTCTATGAACTGCGGGTGGATTATGGGCCAGGCTATCGCGTCTATTTTGCGCTGGCCGGTTTGCGGCTGGTCATCTTGTTCTGTGGCGTTGATAAGCGTTCGCAGCAAAGCGATATTGCCACTGCGCTCAAATACTGGAAAGATCAACAGCAGCGCGGACAAGGGGAGCAATCATGAAAAAATGGGAAGATTCGTTGAAGGAACGTTTAGCAGCTTCGCCGGTTTTTGCGGCGGAATATCTCAGTGCTGTGCTTGAAGAGAACGACCCGGCAGCCTTGCGGTTGGCGTTACGGCACGTCGCAGAGGCAAGGGGCGCAGTGATTGTGGCCCCGGCTGATACGGCCGAAGGGGGCGCGGCGCTCAAACACCTGGCAGCGGCGCTGGATGGATTGGGAATGCAACTGCTGGTTGCGCCCAAACAAGCTGCCGGAAATGCATAACATGAACGATCGAAGAAAGAGAGTATGGGCATCGCAAATTTACTAAGTGATTTTCGACGTTGGCTGGATGGCGAAGAGGCGGCGACCTATGTGCCGGAAGCGCCCAAGCCGCGCCGCGAACTGGAAGAGTTTCTGGTCTCGATCGCGCGCGAGATCGAAGTCGTGATGCAGCGCGAAATGTTCACGCCGCCGGGGGGGCCCACCTACATCCCGCGCGAGTATCTGGTTTTCTTGAGCCGCGAGGATGACGCGCAATGGCAGGGCGACAAGCGCGAAGGCCTGCAACGCGGGCTCTTTCACGTGCTCTCCGAACGCGCCAAAGAACTGGTCGGCGAGATGGATGTGCAGACCAAAACCTTTGCCGTAGAGTTGCGCGTGGATGGCACGCTGGAAAAGAGCAAGTTCCGCGTGCAGCCCGTCTGGGACAGCTCTTCGCCCAAGACCGAAGTGCGCCCGCGCAAACGTATCGAAGCCCCGCCGATGCCTGCGACCCACGAACCCGCCGAGACCGTCGTTGACGACAACGAGGCCACCATTGTCCGACCGCGTGCGCCGCTATTCTCCTTGGAATTTTCCTTGAGCAACGCGGCCACGCAGACGGCCAAGTTTTACGCGCCCAAAATCACCATCGGGCGCGGCTCAAAAGATTTCCCCGTAGATTTGCGGCTGGATGGCGATTTGGAAATCAGCCGCAAGCAAGCGACGCTCGCGCGCCAGGATGACGGTACGTTCACGCTGACCTGCGAAGGCCGCAATCCGCTGGAAATCGGCGGGCAAGAAGTGATACAAGGCGAGAGTCAAACCGTCGCCGCCGGGCAAGCGTTCAAGATCGGCAACTATGAATTGAAGATTGTTTGAGCGCGCCCAGAATCGCAGCAGGCTGCCAGCCTGTTGTCTCTTATCCCACGAAGGAGTATCCGCATGCTGTTTCTGCGAAAGTTGATTGTTCCCGCCCTGATCGTACTGGCCTTTGCCAGCGCGCCCGCCGCGCATACACAAGCCATCGTCCAACCGCCGCCACAGGGCGCGAAGCCCGCCGAAGCGCCGAAGCTGAGCGAGTTCGGGCAATTGATTCAACGCCTGTCAGAACGCGCGGGTTATTTCGGTTCCGACAATCTGGTGTCGAACGAACTCTCTTACCTGCACGTGCTGGGCAAGCTGCAAACGATTGGAGTGACGGGCGGCGCTTATCTGGGTGTGGGGCCCGATCAGAACTTTTCCTACATCGCGCAGATCAAACCGAAACTGGCCTTGCTGGTTGACATCCGCCGCGATGCGATGATGCAGCACATGATGTTCAAGGCGCTGTTTATGCTGTCGCACAACCGCATGGAATATCTGTGCAACCTCTTCGCGCGCCCCATGCCCAAAGACGTGAAGCGTTGGGAAAGCAAAACGATTCGTGATCTGGTCGAATACTTCGACCGCACACCGCTCGATGCCAAGATCGCCGAGCGCTTGAAAGGCGAAGTCGCCAAGAAATCCGCCACCTTCGGCGCCGACCTCTCGCCGCGCGATTACGAAACCATCGCCGAGACGCATCGCGCCTTTTACGAAGACTGCTTAGAGGTGCGCTACACCATCCGCGACCGCAACACGGGCCGCTTCTTCCCGGCCTACCGCGACCTGCTGTTGGAAAAAGACCTCGAAGGCGCGCACCGCAACTACCTGGCGACCGAAGCCGATTTCATGGTCATCAAGCAGATGCAGGATAAGAATCAGATCGTGATGCTGACGGCTGACCTTTCCGGGCCCAAAGGCGTGCGCGCCTGTGGCGAGTACCTGAAAGAGATCGGCCTCAAGGTCTCGGCCTTTTACGTCTCGAACGTAGAGTTTTATCTCTGGCGGCAAAACTCGCTGGAACGCTGGATTGACAATTTGAAGGCGCTGCCGATTGACGAAAAGAGCGTCATCATCCGCAGCTATTTCAACTACGCCTACTACACCAACCCGCACCCGCAAACGATAGACAATTCGTTCAGCGTGCAGTTGCTGCAAACGATTGACAGCCTCATCAAGGATCAAAGCAGCGGCGGATATGAGTCGTATTACGATATGACGACACGCCACAGCCTCGAATACAAGCCCTAAGACCAACCCACGGCACAAGAGCATGGAGTTCAAGCTTTAGCCCAAATCCACGGTTAAGGAGTCAATGGAATCAGGAGCTTACGTGACTGCACGATATGGTGCTCTGGCGACCCCATCAATCTTGGGCTTTTC
>JAYUCP010000320.1:0-11245 GCA_043740245.1 Acidobacteriota bacterium | reverse complement strand
GGTGTTGCGCTCCCTGAAGACGAAGAGGCGTTTGTCTTCAAGGAACTTGCCCCCCTCACCGAACTGCTCCGGCGTCCCAACCTTGAACCGCTGCGGCTCTTCATAAAGCACGTTCGGCTTGAGCGAACGCAGGTAAGCGAATGCCTGTCCAGCCAATCCCAGGACCGTTGCGCCTACTCCAAGCCGTGCGACGAACGAGCGCCTCGACGTTGGCTGCGGTTTCGCGCCTCTCTCCTCGGCAAGAATCTCTGCCTTGATCCGGTCGAGCTTCGCCTGCTCCTCTTTTCCTTTGGGCCGAAATCTATCGAGCCATGAGTTCCTGCTCTTCATAGTAGAAGACCTCCATCGTCATCGCGTCCGTCGGGCAGCGCAGCGCGCACAGGCCGCAACGGATGCACTTGTCATCGTCTTTGATCATTGCCGATAAGGGTTGACCGAGTTCAACGTTAATGCCCGATTCAGCCACGATGCGTTCTTTGGTCAACGCATCCAGTTCAAGCTCTTCCAACGGCACCAGCTTCAAACAGTATTCCGGGCACACATCCACACAACGGTTGCACAGCACGCATTTTGCCGGGTCATAGATGGTTTGGATGTGACACGACAAACAGCGTTCGGCTTGCTCACGCGCCTGCGCTTCATTGTAGCCAGTCTCGACTTCCGAAATGCCGTGCGGCGGTCGAGCGCGATGGTCGGCGGCGTGTGCCGCGCCAGTTGCTCGTACTCTTCCGGCATCGTGTAGGTGCGATTCGGCAAGCGTTCGACCGTCAGGTTGAAAACCGTGTGCGTCTCGGCGCTGTGCAGATAATCGTCAATCGAGAGCGCCGCGCGTTTGCCATTGGCGACGGCTTCGATCAGGTTGCGCGGGCCAAAAGCCACGTCCCCGCCTGCGAATAAACCGGGCGCACTCGTTGCCAACGTTTCGCGCCCCACCTTGATCGTGCCTTGCGGCGTAAGCTCGACGCCATCGGCGGGTTTGATGAACGAAAGATCGGCTTGCTGGCCGATGGCGAGAATCACCGAATCGGCTTCCAGCGTTTCGCTGAACTCTTCATCGAATTGCGGACTGAAGCGGCCCTGTTCGTCATAGGTGCGTTTGACGCCCTTGAATTCCGCCGCCTGCACGCGGCCATTGCGGCTGACGAAGCGGCGCGCACTGCGTTGCGGATGGAAGACGATGCCTTCGCGGTGCGCTTCTTCAAACTCTTCCTTGCCCTGCGTCGTGCGCATCACGGGCAATTCGTCAAAGGATTCCAAACTGACCATATGTACTTCGGTGGCGCCTGCTCTTACGGCGGCGCGCGCAGCGTCGAGGGCAGTTTTCAGTTCACCGGCGCCTTCATCCTGTTCACCTCCTGCCTCCAACCCTGCGCGCAACGCCAACCGCGCGGCATCGAAGGCGACAAAGCCGCCACCGATGACCAGCACTTTCTTGCCCAACTGCATGCGGTAACCGTTGTTGATGTTGATCAGATAATCCACGGCTTTGATGACGCCGTCGAGTTCGGCGCCTTCGATATTGAGGTCGCGGCCCTTTTGCACGCCGACGCTGAGGAAGACCGCGACGTAACCATCCGCTTTCAATTCCTGCAAACCAAACTCAGCCGTCAGTGGCGTGCCGTAGCGAATCTCAACGCCAAGCTGTTCGATCTTGGCGATCTCTTTGGCGATGACGGCGCGCGGCAAGCGGAATTCGGGAATGCCATGAAACATCATCCCGCCCGCCTGTTCGGTCGCTTCAAAAATCGTCACGCCATAACCCATCAACGCCAGATCGTGCGCGCAGGCCAAGCCCGCCGGGCCTGCGCCGATGACGGCGACCTTTTGCCCGCGCGGCGTCTGGCGGCGGTTGGCTTGCAGAATCGGCAAATGCCCGCGCACCTTGTTGCCCAAATCTGAATGCCCAACACACAACTGATCTTGCGTATCGGGTGCGAGCGATTCGACGCCGTAACGTTCGGTGACGAAGCGTTTCAACGCGCGAATGCTGACGGGCGCGTCAATCTTCCCCCGGCGGCACCGGTCTTCACACGGCGCGGCACAGATGCGCCCGCACACCGAAGCCAGCGGGTTGGGCGAACGCGCGACGAAATAGGCGTCTTCAAATTTGCCCTGCGCGATCAATTGCACGTAGCGGCCCGCATCCGTGTTGACCGGGCAAGCCGCCTGACAAGGCACCATGGCTTTCCAAAATTCAACATCGGGCAGGATTGTTTCGTATTTGAAGTCAGTCATGTCAGGCGTCCCACTCTTCATTGCTAGCGTCTTTGCAAAGCCTGCACCACAAAACGCCAAACGCGGCCTGCCAGGAGATTTGAACCGCGTGCGCTGCTGAGCCAAAGCTAAATATCTTGCCGCTGCAACAAGCGCCGCGCGCCTAAAAAAGGAGCCACCGTCCAGACGATCAGTCCCGCGATCAATAACGACAGGCTCGCGCGCTCGCCGCCCAAAAACTTGGTGAGCGCCGCGCCCGCCGCGCCGAAGACTTCTTTGCCATCCAGCACCATCAGGCAGGCGACGCGCACCATGTCCACCGGATTGCCAAACAGCGAGGCGAAGATGAATTGATTGGCGGTGTGTTCTTTCAGCAAAAACGTCACGCCGATCACCAGCAGGTCATAAAACAACACGAAGAAAAACCATAGGAACATCACCACGCCAAACGCCTTGGTCTTGCGCTGGCACAACGACGACACCAGCGCCGCCAGCGTCAGAAAGACCAGCGCCAGCAGCAACGACAACGCGACAAAGACGGGATAGCGCACCAGCCCTTGCGTGCCCGCTTTCGCCGCGATGATGAAGCCCGCCAACCCGAAGCCGATTAGCGTCGCCGTCAGGATCGCGGCGAACAAACCGGCCAGTTTGCCCAACAGGATTTCGGTGCGCGTGACAGGTTGGGCAAATAGCATTTCGCTCAGGTTTTTCTCGCTGGTAAAGCTGAGCGTGCCCATCGTCAACGCGACGAGCGGCACGATGTACAACACCAGATTGAGCAAGCTGGCCGAGGTGCGCGCAAAGCTCTGAAAGCCAATCGCGCCCGCCGTCAGCATGCCGAAATACGAAATGGCCAAGACCAGGCCGCCGAAGACGCAGGCAAAAATCAGCGTCCATTTGTTGCGGATGTTGATGACCAACTCTTGCCGCGCGATGGTGCGGACGGCGTTGAAATCCATTGCTATCCCTCTCAGAGTTCGATGAGGCGGCACCCTACCCTGTAGTAGCGAATTTATTCGTGGCATCACAACGCGAATAAATTCGCTACCACAAAGGGGGCAGTCAACTCAGTGCAATGCGCAAGCCAGTGACAATGCTCAAAGTCAACACGCGTGCGCGCGCAAATTTCCGCAAGTCACTGCGGACTATTCCGCCTTGGTAGGGTTGCGTTACTCACGTGTGCGTCATCCGATATCTTGCCGCCGCCGCGACACAAACCTGTCGCTCCCTTTCACCTCTGCCCGGTTGAGTAACAAATGCCGTGCCGTGTACACTGCCGTTGCTGCAATCCAATCCGATTCCACCAACAGATTTCATCAAGAGGAGCGTCCGCAATGAAACACTTCCGTTTCGCCCTTTTCGCGTTACTGCTCGCCGTCTTGGCTTGGCCGAATGCTTTCGCGCCGAGCGCACAGGCCGACACCAAAGCGAAGTTAAAAAATCCTGGCCTCGCCAAAGTCGCGCAAGCGGTCACGATTTACCGCGACACCTGGGGCGTGCCGCACGTCTATGGGCCGACCGATTACAGCGTGATGTTCGGCTTCATTTACGCGCAATGCGAAGACAATTTCTGGCAGGTCGAAGACAGCTACATCCAAACGCTGGGCCGCGCCGCAGAAGTTTACGGCGAAAAATCGCTGACGGCCGATCTGACCAACCGCGCGCTCGAAGTCGTCAAACTCTCGCAAGCCGAATACGCCAAACTCAGTCCGGCGATGAAACAGCTTTGCCAGGCGGTGTCGGATGGCTACAACTACTTTCTGGAAAAGAATCCGCAGGTCAAACCGCGGCTGCTGACCAAGCTGGAACCGTGGGCCGCCATCGCGTTTGGCCGCTTCGCGCAATATCAACTTTTCGTTTACCGCCGCGCGGGAATCCGAGAAGCCGAGACGTTGGCTGCCATTCCTGAAGTCGGAGCAAAAACTGCTCTGCAAATTTCAATTCCGCAATCCGAAGAACCCGACGTTTGGAACGCCGGCATGGTCGGCTCCAACACCTGGGCCGTCACGCCGCAAAAGAGCGCGAACGGTCATGCGATGTTGTTCATCAATCCGCACCAACCGTTTTTCGGCCCTGGCCAGTGGATCGAAGGCCACATTCACAGCGCCACGGGTTGGAACCTGTCGGGCGCATCGTTCCCTGGTTCGCCCTTCCCCACCGTCGGCCACAACGAAAACCTCGGTTGGAGCCATACAGTCAACACGCCCGACGTGATTGATCTGTGGGAGGAGCAATTCGATGACCCGGCCAAACCGCTGAATTACAAATACGGCAACGGCTATCGCACGGCGACCGAGTGGACGGACAACGTGCAGCTCAAAACCGACAGCGGTGTCGTGACCAAATCCTTCAAGTTCCGCAAGACGCATCACGGGCCGGTGATGGCGCTGCGCAACGGCAAACCGCTGACCGTGCGGATGGCAATGTATGAAGAGGGCGGCCAGATGGAGCAGCGCTTTGCGATGGGCCACGCGCAAAACCTGAAAGAGTTCAAAGCCGCGATGAGCAAGACCGCCGTGCCCATGTTCAACACGATGTATGCCGACCGCGCGGGCAACATCTGGTACGTCTATTACGGCGCAGTGCCGCGCCGTGACCCGCAATTCGATTGGTCGAAACCGCTGGACGGCAGCAACCCGCAAACCGAATGGCAGGGCTACCACAAACTGGCGGAGTTGCCGCAAGTCGAAAACCCGGCGGCGGGCTGGGCGCAAAACTGCAACGCCACGCCCTTCCTGGCGACGGCCGAAGGCAGCAAGGACAATCCCGACGCGGCCAAATTCCCTGCCTACATGGCGCCTGAAAAAGACGGCCCGCGTTCGCGCAGTTCGCGCCGCGTGCTGAGCGAGAAAGCCAAATTCAGTTTTGAAGACTGGGCGCAGGCCGGCTTCGACAACCGCTGCATCGAAGCCGAAACGCTGGTGCCGCTGATCGCTGCCGAATGGGACAAGCTGAAAACCGCCGACCCGGCTAAGGCTGAAAAGACTGCCGAGGCCGTGCAATTGCTGAAAGCCTGGAATGGCCGCATCGAACTGGATTCAATCGCGGCGTCGCTCTTTTCGCTCTGGACGTACACGCGCGCCCAGCCGCAAGCGAAACAGATGACCAAGTCGCTGCCCTTCCCCGAAACCGCCGTGCTCGAATACGTGATGACGAACATCACGCAATCCTGGGGTACTTGGCACGTCGCCTGGGGCGAGATGGTGCGCATTCAACGCGTGCACTCCAGCGGCACGTTGGAACGCTTCGATGACAGCAAACCGAGCCTACCCGTGCTGGGCGGCCCGGGCGATTACGTCGGCACGGTGTTTAACTTCTACACGCCCTTTGACACGCCGATTGCGAAGGGCTTGAAACGGCTTTACGGCCAAGTCGGCCATTCGTTCGTGAGTGTCGTCGAATTCGGGCCGCAGGTGCAGGCGCGCTCGCTGCTGCAATTCGGCCAGCGCCACGACCCGCAATCGAAGCATTACTTCGATCAGGCCGAGTTGTATTCCAACCGCCAGTTCAAACCCGCCTGGTTTACGCTGGAAGAGATCAAGGCGAATCTCGAAGCGGCTTATCATCCGGGCGAAACGGTCCTGGCAAACGGCGCGGCCAAGGCGATGAAAGCGGCGGGCGGCAAGTAAGAAAAGGATGAGGGATGAGGGATGAAGCGAGTTTCTGTTTCATCCCTCATCCTTCCGCCTTCATCCTTCCGCCCTCATCCTTCGACAAGCTATGCGTTACGACACCACGCTCAAAGAACTGTTTCAGACGCCGTCAAACAAGCTGTTGCAAATTCTGACCGGCGTGGCAGCGAAGGAATTGCTCACGCTGGAATATCCCTCGGTCAAAGCGCGCCGCCCCGATCTGGTGGCGCGGCTGGAAGACGATTCGATTTTCCACCTTGAATTCCAGGGCGAAGGTGAGCAGAACATGCCTTGGCGCGAACTGGAATACTACGCGCTGTTGCGCCGCCAGTTCGGCCAGCCGCCGCGCCAGGTCGTGTTATATGTGGGCCGCGCGCCCTTGAACATGCAGGCGGAGATTGTCGAAGCCAATCTTTCGTTTCGCTATCAATTGCTCGACATCCGTGCGATTGACGGACGCGTCTTGCTGCAAAGTGCGGCGCTGGCCGATAATCTGCTGGCGCTGTTGTGCCGCTTGGAAAACACTCGCGCAGCGGTGCGGCAGGTATTGCAAAGAATAGCCAAGCTGCCGACGAAAGCGCGCTATGACGCGCTAAAAAAACTATACATCTTGGCCGGTCTGCGCAACCTGGAACCGGTCATCAAAAAGGAGGCGAAACAAGTGATGCTTTCGATTGATCTGATGCAAAATGAACTCTTCCGCGAGATTTATCAAAAAGGCGAGAAAGCCGGCGTGAAGCAAGGTGTACAGCAAGGCGTACAGCAAGGTGTGCAAAAGGGCGTGAAGCAAGGCGTGAAGCAAGGCGTGAAGCAAGGCGCAAAGCTTGGCGAGCAGAAGGGACAAGCGAAATTGCTGAGGCAGGTCTTAACGCAACGCTTCGGCAGATTGCCCAAATGGGCCGTGCAAAGGCTGGCCGGCGCGGATGTGGCGACCTTGGAAAGTTGGGCTTCACGCTTGTTTGCCGCCCACAGTCTGGAAGAGGTGCTGCGGTGAAAACATGCCAGTAAAAATCGGCATTTGGAAAGCCACTGGCTCAACCAAATCTTTTTTCATGGCGCAGAACACAGGCCACAGTTGCACAGGCATCTGTGGCCTATTTGCTTTGCGCACCGCTTTCTTTATGATGCGCATCAGCACAATGCGACTCCCCCTTCCCTTGAAAAGCCGAAATCAACTCCTTACATCGCGGAGGTTATTCATGAACCGCATCATTCAAAAGCTTATTCTGCTCGTCTGCCTGTTATTCGGCTTCACCCTTGTTGCCGCCGCCGCCCAAGCAACGTCAACACACGCCGTCAAAAACAAAAGCAAAAAATCGAAAGAAGCCAACCAAACCCAAAAGCTCAGCAAGAGCAAACCGGTCGAGGGCACACTGACGGCAGGGCAACCGCAAACCTACCGGCTCAAACTCAAGCCCGGCTATTTCGTCAGCCTTGCGCTCGAACCGCAGGCATCGCAACTCACCATTGCCGTGCGCGCGCCCAATGGCGAACGCTTGACCGAGGCGACGCGCAAGAGCGACAACAAAGAAGCCAAGCCTGTTTCGTTCATCGCCGACAACGCAGGCGAATACCTGATCGAATTGCGTACTGCTGAAACAGCGGCCAACACCGCCTACCGCCTGGCCGTGGCTGAACGCCGCGCCGCCACCGCCGCCGATCGCACGCGGCTCACCGCTGACCGGCTGTGGCGCGAGGCCAGGCAATTGCGCGCCGCAAAGCAACCGGAGTCGCTGCCGCCCGCGCGCGAAAAGCTGTTGGCCGCGCTCAAGCTGCGCCGCGCTGAGCATGAACCTGCAGGCGAGGCAGACATCCTGCGCGAACTCGGTGAAGTCGCCGGCGAGCTGAAAGAACCCAAGGCCGCGCTCGCTTACTTTCAAGAGGAACTCACGTTGCGCCGCGCCTTGCCGGAGCGCAAACCCTTGGCCACGGCGTTGGCCAGTCTCGGCGAGTGGCAAAACAATCTGGGCGAATTCAAAAACGCCATCCCCAATCTGACCGAAGCCCGCCAGCTTTTCAGCGAACTCAACGAAACGCACGACGCGGCAATTGTCCTGCTCAATCTCAGCGTAGCGCATCTGAACCTGCGCGAATGGGACGTGACGCGCGCGACGCTGGCTGAGGCGCTGCCGCTTTTCCGCGCCACGCAGGATCGGGAAAACGAAGCGGGCGCGCTTTACCTGCTCGGCTACAGTTACGAAGCCGCCGGTGAATTGGCCAAGGCGGTTGAACCCTACACCCAGCAATTGGAATTGCGGCGCGCGCTGAAAGATCAAGCCGGCGAGGCCAGCGCGCTGTTTGACTTGGCGGCCATCGCGCGCGCGACGGGCGCTTTCGCCCAGGCCCTAGAACATTATCAGCAGGCGCTCGTGCTCTGGCGCGCGCTGGGGCGGCGCGCTTCTGAAGCGCAGACGCTCAATTACATCGGCATCATTCACAAAAACCTGGGCGACAAACAACCCGCGATTGAGGCTTATACACAGGCGCTGGCGCTGAGCCGCGAGTTGAAAAATCGCCAACTGGAAGGCCAGGTCATCAACAATCTCGGCACGCTTTATAACGTGCTGGGCGAACCGCGCAAGGCCTTGGAGTTTTATCAACAGGCCTTGCCGCTACGACGCGAGTTAAAAGACAAGCCGGGCGAGGCGAGCACGCTCAATAACATCGGCACCGTCCACGCCGACTTGGGCGAAAGCCAACTGGCGCTCGAGCATTATCAGCGCGCGCTGGAGCTGTGGCGCGCGTTAAAGCATCCGGACGAGTTGCGCACCTTGCAAAACATCGGCGAGACCTATGACCGGCTGGGCGAAAAACAGCAAGCCTTCGATCATTACAACCAGGTGCTGGCCCGCGCGACACAGCAAGGCGCGCGCCAATTGCAAGCCTCGGCGCTCAACAATCTCGGTTCGGTCTATTTGTCGCTCGGCGAAAAAGAACAGGCGTTGGGCTATTACACGCGAGCGCTCGAATTAACGCGGCAGATCGGCGACCAACCGCACGAATCCTCCGCCTTGCATTCCCTCGGCTACCTCAAGTACGAACAAGGCGAATACCCCGCAGCGCATGATTTTTTCACGCAGGCGCTGGCCCTGGCGCGCAAAATCAGCCAGCCGCGCGACGAAGCCAATTCGCTGGCGGCGCTCGGCTTTGTCGAACGCGAGTTGGGCCACACTGACAAGGCGCTCGAAATTTTCAATCAGGCTTTGCCCTTGCATCGCACCGTCGGTAATCGCGGCGGCCAAGCCGACACGCTGACGCAGCTGGCGCTGACCTATCATGACCAGGGCCAACTGCCACAGGCGCGCGAAGCGTTGACTGAAGCGCTGCAACTGGCGCGCGCAATCAGCGATCCCAGCCGCGAGATCAACACACGCTATCAACTGGCGCGGCTCGCAGCCGAAAACAGCCAACTCGGCGAGGCCCGCACGCAGCTCGAAGCCGCGCTCGAACTGGTCGAAACCGTGCGCACCAAAGTCGCCAGCCAGGATTTGCGCGCCTCCTATTTCGCCAAGGCGCAAAAGTATTACGACCTTTACATTGACGTGTTGATGCGCCAGCACGAAGAGAACAAATCCGGCGGTTTCGACGGCCAGGCCTTGCAGACCGCCGAACGGGCGCGGGCGCGCGGGCTGCTGGACATCCTCAACGAAGCGGGCGCGCACATCCGCAATGGCGTGGACGCCGCGCTGCTCACACGCGAAACCAATTTGCAGCAACGCATCAACAAACAAGCCGACGCCTTAGCCCTGGCGCGCAACGACGAACAGGTCGCCGCCGCCAAACGCGAACTGGATGCGCTGTACGTCGAATACCGCGAGGTGCAAACGCAGATTCGGCAAAGCAGCCCGCGTTACGCCGCGTTGACGCAACCGCAACCGTTGGCGCTGGCTGACATTCAAAAACAGGTACTCGACGACGACACGCTGTTGCTGGAATTCGCGCTCGGCGAGCAGCGCAGTTACCTCTGGGCCGTCACGCCGCGCAGCATTCACAGCTTCACGCTGCCCAAACGCGCGGAGCTTGAGACGGCGGCGCAGCGTCTTTATCAACTGCTGACCGCGCGCGATGCCAAACAACGACTGACGAACCCTGTGCAAGTGAACGGCAAGGATGCCACACCTGCCGAGGCTGACGCCGCGTATTGGCGCGAAGCCGAAGCGCTCAGCCGTGCCCTGCTCGGCCCTATTGCGGCGCAACTGCGCGGCGCATGGAAAGACAAACGCCTGCTGATCGTGGCCGATGGCGCGTTGCAGTATTTGCCATTCAGCGCGCTGCCGCTGCCAAGGGATGAAGGCGGAAGGCGGAAGGATGAAAAGAGACGGCGGCGCACCCCGCTTCAGCCCTCATCCTTCATCCCTCATCCTTTAGTACTCGATCACGAAATCGTTTCCCTGCCTTCGGCTTCGACGATGAGCGTGTTGCGGCAGGAATTAAAAGGGCGGCAGCCCGCGCCGGGCGCAGTGGCCGTGATCGCTGACCCCGTTTTTGAGGCTGGCGATGAACGCGTGAAATCCAACGCCGGAACTCAACCAGCCAAAGCAGACGAACCAACGCCTGCGCCCAATCTGACGCGCACCCTGCTGTTGAAAAAGCTCGGCACACAAGCGGGCCGCATCCCACGGCTGCCCGCCACACGCGACGAAGCCGAGCGCATCTTTGCCGCCGCGCCAAATGGTTTGGATGGCGAGGTCTTTCGCGCATTGGATTTTCAGGCGAATCGCGCGACCGTGACTGCGGGCGAATTGTCACGCTACCGCATCGTGCATCTGGCGACGCATGCCTATTTCGACAGCGAACGACCGGAGCTTTCGGCCATCCTGCTTTCGTTGGTTGACGAACAAGGCCAGCCGCAGGACGGCTTCTTGCGCGCGCACGAAGTCTACAATTTCAACCTGCCCGCCGAACTGGTGGTGCTGAGCGCCTGCGAAACCGGCCTGGGCAAAGAGGTGCGCGGCGAAGGGCTGATTGGGTTGACGCGCGGCTTTATGTACGCCGGGGCCGCGCGCGTCGTCGTCACGCTGTGGGCGGTCAGCGACAAAGGCACGGCGGAACTGATGGCGCGGTTTTATCGCAATCTCTTGCAAGACAAACAGCGCCCAGCCGCCGCCTTGCGCGCCGCCCAGATTGCGTTGTGGAAAGAGCAACGCTGGCAAGCGCCGTATTATTGGGCGCCGTTTGTGTTGCAAGGCGAATGGCGCTGAGCGCACTCTGGGTACGCACGGCTTCCAGCCTGCGGGCTTGGCGTCAAATGGAATGAGGCCGGAGGGGTTCCATCCTAATTGAAGCCTGTGCGAATAAAAGTCTTTTGTTCTCAAGGTAGTTGACCGCGGATGACGCGGATGCAGCGGATCAGCGCGGATCAGAATCCGAAAAATAATCCGCGAAAATCCGCTGCATCC
>JAYUCP010000319.1:0-11261 GCA_043740245.1 Acidobacteriota bacterium | reverse complement strand
AGACCAGCTGCTCGGAGACACGGCCGCCGAACATCGTCGCCATCTTGGCCAGGCACCAGTCCATCGAGTAGGTGTGCCGGTCGCGCTCCGGCAGGCTCATGGTCACGCCGAGCGCACGACCGCGCGGGATGATGGTCACCTTGTGCAGGGGGTCGTTGTGGGGCACCAGGAGGTTGACCAGCGCATGGCCGCCCTCGTGATAGGCGGTGGCCAGCTTCTCCTCCTCGGTCATGATCATGGAGCGCCGCTCCGCGCCCATCATCACCTTGTCCTTGGAGTCCTCGAATTCCTGCTGCGTCACGAGGCGCTTGTTGCGCCGCGCGGCCAGCAGCGCCGCCTCGTTGACCAGGTTGGCGAGGTCGGCGCCGGAGAAGCCGGGCGTGCCGCGCGCGATCACCTTGGCATCGACGTCGGGCGCCAGCGGCACCTTGCGCATGTGCACTTTCAGGATCTTCTCGCGGCCGCCCACGTCGGGGTTCGGCACCACGATCTGCCGGTCGAAGCGGCCGGGACGCAGCAGCGCGGGGTCGAGCACGTCGGGGCGGTTGGTCGCCGCGATGATGATGATGCCCTCGTTGGCCTCGAAGCCATCCATCTCCACGAGGAGCTGGTTCAGCGTTTGCTCGCGCTCGTCATTGCCCCCGCCCAGGCCAGCGCCGCGATGGCGGCCCACCGCATCGATTTCGTCAATGAAGATGATGCAGGGCGCGTTCTTCTTGCCCTGCTCAAAGAGGTCGCGGACGCGCGAAGCACCGACGCCGACGAACATTTCGACGAAATCGGAACCGGAAATCGAGAAGAAGGGAACGTTGGCTTCACCGGCGATGCAGCGCGCCAACAGCGTTTTGCCCGTGCCTGGCGGGCCCATCATCAGCACGCCTTTCGGAATGCGGCCACCGAGCTTTTGGAATTTTTGCGGCTCTTTCAGGAATTCGATGATCTCTTGCAGTTCTTCTTTCGCTTCTTCGACGCCCGCGACGTCCTTGAAGGTCACGCGCTTTTGCTGGTTGGAAAGCAGCTTGGCGCGGCTCTTGCCGAACGAGAGCGCCTTGTTGCCGCCCGATTGCATCTGGCGCAGCATGAAAATCCAGAAGCCGAAAATGATCAGGAAAGGCAGGTAGCCGATGGCGAATTGCATCCACAGGCTGTTGCTGGCCGAGGTGTCGTATTCGACCTTGACGTTCTTCTTCGCCATCTCTTTGGCGACATCGGCCGCCGCAAAATCGCCGCCGAGCAGTTTGGTCGTGTATTTCCCGCCGCTGGCGAGCGTGCCGGCGACACGATCTTTTTCAACCTTGGCATCGGTGACATGCCCTTGATCCACCTCTTTCATCAAATCCGAGTAGCCCATCTCACGCGGCTGATTCGCGCTGCTATTGTGAAAGACCTGATACAACAGGATTGCGCCGCCAATAATCACCACCCAAAAGATCACTTGTCTGATAGTCGAGTTCAAAACCATATACCTCCGTTGAAGACCTCCGCCGGGCATTCTAGCGTATTCACCCGGTTTTCGCTCAGCAAATTTCTGAAATGCCTAAGTGCCACGAAGCTATTCCAGCCCGTCAGTGATGAAATGTCAAAGACGCCGCTGGTGCGCGCCGGGTTTCAGCGTTTCTCTGCGCCGTCTTCCGGCTCGACCCGCCACAAACGCAGCCAGGCGGATTCGCGCCTGACGCGCCAGCCGTGCGGTAATTCGATCACGCTGCCGCCCCGGCCAGACGCGATCAACGCGGCCAGCGCTTCGAGGTGCACGGCATCTGTGCGCCCAGTTGCGCCGCATTCCCGCGCCAACCAAGCGCGCAAGACACGTTTGATGAGCGCCGGCTGGCTGGCGCGCAGCGGGGCGAGCCGCAACCGCTGCCCCTCATCCACCTGCCGCAACAGTTCCGTTGCCTGTTGTCGTAACCAATCATCGTCTTCCCCCAACGCCTTGGCGGTGCGCACCAACGCTTCACCGACGCGCGGATTGAAACTGCGCAGCAACGGCAGCAAGGAATGCCGCACGCGATTGCGCGTGAATTCCTCTGAAGCATTGGTCTCATCCGTGCGGAATTCGACGCCGTAGCGCGCGCAATGTTCCAACACCTCGGCACGCGTCACGTTCAGCAAAGGCCGCAGCAATTGCACGCCCACGGCTAAATCAGACGCCTCGTGAATGCCGCGCAGCCCTTCAGCCCCAGTGCCGCGCAGCAACCGCAGCAACAGCGTTTCGACTTGATCGTCGAAAGTGTGCGCGGTGCATACAAACTCAGCATGGTGCTGACACGCCACTTCCAAAAAAAATTCGTAGCGCACCGCCCGAGCCACAGCCTCCAGATTTCGCCGCCTGTCTTTGGCGAGTTGCGCGACATCCACGCAAGTGGAAAAGAAGCCAACGCCGCGCTGTTCCGCCCAAGCTTGCACGAATTCCAGATCGGCAGCCGCCGCGCCGCGCAACAGATGATTGACGTGTGCGGCATTGATGACACCCGGCGCGCCCGTGCGTTCGCGCAACCGGATGAGCGCATCCAGCAAGGCCAGCGAATCGGCTCCGCCCGACACACCGACAACCAAGCTGGACTGCTCGTTCACGCCCAACCGCCGCAGAGTGGCCTTCAGCTTGCGCTCCAATTGCGTCAACGGGCGAGTCATTGGTTGCAGTTTCGGCGCTGCGGTTTTAAGTTCTGGCGTGTTCCCGCTGCTCAAGCTCGCTTCTCCCCGTGATTGCTTATGCGTTATCGTTCGCTGCCTGTATTGCTGTTCGGATTGCTGCTCTGCCACACCTGCCAGGTCGCGGCGCAAACCAGCGCGGCCAAACCTGACGCCAAATATCTATCCCGACTCGCGGCGCGTGCGGACTTTGAGCGTTTGGCGCGCACTTACTATCAGGGCCGCTTTTACGCCCTGCCGCACTTGATGTTCGTGATTGACCGCGCCAATCAGAACAAAGTCTATTACGTGAATTCCCAACGCTACGCATTTCATTCCGAATTCGTCAACGCGAACTATCTCACGCTGGAACGCGGGCGCGAATTCTTCCGGCACAACTATCTGGAAGCCACGCGCCGCTTCGTGCTCGGCACCATCGCCTATCAAACGCGGCTGGACAAATACACCTTCGAGTTTTGGGAAGGCGATCTGGCGACAGCCGAAATTGTGCGTGAGACGCAGCGCGCGCTGAACGCCAGTTTTTTTGCGCCGCTCTATTTCAAACCCAATTCAGCCAAGCAAGAAGAGGCTGCGGCCCAATTGACCGGTTTGCCGAAGCTGTTACCGAACGAAACCAATCCGCCGCAAGATTACCTGCCGCTCAACCAGGCGCAAAACGCCGGTGTGCTGCGCATTCTTGACCGCCTGACCGACGACACCATTCTCGACCGCAACGAAATCGTCGTCTTCCGCGAACCGCCGATCACGCTGACGCCGGTTTCGGGCGTCATCACGACGACCTTTTCAACGCCGCTGGCACACGTCAATCTGCTGGCCAAAAACTGGGGCGTGCCGAATGCTTACATCAAAGGCGCGGCGGAAACCTTTCAACCGCTCGCGGGCAAGTTCGTCTATTTCGAGACGCGCGCGGATGGTTACACGCTGCGCCCGGCCACCGTGAATGAAACTGCCGAACGCGGACGGCAATTGGCCCAGCGCGCCGATCTGATCACGCCGCCCGCCGATTTGGAATTCCGCGCATTGACCGAATTGAAAGACCAGCGGCGCGCCGACGCCAAGCGCTACGGCGCAAAATCGGCGAACCTCGGCGAAGTGCTGCACGCCCTCAACACCGGCGCGGTGCGCGACATCACGGTGCCGCCCGGTTTCACGATTCCGTTTTATTACTACGAACAATTTTTGCGCGCGCACAAGCTGGACGTGACGATACTGGAATTGCTGGGCAACGACCGCTTCAACCACGACGCGGCCTATCGCAAAGAACGCCTCGCCGAATTGCGCGGCAAGATTCAAAACAGCCAGCTCAATGATGAATTCGCGCGCGCCGTGCTCGCCAAAAAACGGCGGCTCTTCGGCGACAAAGGCGTGTTTGCGCGCAGTTCGACGAATTCGGAAGACTTGCCCAATTTCAATGGCGCGGGCCTTTACACCAGCGTGCCCAACGTGCGCGACGATCAGGCGTTGCTGGCCGCGCTCAAAACGGTGTGGGCTTCGCTCTGGAATTACGAAGCGTATGAGGCGCGCGAAAGTTTTGGCATCAACCATGCGGGCGTTTATCCGGCGGTGCTGATTCAGGAAGGCATCAATGCCGAAGCGGCGGGCGTGCTGATTACGACCAACCCATTTGACCGCGCCGACCGGGGGGCGGTTTATGTCAACGCCAAACGCGGCCTCGGCATCCGCGTGGTCGAGGGCCGCCGCGTGCCGGAACAATTGCTGTATGTGCCCAAAACCAATGCTGTGCGTGTGCTGACGCGTTCGGGCGATGACACGCTGTTGACCTTTGACGAACGCGGCGGCGTGCGCGAGGTCAAAATCGAAACCGAACGCGCCGTGCTGACCGATGCCGTGGTGCGGCGGTTGGCGCGCGCGGCCCTGCAAATCCAGCGCGTCTTTCGCGGCGTGCCCCAAGACATTGAATGGATCACCATCGGCACGCAAATCTATGTCGTGCAATCACGGCCTTATGTGGAGACGAAATGAACAGAGCGCAAGCAGGCGGAGGTTTCATGCTGGCGGTTTTGCTAGGGCTGTCGCTCACAGCTTGTGCGCGCCCAGACCCCGAAGCCGCGCGGCAAGCGGCGGTGCTGGCGACCACGGCGCGTTTGCAAGGCTGTCTGAAGCAAGCAACGCCAAACACCGCGTCGCAACTGGCCATCGCGGAAATCACCCGCCAGCCACAAGAAACCAGCGTGCGTCTGGTTGTTTTGGCCGGAAAAGAAGCTGTGGAATTTTATCTGCCAGTGTATCTGTTGAGCCGGGGCCGCTGGCTGATCAACGAACGCGAACGCGCCTATTTGCTGGATGAAAACTGCCGCGAATACAAGTTGCAAGATCGCAAAACCCTGGATGGGCAGCCCTTCCCGCCCGCTGGCAAAGTAAGTCTGAAACCGGGCGAGGCGTTTGCGTTCAACCTCAGCTTCCAAGTCTTGCCCGCTGAGATGCGCTTGGGGGCGCTGGTCTATGGCGCCAACGCCTTGCCCTTTGCGTTACTGACACCTTGAAACTTAGCTGCTTTTGGCCTGCTCGCCTTTGGCCTGCCCGCCTTCGGCTAAATTGAAACAGGAGTTCTTTAGCAGTTCGGCCTCGCTCTGGGTGAGCGCTTTGCGGCGTTTGTGCGGCAGGCGGCTGGCATAAAATTTATGTCCGCAACTATCACACCGGTACGGGCGGATTTGCGTCAGGCCCAAGACAAGCCGTTGCCACAACCGGCGATGACGGCGGCTGACATCGGGCGAGTCGCATTTTGGACAGATTTGATGCGCCCCTTTTTTTCGCCGCTCTTCCAAATCTTCCTTCAACTTCAGCAACGGCTCTTCCGCCGGCAACGGCGGCGGTGCGGCGTTGATGCGCGCGCGCATGTTGCCAGGCAAGGCTTCTGCCGCTGGCGGCGCCACCGGTCTCGTTAAGGCCGGTGGCGGCATCAGATCATCATCAAAATCTGCGGGCAAATCGGGAAAGGCTGGACGGGCGGTCTCAGCCAACCCACGGCCGTCGGAATAAACCGGCAAGCCTGAACGATCAAAGCTGATCGCGGGCTGATTACGGCGGGCCGCCGCCGCGTCAGGTTGCCCCAACGTTTGTAAATCAACCGCCGGGGCCGCATTGAAAACATCGGCTTTGCGTTTGGTGCGTTGCCCGTTGCCGCGCTTCGGTTCACGCGGGCAAAAAGCTCGAAATTCAAAATTACAGTTATCGCAAAGCAGCGTGCGAAAGCCGATCACCCGCAACGGCAAGGGCACCGTTCGATAGCCATTCCGCAACCGCGCGCTACCGCAAGAAGGACACAAGGCCATAGCGTACCTTTCACAATGATGGTGGCAGTCTCAAACGTTGCGTGGACACTGTGGGGTAGGAGACCAAAGTACCGAATTGTCTTTATCTGGGACGGGCGGACTCTAGCACTCCCCCTTAAGATTGCAAAGACACATTGGCCTTGTTTCGCCAGGCTACCAGGAATTTTGCACGATGGGCGGCCTCATCGAGACATTGTTTCGTAGCAGCCCGTTCACAATATCGCGCCAGCCGTGACGGGTGTCCGTCAAAGTTTTGCGCAGCGGGAAATGGACGGCGCGGCAAGGGTAGCGCGAACTGTCCAGTTTGCGCGGCTTCAGGAACTCCAACCATGGTGCGACTGCTACCCCCTGGCGCGACTGCTGAAACCGCGCAAACTAGACAGTTCGCGCTACCCTTGCTACGCCGTCCGTTGTTCCTGAAGCGCCCTCATGCAAAAACGTGACAGGCCCAAGCCGTGACGCCACCTCTGACTTGATCTGCCGGTTGTGATAAGTTGCGGGCTGTCCAGGCGCTGGCAAAATCACTGACCACGTTTCATGGAACGCTTGGCAGACAGCGCCCACTGTTGACCTATGAATGACCAACTCCTAACCCAATTCATCCGCCGCATGCCCAAGGTCGAACTGCACGTGCACCTCGAAGGCGCCATTCAACCCGCCACCTTGCTCGCACTGGCGCGCCGCAACGGCGTCACGCTACCGGCCAATGACGAAGCCGGGTTGCAACGTTGGTACCGCTTCACCGATTTCAAACACTTCATCGAAATCTATCTGGCGCTCTCGGCCTGCATTTGCACTCCGGCGGACATCGAACTGATTGCCACCGACTTTCTGCGCCACCAGGCGGCGCAAAATATCCGTTACAGCGAAGCCACCTTCACGCCTTACACGCATTTCAGCACCAACCGCCGGATTCCTTTCGACGAACAATTCGACGCGCTCTCACGCGCGCGTGCCTGGGGCCAGCGTGAACTCGGCACGCACTGCAATTGGGTCTTTGACCTGGCCCGCAACGTGCGCCCCATCGAGCACAGTCTGACCGTGGCCGAATGGGCGATTTCCGGCAAAGGGCAAGGCGTCGTCGGGTTCGGCCTAGGCGGTCTCGAGGCCGGCAATCCGCCCGAATTGTTTGTCGAAGCGTTTGCGTTAGCGCGCGCCGCCGGCTTGGCCGCCGTGCCGCACGCAGGCGAAGTCGCCGGGGCCGAAAGCGTGCGCGGGGCGCTTGAGATTTTGCATGCGCGCCGCATCGGCCACGGTGTGCGTTGTCTGGAAGACCCGGCGCTGGTCGAGGTCTTGCGCGCGCGGCAAATTCCGCTCGAAGTCTGCCCGACCAGCAATGTTTGTCTGGGCGTTGCACGATCCTTCGCCGAACATCCGCTGCCGCGCCTGCTGGCCGCCGGGCTGTATGTCACGCTCAATTCCGATGACCCGCCGATGTTCAACACGACGCTGACCGACGAATATCTGCGCGCGGCCGAAGCTTTCGATTTCGGCGTCGAGCAGATCGCGCAGTTGGTTTTGAACGGCGTGCGCGCCAGCCTGTTGGACGACGCCGGGCGCACCGCGCTGGAAAGCAGTTTCCGCACACAACTCGCCGCCCTGCGCGCCGAGTTGAACATTTGACCGATGGATAGACTCTTCAACCGCTTCTATCACGCGCTGCCCGTGCGCGCCGCCGGCTCGGACGACCAGGTGCATCTACTGAACGCGGCGGAACGGCGGCGGCTGCGGCACGCGAACCTGCTATTGATGGCGCTGGGCGCGGGGCTTTCGATTGCCGGTTTTCTGGCTTACTACCTGCCGCTTTATCGTTACCCGCAATTCTTCCCGGCCCTTGCGATGCCGCTCGGCGTCAGGCTGCCGTGGGCCGAATTGCTCTGGTGCGTGCTGCTCAGCCTGGTCGAAATCTGGCTGCTCACCTTGCTCAACCTCGCGGGCGTGCACGAAACCGCCGTGGCCGTGGGCTGGCTCACCCCCGCCACCAAAGGCGAATTGCGCGGCGCGTTGCTGGCCATCGGACTCGAACAGAAAAGCGACGAAGCGCGGCGTTACGGCATTGACCCGTTCCAGGGCTTGCAACCCTGGCTGCTGTTGCTGGCGAATCTGCTGTTGCGCTTGAAGGGCTGGCTGGCGAATCAAGTCGTGCGCCAATCGTTGCGCGTGCTGTTGGGGCGCTACGCCGTGCGCACGCTGCTGGATTTTGCGGGCATGCCGATTTACATGGCGCTGAATGCCTGGTCGGTTTACGCCGTAATGCGCGAGGCGCGGGTCATCATTATGGGTCAGGTCGTGGTGCGCCTCTTGCTCGAACGGTTGCCGCCGCGCGCGTTGCCGCCCCGCGAACAGGCGCTGCTTTACGATACGCTGCAATTCATCGCCATCAGCAAACGCGACTTTCACCAAACGCACGCGCTGCTGACGCGCGAATTGCTGGCGCGCTTCGGCATCCCGGTCGAAGCGGCGCATCCGCTGCCCGAGGATTATTACGAACGCTTGCGGCAAGCGCCTGAGCGCACGCGTGCGCTTTGCCAATTGGTCATCCGGCTCGGCTTCATGCTGGATGGCAACCTTTCGTGGCGGGAGCGGCGGCGCTTGCGCGCGCTGAACGAACGCGGGGTTTTGCCGGAGAGCTATGCTGAGTTGCGGCAAGCCATGCGCGATTTTTTGGCAGGGCGCGGGATCGAAGCCTGGTGCGCGGCGGATCTCGCCAGCCTACGGTGAGCGTGTCATGACTTTCTCAATCAAGCTTTCCGCCCGCGCAATTCGTCCAGCAGCTCTACCGCCCGCGCAATCTCCACCGCATTCAAAACCTGCTTGCCAAAGCGCGCCCGTTCATACAAACGCGTTAACTCCGCCACCTGCGGCCAACGCAATTGCGTGGCGAACTCTTGCGGCGTCTGTTCCGGCGCACGGCGTTTGCCCGCCCGCGCCAACGTCTCGAGCAGTTCCTGGTAAAAGGCGATGGCCGAGCGCGCCGGGTCATGTTTGAAGCGGTAACGCCACGAACGCCGGTAATGCCGCCACAAAAACAGCGCCAGCCCCGTCGCCAGCAACACCAGCAAGGTTTGCGTCACCGGATGCCAAAGCAGCGCCTGTGTCCGCGCGGCCAGCGTGGGCTGCGTTTCATTTTGAGTGGGGCTTTCGGCAGCTTCGCGCGGCTCGTTCCAGGCGGCAAACCATTCGTGCAGTTTTTGCCGCCAATCAAACCAGCGCGTGCTTGATTCATAACGCCAGTAGGCCAGTTTTTTTTGCGCAGCAATCAGCATCGAGACCTGTTCACCGGCATCGAAGCCGACGACACGCTCTTGCCAGAGCATTTGCATGGCGTCGCCGTACTGCCGCAGCCACGCCAACCAGCCATTGTCATAAACATTCAGCCCCGCATCCGGCGTCGGATCGAAGGTTATCCATTTGGATTTCGGGAAATAGGCTTCGACCCACGAATGCGCGTCCGATTGCCGCACGGTATAAGCGCCGGCCACCGCGCTGTATTCGCCCATCTGAAAGCCGTTGACCAAGCGCGCCGGAATGCCGCGCGTGCGCAACAGCAAGACCATCGCCGAGGCGAAGTATTCGCAATGGCCGGCCTTCACGTTAAACAAAAAATCGCTGACCGGATCGCCCTGCTCGACCGCTTCCAGATCGAGCGTGTATTGGTAGCTGTCCTGCAAATGCTCTTCGATGCGGCGCGCCATTTCATAAGGCGAAGCCGCACCGCGCGTGATGGTGTCGGCCAGCTTATCCAGACGGTGGTCGTGGTCTTCGGGCAATTGCAGGTAGAGACGCCTGATCTCATCGGGATAGGAGCGCGAGGAATCGGCCTGCAATTTATCGGGCGGCGCTTCGCTGGTGTCGGATAAAACCTCGTAGTGAAAACTGTAAAAGGCGTGTGGGTCTGTCCACAACGCATCGGCATAGTCGCGCTGCAGCACATCCAGACCGGTCACCTGAAATGCGCGCGGCGCGGCGAAGATGATGCCGGAGTTGAGCGGCTCCAGAAAAAATTCCTGCTCGGTCGGTGACTGCCTGACGCTTCTATCGTTAAAAAAATATGTGCCCCCGTAGGCAGAATCCATCCGTCCGGGCTTCGGCAGTGTGCGCGACCAATTGCCATTCTCGTATTTGTCCAGCGCCAGCCCGCGCCAGCGCAGCCATTGGCGCGGCAACAGCGGCGGGAACTTCACGCGCACGCGCAGCACGACTTGCGGATTGAGTTTGATACGCGCGACTTCGCCCAAGCGCACGTTTTCAGAAAAGCCCGACAAGGCCGCGCCGCGCATAAAATTGCTGGGGAAGGCGCGCGCCACGCGCGGCATCACCAGAAACAGCGGCGCGGCCAAGGCGAAGATCACCAGCAAGGCGAGCGCGGCAAACAGCGTCACATTGCGCCAGCGCGGCGCGCCCAGGGTTTTGCGCGCGCGCCGCTGGCCGCCCAGCATCCCCAGCAGACGCGACTCGCGCCAGAATGCGGTTTGCGCGAGTTGGCTGTGCTGATGTTCGTCAAAGCTGTGCGCCGCGCGTTGCAATTCAAAACTGACCAGCGTCGCCAGCGCCGCGAACAGGTACACGATCAGCAGCACCAGAAACAGCGTGTCAATCATCAGCCCGGCGGCAAACAGCACCTGCATAAACGACACGGTATAAAGCCAGCGCCAATCGCGTTCGCCCTTTTGGCGCAACAGCCGCAGCGCGACCGTGAACAGCAAAAACCGCATCGTGATCGCGGGCAGCGCCGAATCGAACAGATACCAATCCGCCACCGCCACCGCCAGCCAGCCGGGCACCAGCCAGTTGACCCAGCGTTTGGGCGCCCACCACTGCCACACGCCGCAATCAATCAAACACGCCAGCACCAACACGGCGGCAAACAACAACAGCGAAACCAAATCGAGTTGCCGCGTCGCGACGAGCAGCGCCGTGCCGGTCGCCAGCAAGGCGTATGACGAAAGTTTGAAGTAACGATCCAGTGTCATAACGATCAAGTGTGAGCCCAGGTGTACGGCAAACTGTTAGTTTGCCGTGGTCTCGACACTCAGACGTACTGCTTTCGCTTAGAGCGTGTACGAAAACCCGCGTCGTGCACGCTCTTAGCCGCCTCGACCGCAGAGCCACGGCAAACTAACAGTTTGCCGTACACTTGGCCGCACGCTGTACGGCAAACTGTTAGTTTGCCGTGGCCTCGGCACTCAGACGTACTGATTTCGCGTAGCCGCTTCGACCGCAGAGCCACGGCAAACTAACAGTTTGCCGTACAACGCTACAACTCGTCGAAATAAATCACCTGCGTTGACGGCCACAAGCCGCCCGGAGCCG
>JAYUCP010000318.1:0-4668 GCA_043740245.1 Acidobacteriota bacterium | reverse complement strand
AAGATTTTGGTGGTTGTGGCAACTCTTAGCACTATCAACCGTCGGCAACAGCCGACTGATTTCAAAGGACTTACACCTTAACCTGGCGCACATGGGTTGAGAACCTGCCCCACATCTGACACCCGCTGGCCCGGTCGCACACAAATGAAAACTGCTCTAAGAAACAGCCCACGCTAGCGTGGCCCCTGACAACTGCTAACTACTTTTTACCATGGACAAAACCTTCGACGATTACCAACTAGACGAAATCCTGCTCACCCGCACACGCACGATCACCGAAGCCGACATTGTGGGCTTTGCCGGTTTGTCGGGTGATTTCCACGAACTGCATATGAGCGAGGAATACGCCAAGCGCGGCCCCTTCGGACGGCGCATCGCGCACGGCGCGCTGATCTTCAGCATCTCGACGGGGCTGATGATTCAGATGGGCGCGAGCGAAAACATCCTCGCGTTTTACGGCCTGGATAAACTGCGCTTCGTCAAACCGGTCTTCATCGGCGATACCATCCGCGTCAAAAAGCGCGTGCTGGAACTGATTGCCAAAGGCGACCAGCGCGGCGTGGTGGCGTTTGAGACAACAGTGCTGAATCAGCATGACGAGGCGGTGGTTGTTTATGTGGATCGGGTGTTGGTGAAACGGCGCGGCTGAGGCGGTTCGTCATTTTCGCTGGCGGCGGCGTTTGGGCGGAACTGGTGGTTCATTGCGGGCCGCTTGCAATAGGGTTTGGACTTCATCCAGCACTTGGTTGAGCGCCGGTTCAATCGCCGCGATGACTTTCCTTCCAACGTGTTTGTGATGGGGGAAGTTGGAAAGCTTGGGATGATGCGCGGCATTGTCGTAACGGAAGACGGTCTTGCCAACCCGCACGTATTGGTAACGATACTCGCGCTTCACGGGTCGGGCGCTTTCGATAACGATCCTCTCCGTAAACTCCAGCCGCGAGCCATCAGCGAAGTAAAACACGCCCTCTACTACGCCGCGCGAAAAGTCCCGGCGTTCAAACTCCAACTCCGCCGACGTGGTCAAGCTGAAATCAACCGTCGCGGAGAGCAAATCGAAATACTGCTGAACGTCGCGCATACGCCGCCCCCTCGTTCAAGCCGCTTCAGCACGATTCAGGACGTAAGTTCGGAGCAAATGATGGTAGTCATCAAACGCTCCCGCCCAGCGCATGAAATCGCGGCTGTCGCCCATCTTGCCGGCGGCGAAACGCGCGTAAAATTCGACCGTGCTCATACCATATTCGGCCTCAAAACCATTCATCTCCTCCACGAGCGACTCCAGGCTTTCGTTGATGTCGAAGCGGTCTTTTAACTCCGCCAGCATGCGGCGGCGATCTTCCGGCGTGTGTTCCGGGTATTTGATTTTGACTTTTGCCATTGAGGTTTCTCCTTGCGCCGGGATTCTAAAACAGGCGAGGCGACATTGTTACAACTTTGGGAGCGCGCGCCGCCCCTCAAGCCGCCGTCACGGTCGCAGTCTTCTCCCGCTTCACCCACAGGCCGAAGTTGCGGCGGTGGCCAGAAGTATTGCCGGCTTTATCCGACGAGTTGTCGCCGGGTGAAATCCACGATGAGTGACAACGCCGCGCGCGCTTCGGGCAACAGGCCGACAACCACCGGCCAGACGTGCGGCAGCCCAGCCCAGGCCTGTAAATCAACCGAAACACCCGCCGCGCGCGCCTTGACCGCAATGCGCAGCGCATCGTCCAGCAGGCATTCGCTCTTGCTGACAAAGATCAACAACGGCGGCAGGCCTTTCAAATCAGCGTAGAGCGGCGAAGCCCACGCTTCCAACGCCGACGCCTGCCCCAGATAAATCGGCGCAAACGCTTTGAGCGCGTCGGCATAGAACATCGCATCGGTGGCTTCGTTCGCTTGCACCGAATTGCCTGTCACCGCCAAATCCGTCCAGGGCGAAAGCAGCACGGCAGCGGCAGGCAGCGGCAAGCCTTCGGCGCGCAAGCGCACCAGCGTCGCCAGCGTCAACCCGCCGCCCGCCGAATCGCCGCCGATCAACGTATTCGCGGGCCGCGCGCCTTGCGCCAGCAACCAGCGATAACCCGCGACCGCATCATCCACCGCCGCCGGGAAGCGATGTTCGGGCGCCAGACGGTAATCGAGCGCGAACACCTGTGCCTGCGCGGCCTTGGCCAGCGTGGCATTGAACGCGCGATACAGCACGGGCGAACCCACGACGTAACCACCGCCGTGCAAGTAATAGATCGTGCGTTGCGCCGCCACGTCCCGCGCGGTCACCCATTCGCCGCGCACGCCGCCATCATTGACCACGTTGATCTGTGCATAGGGCGGCACAGGTTGGCGCATGAATTGGGGCGGATCGAATTTGCGACGGGCGAATTGCACGAACGCGGCCTCGTCGCCGCGCGGACGGCGTTTCAAGTACGCGCGCAGAAATAGTGAATAAAGACGGGCTTGCCAACTGGCCATAGTGGTTATTTTGAATCGAGCGGTTCGCCCAATCGCCATTCCAGCAATGGGCGCAACACATGCCAATACCTGACGGGAAACAGCCGTTGCACGCGTTCCATCAGGCCGGCGTCAGCGCCGACCATGATGCGCGGTTCGTTGCGTTCAATGCCGCGCACGATGCGTTCAGCCGCCTGTTCCGCCGTCGTCGGCGAAAGTTTATCGAAATGTGCGACCTCAACCGGGACTTGCACAGAATGCGCCTTGGCGCCCACGCGGGCGCTGCGGGCGATGTTGGTTTTGATGCCGCCCGGATGCACGCACGAGATGCGCACGCTTGAACCCGCCAGTTCGTGGCGCATGGCTTCGGTAAAGCCGCGCACCGCGAACTTGCTGGCGTTGTAAGCCGCTTGCCCCGGAAAGCCGATGATCCCAAAAATGCTGGAGATGTTGACCAGATGCGCCGCCGGCTGTTGCTGCAAGACGGGCAGGAAGTATTTCGTCCCATACACCACACCCCAGAAATTCACGCCCATCAGCCAGGCGATGTCGGCGGTCGAAAGCTCTTCGACCGTGCCATACAGCGCGACGCCCGCGTTGTTGATGACCAGACTGGCGCGGCCGTGCGCGGCGACGACCTCTTGCACGAAGTCCTGCATACGTTGCTCAGCGCTCACGTCAACGTAATGCGTCGTGCAAGTGGTTCGGACGAGTTGGGCGGTCGCCTGCAACTCGGCTTCGTTGACATCGGCCAGGGCGAGTTGCGCGCCTGCTTGAGACAAACGCACGGCCAGCGCGCGCCCGATGCCGGAGGCCGCGCCAGTGACTACGGCGACGGTTTGTTTATCAATCTTCATAACTTCAATCAGTGCGCACGCGCTCCACAATCGGTTGCCGCACGCGTTCGATCAGTTGCTGCACCGTATCCTCTGTGTATCCCGCCGTGCTGACCGGCGGCAGGATTTCCAGGTAAACATCGCCGGGGTAACAGGTGTGCATCCCCCTGCGCATCACCAGCCGGGTGTCGTTGACGGCGACGGGCACGATGGGCACGCCAGCAGCCAGCGCCATATGAAAAACGCCTTTCTTGAAATCCAGCACGCGGCCATCAAAGGAGCGCGTGCCTTCGGGGTGCACCATGATCGAATAGCCCTGCCGCATTTTTTCGGCGGCTTGGCGCGTGCTTTCGATGGCCTGTTCGCGGCTGCTGCGATCAATCGCGATGACGTGGGCGAGCGGGAAGCCCTGCTTCATAATCGGAATCCGCGTCAGTTCTTTCTTGGCTAAAAAGCCCACGTCGTGGCCCAGATAAGCAAACAACAGCGGCGGATCAATGTTGCTCTGGTGATTGGCGGCAAACATGTAATTTTGTTTTGGGTCGAGGTTTTCCAACCCCGTCACGTGCACGCGCACCCCCGCCGCGCGCAGCAAAATCCGGCAGCCGAACTTGGCATAGGGGTGCGCGAAATCTTCGCGGCCAAAGAACACGCGCAGGATATGCCCAATCGTGATGACCGGAATGCCCAGCACGATCAGCAGCATGCCGCCGACAAAGAGAGTCCAGTAGTAGCGAATTCTGCCCATAAATCAAAAGGCAAAAAGCAAAAGGCAAAAATCAAAAGGGCGGGCACTTTTCTTTTTTCCTATTTTTGCCTTTTGCCTTTTGCCTTTTGATTTCTAAATGATCGTTCCGTCCGTAATCGTCGCCCCCTTCGGCACGATCACGATGCCTTCGCGGATGAAGTAATTGCCGCCTTCGCCATCGAATTTGTCGTGGCCGGCTTCGTTGAGGATTTTGACGTTGGCGCCGATGCGCACATTTTTATCAACGATGGCGCGGCGGATGTGCGTGTTTTCGCCGATGCCGATCCAGGGCAAGCCGTGTTGCCGTTCCTGCGCCAGTTCTTCGAGCGGCTGGTAAAAGTCCGCGCCCATCAAGAGCGATTGCTCGATCACCGCGCCGCTCTCGATGCGCGCGCGGATGCCGACGTTGCAGTTGCGGATTTTGGCCTGGTTCAGAATGCAGCCGTCCGAAATCAGCGAATTGCTGATCTCGCAATTGCCCAGCTTGCTGCTCGGCAAATAGCGCGGGCGCGTATAAATAGGCCGGTCGGCGTCAAAGAGGTTGAACTTGGGCATGATGCTCGCCATATCCAGATTGGCGTTGTAAAACGAACTGATCGTACCGATGTCTTCCCAGTAGTGATTGAACAGGTAAGCTTGCACGTTGTATTTGCC
>JAYUCP010000317.1:0-4676 GCA_043740245.1 Acidobacteriota bacterium | reverse complement strand
GCCACTTGTTCATCCACGCGCGAATGCGAGACGGCCTGCGTGCTGCGCGAGAGCCAGACGAACATCTCTACGAAATTCAAGCCAATCAGCCGCACCGGCGTGCGCACGGTGAGTTGGCGCAAGCGGTCGAGATTGGCTTCTTCGATACCGACGGCGAAAAAGGCCACGCGCTTGTTTTGTTCGTCATCGCGGATGCGTTGCGCGGCCTGTTGAATCACGTCTTCGGGCTCGCCCTGCGGTTCGCCATCGGTAATCAGGAAAACCCAGGGACGGTAATAGGCCACGCCGCTCGTGCGGTATTGCGCCTTGCGCGCGGCCAGCAAATCCAGCGCCTGATGAATCGCGCTGCCCATCAGCGTCGCGCCCTCGGCGTGCAGCGTGGGCGGTTCGAACTGATCGGCGGTGACAAAATCCTGCACGATCTGCACGTCGCTGCTGAACGTGACGATGGCGACTTCGACGCGGCGCGAGGCCAGCGCGTCCTTCATCAAATCGTTTTTGAAGGCGCGCAAGCCTTCATTCAACGCGGCGATGGGCGCGCCCTGCATCGAACCGGAGGTGTCCACCAGCAAGACGCAGGGACAGCGCGGTTCGGGGTTTTCAGCAAATTCGACGGCGTCAGCCAGGTTGGGTGCGAGTGCGGTTTGATCGGGCATGTGGCAATTCCTTTCGGGCAGGTTATTTCATTGGCAGATAGCCCACGCGATTGAGCCATTCCGCCGGTTCGCTGGCGAGCGCAATCAACTCCAGGTCATTGATGCACGCGCCGATGACCAGCTTCTGTTGATGAATATAGACCACGCCCGCGAACGGCTGGCCGGACTGTAGGCGTTGTTTGGCTTCACGCAAAAGGTCGTCATCTTCCGTAAACAGCAAGCGCCCGAGCGCGGTCGCGCGGTCAAGCAATTGCGGATCGGGCCAGCGGCGTGTGCCATCTTCCTGGGCCGTCAGCACGTCCACCCCGCGCAACCGCAAGCCGTCGGTGATGGCGCTGGGCACATGCACATCCATGTACAAGGCTACGCTCATTGCATTGCTTGCTGTAACCGCAGTTCACGCAGGCGGCGCTGCAACGGATCGTTTTGGGCGGCGGCGCGCAAAGCCTCGTATTCCTCAACCTGACGCGCAATCTCGGCGTCCAGCTCAGCTTGGTGCGCATAGTAGTAGGACAACGCGGCGTGAATTTGCGCGAGGGACAAATGCGGATGCTGTTCGTGCATCTCTTCAGGACTCCAGCCATACGCAATTTTATCGAGCGCCACTTCGATGACCTTGGTATTGGCCTCACTGATCCACGGTCTGCCGCGCTCATCGAGTTCGATCAAGGAAGCGGCTGCCGTCGTTGCGCCCGTCGCAGTCATTGCACTCATGGTTTCAACTCCTTTGTTGATTTTGCGCCGCGATTATCACTGACGACGCGGGTGCCGCCAAGCGCGCTCAAACAAAAAGGGATTGAGCAGACGCCCAATCCCTCCGATTTGTTCCGCACGAAATACCAAGCAGGTTACGGCAAACTTGCCAGCACGCCTTCGGCCATTGTCATGAACTCTTCGGCTTGGGCGATTTGGGTTACGGCATCAGCCTCGGTCAAATGCACGGTGGCGTTGTAATCGCCGACGATGCGCGCCTCATAAGCCTCGCGCAACGCGCGGTGATACTTGGCGTCCAGGCGGCCTGTTTTTACCCAATGCTGACCGAAGGCGCTGATGGTCGAGCCGTGTTTGGAGAAGGTCAGTCCTTGTTCCAACAACAGTGCCGAGGCCAGATAGAACATCGTGTAATACGCCCGCGCCACCGCAAAGTCGTGCAAGTCGCCTTGGGTCAGCAGCCGGGCGGCGCGCAAACTGTCGCGGGCTTTTTCCAGCAGGGCGGTTTGTGCCGGCGTCATACGGCGACTCCTTCCCGCCGCACATTCAGTAATAACGGACTTTGCTCCTGCCGGAAGCTGTCGGCGGAAACAAACACGCACGAAACCAACACGTCATGTTTCAACGAGAGCGCCGCGCCGCACGCGCTGGTGCGGCGGATTTCTTCGCCCGCATTGACCGGCCCGCGCAACACCACCAGCGTGTCAATATCCGATTCAGCCGTCGCGTCGCCGCGCGCCTGCGAACCGAACAGCACCAGCCTGACCAGCCGCTCGCCGTAAAGGGCCGTCAGCCGCTGCTTCAATTCCGCCAGAATGGTTTGCACTTTCGGAGTCATACGCTGATGCGCTTATTTCAGCCGCACCTTCACCACATTCGCCTGTCTTCCATTCACGGTCATCACCAAATCCACCAAGCCCGAAACGCCGCTCGGCAATTCGGTGTTGAGCTGATCCACGCCGATCAGGCTGCCCTGTGCGCCGGTGTATATCGCGGGCGCTTTGCGTCCGCCGATGGTGATCTCGACGGTTTCAGTCGCCGCGCGGCGGAAGCCGGTGCCGAAGAGCACCAGATAATCGCCACCATTCAACGGCAGCGCTGAGCCGTCCGCATTGCTGATCGGATAAAAACCAATGCCGTCGGGTGAGACCACGCCCACCGGAACGCCGGTGCCCGAAGCGTTGGCGGTGAACAGGCTCGGCGCAATGCTGTTGATCGCCAGCGTATTGCGCGAAAGCTGGCCGTCGCTGGTCATCACTTCAATCACGGCGTTGCCCGAAGTCACGCCGAAGGGAATCTGAAAATTGAGCTGTTGGCGCGAGACAAAAAACAGCGGCGCGAGGATGCCGTTGACGCGCACCGTCGTGCCCGCCAGTTCGGTGGGCAGCGGTGTGGCGGTTGCTGCCGCCGTGCCGCTCGCCAGATATTCGCCAAAGGCCGCGACGATGCTTTCGGGGGCGACGGGGCCTGCGGCGTAACTGGCCGCCGAGACTGCGGCGACAGTGCGCGCGGTCACGTTGCGGGTGAACGCGCGTGCGGCGGTGCGCACGCCATCGGGATTGATGACGGTCACGTTGACGCTCTGGCCCGGCGCGGCGAAGACCTTCCATTGATTGCCGGAAAACACCTTGCCGCTCGCGTCGGCTTGCGTGTCCAACAGGCGCTGGCCGTTGATCTCGATGTCGGCGCCCGCGAGGAAGTTGATGCCGTTGACGAACAGATTGCCTTTGTCATCGGCGGTCACGTCGGTCAGCGTGGGCGACGAGGCCGGCAGCGTCAGCGCATCCAGCGTGAAGGCGATAAAGGCCAGCGCCATTTCGTCGGTCGTCTCTTCGCCCCATTTGACGGCCTTCGGCGGATTGTTTGGCTGGAAGGGATTGTCCGCCGAGTTGTCGAAGACGCAGCTCAAATCAATGCGCGAGTTGGCCGCGAAGGGAATCGCGTTCTGGTAAAGATACGAACCTTGCCAGTTGAAATCCCAGCTCGGAATGTTGACCAGGCATTGCGTCGGCTGGCCGGGCTGCGTCATTTCGACTTTGATCTGTTTGCCGAGCAGATGCATGTGCGGCGTGATGCCCAGAATCTTGCCTGCGAAACCGGTCGCGGTGAAACGTGCCGTCACCGCATGCGCCTTCGCGCCCGCTGGCAGGACAAAGGTTTGATTGACCAGCGGCAACGGCAGCATCGCTTTCGCCACCGGCTTTTGCGCGAAGTAAAAACCCACCGAAGTGCGGTCGGTTTCGGGCTGGCCGGTCGGATGGTAATGCACTTGCAAGACGATGCGCGCGTTCGCATTGCTGGGCAGCTTGACGCCATTGCCTTCGGGCGCGAAGTAGCCGCGCGAGCCGGGCGCCCAACCGCCCAGCATCGGCGAATTGCCCGCCAGAATTTCATTGATGCCCAGCGAAATGTCGAAGCCCGGCCCGCCAAAGCAGGTGTAGCCGGGGCCCGCTTCCTTCGCGTCCAACTCGACCGATTTGCCCAACGGGTCGGCGTAAGCGATCACGTGATGCACGATCTTGCTGTTGCCGGGCTTCACATCCAAGCCCTGAATCCAGCGGTCACCGCGTAATTGCGAGGTCGGCACGACAAAGCAACGATAGGTGTCTTTGCCTTGCGGCGGCGTGAAGCTTTCTGCCGGTGTCGCGATGAAATCAGGCGCACCGAGCGCCCAGCCGTCGGGGAATTCCTGCGCTTTCGGCATGTCCGCCGCGCTGCCTTCGGGCGCGCCGGCGTCCACCCAGGCGGCGATGGTGTTGATCTCGTCCTGCGTCAGCGCGCGCGCGTCTTTGAAATCGCCGCAACCGGGCTGCGGTTTCCACGGCGGCATGCTCTTGGTCACGACCGCTTCGCGGATGGAGACGGCCCAGGGGCGCGCTTCTTTGTAACTCATCAACGAGAACGGCGCGATGTCGCCGGGGTGGTGGCAGCTTTGGCAATTCTTTTGAAAGAGGCGCACGACCTCTTTATCGAAGGTCGGCATGCCTTGCGTGCGTTTGGCGGCGTTCGCCGCTTTAGTAACGGAAGCCGCTGCCGCTGGGTTACGTTGCCAGATCAGCAACGCGACAAAGCCGAGGGCGAAGAGTGCGACGAAAAAGCGTTTGGCGTTTGATTTCATAAGCGTGAACCTGTTTGCTGCAATTGTTGGGAAATGTGAGTCGGAAATGCGGATGCATTGTAGTGAGGTGGCGCTTGTACGGCAAGGGTGAAGGATGAGGGATGAGGGATGAAGGATGAAGGAGCCTGCTTCATCCCTCATCCCTCATCCCTCATCCCTCATCCCTCATCCCTCATCCCTCATCCCTCATC
>JAYUCP010000316.1:0-4679 GCA_043740245.1 Acidobacteriota bacterium | reverse complement strand
ATGAAATCGCCGATCTTCAGGTCGCGGAAGTCGGACAGGAACGCGCCGAGTTTGAAGCTCTTGCTCTTGGCCTGCTGGCGCGCCGCGCGGTCGGCGTGAACGGCTTCGTCAAAGAGGTCGGCTTCGGTGTAAACGGTCAGCTTGGAATTGGGGAGCGCGAAGCCGACTGAGAGATCACCGGCGAGTAGGTGGATGGCGGATTTGAGATTTGAGATTTGAGATTCGTGCGCGTCCGCGATGCCGGTGACGTCATATTCGGCGAGCGTTTTACGCAGGCGGTCGGCGACGCCGGTGCTGGGCAGCACGAAGATTGTTTGCTGACCGAAGGCGGCGAGTTCTTTTAGTTCGGCGGCGAGGTCGGCCACGCGCCCGTGCCAGCGGCGGACGGCGCGCGCGGAGAGGTTCACTTCCAACGCTTGCGGTTCGGGCGGGAAGAGGAAAAGGGGCGCGCTCACCGGGCGATTGACGAAGGCGGCGATACGTTCGTTGGCGGCTCCGCTGACGGCGATACTGGCGGCGGTCGCCGAAACGATCTCTTCGGTGGCGAGTTCTTCCTGCCGCGCGAGCGCCGCCGCGCCGAGCAAATGCAATTCGACGCGCGGGACTTGCTCCAGCCGTGTGCGCAATTCATCCGGCGTCAGGAAAAGCTGTTCCGGCGGCAGGCCCAGTTCGTCGGTGCGCTCGGTGCGTTCGTAGCCGCGCTGCAACTCTTCCAGCAAGGTGCGCAACTGCTTCTCGACTTCGGCGGGTTCGTCCACCACCAACACGCAATCACGCAGGTAATCGAACAGCGTCGCCGACAGCGGGCGCAGCAGCGGCAGCAGATATTCCCAGCCCGGAAACTCTTCGCCCTCGTCGGCAAAGACCGTGCGGTCGCGCAAGGCGCGTTCGTAGCGGTCATCGCGCCAGCGTTCGCGCGCGCGCCGTGCCCAGTCGCGGAAGTCGCGGGCCGTCGCGCGTTCGTCGCGCATCGGCGCGATGATCGTTTCTTTCAACTCGCGCACCGAGCGCTGCGTTTCGGGGTCGAAGGCGCGAATCGAATCAATCTCATCGCCGAAAAACTCCACGCGGATGGGCAACAGCGCGGCGTCCGGTTCACTCGGTGAAACGCTGGGCGAATAGAAATCCAGGATGCCGCCGCGCGCCGAGAATTCGCCGATGCCGCCCACCGGGTCGGAGCGTTGATAGCCGACCGCGACCAAGTGTTCGAGCAGGTATTCGAGCGGCAACTCTTCGCCGACGCGCAGCAAAACGCCGGCCTGTTTGATCTCGTCGAGCGCGACGTAGCGGCGCAACAACGCGTGTCCGGTGAGCAACACGATGTCGCCCGCGCGGCCTGGCTTTGAAGCTGCCAGCCGCCACAGCGCCAGCGCGCGCCGTTCCAGAATCTCGGCGTGCGGCGAGGTGCCGTTGTACGGATCGCTTTCCGACGCGGGCAAGGTGAAGACTTCGTGCTCGCACTCGGCGCGGCCGTTGAGCGTGCCGTAAAAGAAGCGCAGGTCGCCTTCCAACTCTTCGAGGTCTTTGCTGCGTAGGCTGACGACGGCGAGGCGCTTGTGGGTGGCGCGTTGCAATGCGGCGATGGCTAAAGCTTTGGCGCCGTTGGCGAGTCCGGCGACGTTGACGACACGACGGCCCGCGCGCACTTCGTTGGCAAGGCGCTGAAAGTGTTCATCTTCCTCGAAGCGTTGAAAGAGGGCGGACACTAATTTTTTCTTCTCCTTTGTCGCGGGCGCTGTCTCTTTGCTAATTGCAATTGCTCAAGTTCATTCGGGCAAAGGAGATCTATCGTGACACCATTGCGGCTAAGTGCGTGGCGAGCTTCCCACCAGTCAGTGTCAAGGGCTGAAAGGATTGGCGGGTGCTGTGGATGAGCCAACGCAACTGCCACAAATTTACGGTCACTACGGTCGAATTTCGACAACGCTTCATCGGCAGGAAATTCTTGGAAAACCTCTTCGTCATTATCGAGTGGTGTAATCGCAACTTGCTCGCACCAGGTTGGATTATTCCGGTTTGTTAAAACCCACTTGAAGAAGCGATCACCTATGCCAGGCTGGCCGGATTCATTCAAATTGTTCCTGTATTCCCGGATAATGAGCCAACGGTTATCAATCGCCACGCGTCCGGCCTGCTGAAGCTGAAGCAGGCGGTTAGCGCAAGCTTGTACACAATTGAGTGAGGGCTGCGGCTGGCCTCTTCGATTGGCAACTACGGCAACATTGGTATCCACGACGACGACGGTCTTCATCACCCGGTTCCTTTTCTGCGTGCTTCGGCATCAACCATTGCCACAAGATCGCCCATCTCGTCGCCAAAGAAATCTTTCGGCCAATTCGATATATTGCCGAACATATCAACATCGAGCTGCTCTATTTTGGACGCGGCGTCGTCCATGCGGCAGAAATAAAGCGCCACTTGATTTGAGGCGATTGTTTTTTCCGCGATCCGCCGTTGCAGCCGACGAAGTAAATGCTCGCTGTGGCTTTCGACAATTATTTGAACTCTACGAGTGTTCACTACATCAATCAGGACATCTGCTAGGTATGATTGAATGGCGGGATGAAGATGTATTTCCGGTTGCTCCAGCAAGATGATTGAGCCTTCGGGAACGTAATAACATAAGACCAACACCGGCAGAATTTGGGAAACGCCAAAGCCTACATCTGTGATTAGGACTTCAGGACTGGTTACGGTCTTCTTCAAACGTACTTCGTAGTCTTTGCGGTTTTCTGCAATTGGTTTAAGCGAGAAGGAGTTAATTAACCCCATTTCTTTGAGCCACAGTGCAATTCTCTCTTCAACAGTTTTCCTGGTTCTACCCATACCGCGACCTTTGCCACGAGCGATGGTTTTTTCTCCACGTGACGCGAGCAGCGCAGCGATAGCCAGTTCGCCTTTTATTCCGACATCTAACGGTCTCTCCCCCGCCCACACGTAATTGCGTTGAGGATATTCTCGTAGCGGGCCGAGATAAGCGATTCTTGAAAAAAGTTTTTCAAACTCCAGGGAGAAATCTTGTAGGAAGCCAGTGTTTTGGTAATAGCCAGTTGCCGCGTCAGGGAAGCCATAGCATTTTACCGGTGCCGGGAGCGGCCAAACACGCCCTGTTACTCGCTTAGCGCCGTAGCCATCATGGATTAAGTCGTAGCGATCCTTATTTGCTTTTTTGCCGCCATTCTTTCGCTTCATGCCGAAGCAGTGACCATCGAACTTATAGCCAAAAGATTCTACTACTACGCGATTGGACTCCTCACGCGCTGAGGTTGCGAAAGAGAGAGTTTGGATTTTGAAAAGCTGTGTGTTCTTTTTTTCAGGATCGTCGATCACGAGAGCATCAGGAAGATTCCAAGCTAATTGAAAATCAAGAGATGCTTCTGATTGGTGACCATGAATGAGATCGAAGAATGTCCCAAGATCAACCAAAGAACGGTGATCGCCAGTGTGTAATACGCGGCTACGATCTGGTGACTCTACGGTCTGCTTGAGCATCAGGAGCAGTTGCATGAGGCTGGTCTTGCCAGAACTATTTGTGCCAAAGAGTCCTGTTAATGGTGCTAGGCGTAACTCGCCAGTGTCACTCCAAGACTTGAAGTTTTTTGCGCAGATTGTGGAAATCATAAATCCTCCTCAGTTCTCACTTCGTTTGGCCACGATATTATCCTTGCTGGGGAATTTGCAAAATGCGCGCGATCACATCCGAAGTCGAAACGCCCTCCACAAACGGCAAGCTCAACACCTCGCCGCCCGCCGCCTCAACCTCTTCACGCCCGACGATGGTGTCAATGCTCCAATCGCCGCCTTTGACCAGTATGTCGGGCAGCAGCGCGGCGATGATCTCGCGCGGCGTCGGTTCATCAAAAATCGTCACGAAATCCACGCAGGCCAGCGCCGCCAGCACTTCGGCGCGTTCCTGTTCGCGCAGGATCGGGCGCGCCGGGCCTTTCAGTTCACGCACGCCGCGGTCGCTGTTCAACGCCACGATCAGCGCATCGCCGAGCGCTCGCGCCTGTTGCAAATAGCGCACGTGGCCCGGATGCAGCAGGTCGAAACAGCCGTTGGTGAACACGACGCGGCGGCCCGTATGCCGCAACGCGGCGCGCGCGGCCAGCAATTCAGTCAGCGTCAGCACTTGTGCCATAGGCCGGGCATCTTAGGCGAAGGTTCCGCAGCCACACAAGCGCGTGCTGAATCGTGGGAGTCTTCAGACTATTCGCGTGTGGAAATGGCTGGTTCCTGCTGAAAAGTTTGGGGTTTTCACGGAGCTTTGAAATGCAGGTGAGGGTGGGAATAAAAACGAAGGCGCCACGCAAAACCGTCTTCCGCGTTTTTGGTTCTGCGCGGCGTCTTCGATGGCCATCAGGCCTAAGTCATGCTTGCCTGGAAATTACGGTTCTTTCTGCCCAACGGGCCGATCATTGCGTTGCCCCTGCGCCTGCGCCATCACGCTGCCGTCCAGGCTGCAGAGCACGTACCAGGTCTGTTCGCTGGCGCGCCAGACCGCCACATCCGCTTTGCCGTCGCCGTCGTAATCACCCGGCACGGCTTGATCGTAGTACGGCGCATAATTCGCGCCCCACTGCTCGGCTCTGACGCTTTGGGTTTTGCTTTGCCAGATGTACCAGGTGTCGCCGCGCCAGACCGCGAAGTCCGTCCGGCCGTCGCCGTCGTAATCCGCC
>JAYUCP010000315.1:0-11350 GCA_043740245.1 Acidobacteriota bacterium | reverse complement strand
GAAATCCGTCATCTTCGTCCCGGCGAGGACACCTGCCGCCAAAGTCGCGCAACTGCAAATTTATGGCGCGACGGTCGTGCTGGTTGAAGGCAGTTACGAACAGGCATGCGAACTGTGTCTGGCGGCGTCGCATCGCTTCGGTTGGTATCAGCGCACGACGGGCTACAACCCGTTCACCGCGGAAGGCAAAAAGACGGCGGCGTTTGAAATCGCCGAACAGTTGAACTGGCAGATTCCCGACCGCGTCATAGTCGGCGTCGGTGACGGCAACATCATCGGCGGGCTGTGGAAAGGCTTTTGTGACCTGCGGCAGTTGGGTTGGATTGAGCGCGTGCCGAAACTGACCGGCGTGCAAGCGGCGGGCGCGGCCCCGCTGGTTGCCGCAGTGAATGGCGATGGCGTGATTCGTCCGGTCATTGGGCAAACTATTGCCGACGGCATCAACGTCGGTGATCCGCGCGATGGCACGCGGGCGCTACGGGCAATGCGCGCTTCAGGCGGCGGCGCGGTTGCCGTCAGCGACGAAGAAATCATTGCCGCGATTCCGCGATTGGCGCGCGCAACCGGCGTGTTTGCCGAACCGGGCGGCGCGGCGGCCTTTGCCGGTTTTGTAAAGCTGCGTGAAAGCGGCGTGATTCAATCTGATGAACGCGTCGTGCTGGTCATCACCGGCAGCGGATTGAAAGACATCAACACGGCGCGGCGTTCAGTTGGCGAACCGCTGCGCATTCAACCGGACGTTGCGGAACTGGATAAGCTGCTGGCCTGAGGTTTCGTCATGCTCATCACCAACGCCACACTCATCACCTGGCGCGCCCCCAACCAGATTCTGGAAAAGCACGCGCTGTATCTCGAAGGTGATCGGATTGTCGAGCTTGGCTTAGCATCCGAACTCGAAGCCAAATATCCACAAGCGGAAAGACTCGACGCGCGCGATCAGTTCGTGATGCCCGGCAACATCTGCGCGCACACGCATTTTTACGGAGCCTTTGCGCGCGGCATGGCGATTCCGGGCGCTGCGCCAAAAGACTTCCCCGAAATTCTGGAGCGGTTGTGGTGGCGGCTGGACAAGGCGTTGACGCTGGATGACGTTCGTTATTCGGCGCTCATCTGTTTGATTGACGCAATCAAACACGGCACGACGACGTTGTTTGATCATCACGCTTCGCCAAACGCGATTGACGGTTCGCTGGATGTCATTGCCGAAGCGGTCAGGCAAGCGGGTTTGCGCGCCTGTCTGTGTTACGAAGTCACCGACCGCGATGGCCATGAAAAAACAAAGGCGGGCATTGCTGAAAATCTGCGCTTCCTGAAATCTCAAATCTCAAATTCGGAATCTCAGCTTGCCGCGACGTTTGGCTTGCACGCTTCGCTGACGCTTTCCGATGCGACGCTGAAAGCTTGCCGCAATGCCTGGGACGGCGGCTTTCACATTCACGCTGCTGAACACGAGAGCGATCAGTACGACAGTTTGCAACGGAGCGGCACGCGCGTGATTGACCGGCTGCACAAGTTCGGCATATTGGGCGAGCGTTCCATCGTGGCGCACGCCGTCCACATTGATGCGCGCGAGGCTGAACTGCTGCGCGCAACGGGCACGTGGGTGACGCATCAACCGCGCTCGAATATGAACAACGCCGTCGGCGCGGCGGACGTGGAAGGCTTGTTGCGGCTGGGCGTGAAAGTCGGCCTGGGCAATGACGGCTTTTCCAACGCGATGTGGGACGAATGGAAAGCAGCCTATCTTTCGCATAAAGCCGCCCATCGCGACCCGCGCCGGATGGGCGGCGCGACTGTCGCCGAGATGGCTGTGACCAACAACGCCGCGCTCGCCAATGTCTTCTTTCCGCAGGCCCCGCTGGGCGTGCTCGCGCCGGGCGCATTCGCCGACATTATCTTGGTTGACTATCACCCGACGACACCGCTGACAACTGGCAATCTGCCATGGCACATTCTGTTTGGCTTTGAAAATTCGATGGTGACGACGACGATCTGTGCGGGTAAAGTGCTGATGAAAGATCGGCAGCTATTATTCTTTAACGAAGCTGAGGTTTCAGCAAAGAGCCAAGAGTTGGCAAATATGCTGTGGACAAGGTTATAGAGAGAAGGCTCAATTATGCCATCCAAGAAAACTCACGATGTATTCATTAGTCATGCTAGTGAAGATAAAGACGAGATCGTCAGGCCCTTGGCTAAAGCGTTAAGCGAATTTGGTGTGCGTGTATGGTATGACGAGTTCACACTCACGTTAGGAGATAGTTTAAGCAAGTCAATAGATATGGGCTTGGTAGGCAGTGAATATGGCCTTGTTGTACTTTCCCCCAGTTTCCTGAAAAAAGGATGGCCAGATTATGAGTTGCGCGGTCTTCTTGCCAAAGAAGTCGGCTCAAAAAAGGTAATCCTGCCTATTTGGCACAAACTTACGAGGGATGATCTCTTAGATTACAGCCCATCTATTGCTGACAAAATCGCCCTACGCTCAGACGACCTAAGTATTTTGAACCTCGCAGTAGCAGTAATAAAGATTGTAAAACCTGATCTCTTCGAGAGAATTCTGAGAAGAGTAACCTTTTTAAGAATGAAAGGTGAACTTCAGACATTCACTCCGGAAGAGCTAAAGGTCCCCCCTCCAGCACACGACCATCTTCCAGGCGAATTGATCGAACGAATTCGGTTAATCCGTGCTGCCTTGCTGGGAGTTTATTCTCACTCTATGCAACATTGGGTGGATGGTTTTCGTTGCGACACACACCCTTCTCGTGAAGTTCGGGTGTGGGAACGTCTGGCAGCCTGTTATTTGGAATACATAAGCATGACAAGGGTAACACCTGAACAACGTAAACAAGTTTTTGCTGTTCTTCTTTCTTTATCTTGTGGAGCAGAAGGTAATGATCTTTCCGAAAATACCAAAGGATTACCAGAAGAAGAGGTAGAAAAGCTGAAGTTGTTGTTTAGTCGTGCTTATCCACCTTACGACATATCTGATGAACCGTTTCACCAAGATTACGTAGCTTCTGATGGTTGGGAAGAGTTACTGCAGAACTTTGATAAGGAAGGATTCCCGGTAGACATACCAGACAATCTTGCGAAAAAGCTTATCGAAGATGGTGATGACCCAATAGGAGACTAGAAAAGCATGTCAACCGAACGAGTCGCACTCTATCTGCAAGACGCGCATTCCTTGCAAGATGGAATCAAATACGCGCAGTACGCCGAAAGCAAAGGTTTCGAAGCCGTCTGGCAGGCCGAAAGCCGGCTGGTGCGCGATGCGATTGTGCCGATGGCGGCGTTTGCCGCAACGACCGAGCGCATCAAGATCGGCGCGGGCGTTATCAACAACTGGACGCGCAACATCGGCTTGCTGGCGGCGACGTGGTTGACGCTGGATGATCTTGCGCCCGACCGCATGATCTGCGGCATCGGCGCGTGGTGGGACCCCTTGGCGAAAAACGTCGGCATCGAACGGCGCAAACCGCTGCTGGCGATGCGCGAGACGGTGGAAGTGCTGCGTCGCTTGTTGCGGATGGAAAACGTCACTTTTCACGGTGAGTTTCATCACGTCACCGGCATCGAACTCGACGTGGTGCATGGCCGCCGCGAACCGCGCAACGTGCCGATTTACATCGGCGCGACAGGCGACAAGATGATGGAGTTGACCGGCGAGATCGGCGATGGCGTGTTACTGAATTACTGTGTGCCGCCCGAATACAACGACCGTGCGCTGGAGTTGCTGGAAGCGGGCGCGAAGAAAGCCGGGCGCACACTGGATGAAATTGATCGCCCGCAATTGGTCGTCTGCTCCGTTGACCACGACCGCAAGAAAGCCATCGAAGCGGCGAAGGTTTTGCTGACGCAGTATCTGGCGCAGCAGCCGCACATCGCCAAGGCTTCGGGCGTCAGCGAAGACATCGTCAAACAGGTGCAATCCATTTTGACCTGGCCCGCAACCATCGAGCAGATTCATCAGGCGATGCAATACGTGCCAGACGAATTCGTGTTGAAGATTTCGGCGACGGGGACGCCGGATGAGGTGCGCGCCAAGGTGGATGAGTACCGGCGGCGCGGTTGCACTTGCCCGGTGCTTTATCCAATGAGCGACCCATACTTGATGATTGATACGTTTGCGCAACAATGAAGAACCAGATCATTTTCCATTTGGCATTTGAGATTTGAGATTTGAGATTTGTCATTGCTGTCGAAGCCGTAAGCCAACTGGAAAAGAACCAAAGACTGAAGGAGAACCAAATGCCGAGAGTTGTGAGATGCGGCTTGATTCAAGCCGCGAATGCCGAGCCTGTCGGAAGCTCTATCGAAAAGATCAAACAGGCGATGATTGATAAACACGTGGCGATGATCGGCGATGCCGCGAAACATGGCGTTCAGGTTATCTGCTTGCAGGAGCTGTTTTATGGCCCGTATTTTTGCGCCGAACAGAATCCGCACTGGTACGGTCTGGTTGAACGCATCCCCGACGGGCCGACGACACAGTTGATGTGCGAGATTGCCAAACAGCATCGCATGGTCATCGTCGCGCCGATTTACGAAGAAGAGATGACCGGCGTCTATTACAACACGGCGGCGGTGATTGACGCCGACGGCGCGTATCTGGGCAAGTACCGCAAGACGCACATCCCGCATTGTCTGCCCGGCTTTTGGGAGAAGTTCTATTTCACGCCGGGCAATCTGGGCTTCCCTACGTTTGAGACGAAGTACGCGCGCATCGGCGTCTACATCTGCTACGACCGGCATTTCCCCGAAGGCGCGCGGGCATTGGGCTTGAACGGCGCGGAGATCGTCTTCATCCCTTCGGCGACGACCAAGGGCCACGCCGATTATCTGTGGGAGTTGGAGCAGCGCGCGCACGCCGTCGCCAACGGCTATTTCGTCGGCACCATCAATCGCGTCGGCACCGAAGCTCCGTGGAATATCGGCGAATTTTTTGGCTCATCATACTTCTGCAATCCCGATGGCCGCATTCTGGCGAAAGGCAGCGAGGATAAGGACGAATTGATCGTGGCCGATCTCGACCTGGATGAAATCCGCGAGGTGCGCACGCATTGGCAGTTTTACCGCGACCGGCGGCCGGAGATGTACGGCGCGCTTTCTGGGATGGACGGCGCGAAAGGCTAAGCGATGAAAACGCCTGACTTGGTTTTGCGAAATGGAATGGTCGCTGACGGCACGGGGCGCGGGCTTTACCCGGCGGACGTGGCGATTCGGCGCAACTACATTCTGGCGATTGACGCGCCGAATTCGCTGCACGCGATGGAGGAGTTGAATTGCAAGGGCCTCGTCATCGCGCCCGGTTTCATTGACACGCACAGCCATTCGGATTTGCGCGTGCTGACGGAGCCGGAGTTGCCGATGAAAGTCCGGCAAGGCATCACGCTGGAAGTTTTCGGGCAGGATGGCATCTCGGTTGCGCCGATTCGGAAAGCGGATCAGCCGCAGGTGGCGCGTGCGCTGGCCGGGCTAGATGGCGAGCTTGGCCGCGCGTGGGATTGGGAAACGGTGGGTGAGTATCTGGCAGCGCTTGAACGCGCGCGTCCGGCCATTGATTGCGCCTATCTGGTTCCGCACGGCGCGGTGCGGCTGAGCGCTTTGGGGATGGAAGACCGGCGCGCGCAGCCTGACGAGATTGCAGCGATGCAGGAACTCATTCGCCAATCCATGCGTGAGGGAGCGTTGGGCCTTTCGACCGGCTTGATCTATCCGCCGTGCTGTTTTGCCGACACCAGCGAATTGATTGAGCTTTGCCGCGCGGTGGCCGAATTCGACGGCATCTTCGTCGTGCACATGCGCAGCGAGAGCGATTACATCGAAGACGCTGTCGCCGAAATGATCGAGGTCGGCAAGGCGTCGGGCGTGCGCGTGCACATCTCGCATTTCAAAATCGCGGGCCGCGAGAATTGGGGACGCATTGACGGCGTGCTGGCAATGATCGCACAGGCGCAACGCGACGGCGTGCGAATGACGGCGGATCAATATCCTTACATCGCCGGTTCGACGATGCTCGGCGCGATTTTGCCGCCGTGGGCGCACGCGGGCGGCGTTGATGAAACTTTGCAACGGCTGGCGAGCGCGGAAGAACGCGGGCGGATGCGCGCGGCGCTGCTCGACCGTTCGCGTTCGGAATGGGACAACTTCTGGAAATGGTCGGGGCCAGAAGGGATCGTCATCCCCGACATCCCGTCGGGCAATCATCCCGAATACCTCGGCAAGAATCTGGCGCAGGTGGCGTGTTTGCATAAACAGGCTGAACAAGTCAGCGAAGAAGAGGCCGCCGAATTTGCGCTTGAGTTGCTGTTGGCCGAAGGGATGGGCGTGGGGATGATCTCGTTCAGCCAGTCCGAAGAGGTCGTGTGCAAGATCATGCAACAGCCTTACGTCAACGTTTGCACCGATGGCTTGCTGGGCGGCAAACCGCATCCGCGCGCTTACGGCACGTACCCGCGCATTCTGGGCCGGTACGTGCGCGAACAGAATTTGCTTTCACTCGACGAAGCTATTCGCAAAATGTCCGGCTTGGCGGCGGAAACGTTCCAGCTTCACCGCTACGGAAAAATCGAAGCGGGCGCGCGCGCAAACATTGTCGTTTTCAGTCCCAGCCAGGTGATTGATTGCGCGACTTTTGAAGATTCAAAACAATTTCCCAAAGGCATTGAACACGTCATTGTCGCGGGCGAGTTGGCGATTCGCGAGGGTGAATCATATGTGTCCGGCTACGGCAAGGCTGTGCGCCGTGCGGAAAACGAGTCATGAACGACCAACCCGCACCCGCCAAAAATTCCGTCAACGACTCCGCCACAACCAACCAAAGCATCTTCGGCGCGCTCACGCTTGATCTGACGCCGCTCAAAACCTCGCGCGAATTCCGGCTGCTTTACACCGGGCAATTCGTTTCGATGTTCGGCTCGGCAATGAGTTATGTGGTCTTGCCGTGGCAGCTTTATCAGTTGACCAAATCCTCGTTTGCCGTGGGCATGTTGGGCCTCGTCGAATTCGTGCCGATGTTTTTCATGGCCTTCGCCGGCGGCGCGCTGGCTGATTACATTGACCGCCGCCGTTTGGTGTTGCTGGCCGAAACGGCGCTGTTGCTGTGTTGCGCGGCGCTGACCTGCAACGCGCTGTTGCCGCAACCGCGCGTCTGGGTGCTCTTCACGATGGCGGCGCTCTTTGCGGCGTTCAACGGCTTGCACCGCCCCGCGCTCGAAGCCCTGACCGCGCGGCTGGTCGCGCCGGAGCAGATGACGGCGGTGGGCGCGTTGACGATGTTCCGCTACAGTTTCAACTTCATCATCGGCCAATCGCTGGCGGGCTTGATTGTCGCGGGTTTGGGCGCGGCGGCGGCGTTTGCGATTGATGGCGCGACCTTCATCGTCTCGCTGCTGATGCTGTGGCTGATGCGCGCGGCGGCGCCGCCAGAAAACGCTGAAAGCCCCAGCCTGCAAACGATTCGTGAAGGCTGGCAATACGCGCGGCGGCGGCAGGAATTGCTGGGCACCTATCTGATAGACATCAATGCCATGTTTTTCGGCATTCCCGTCGCGTTGATTCCGGCAATTGCAGAAAGCTACGGGAACGCTTCGGTCGGCTTGTTTTACGCGATGCCGCCGGTGGGCACCTTGCTCGTCAGCCTGACTTCGGGCTGGACGGAGCGCGTGCACAAACACGGGCTGGCCGTGACGCTGGCGGCTACGGTGTGGGGCTTGGGCATCGTCGGTTTCGGGTTGGCGACGCAGTTGTGGGTAGCGTTGGCCTTTCTGGCGCTGGCGGGCGCGGCGGATACGGTCAGCGGCATCTTTCGCATGACGATGTGGAACCAGACCATCCCCGATCATCTGCGCGGGCGGTTGGCGGGCATCGAGATGATCAGCTATTTGACCGGGCCGTATCTGGGCAATGCCGAAGCGGGTTTGGTGGCAAGCGCCTTTGGCTTGCGCGCGTCGGTCGTATCGGGCGGCGTGCTGTGTGTGATTGGGTGTGGCGTGTTGGCGCTGCTGCTGCCGAAATTCATCAGTTACGATGGGCGCGAGGGATTGGCGCAGAAGCAGGCGGAAGAGGCGGCACGACTGGCTACTTCTTCTCCGGCAGCACCTTAAACCCATCCTGCCCATTGAACATCGTCCCCGTCTGTTTCCCGTCGAATTTGAAATTGACGATGTTGACCTGATCGTCGAACAGTTCCTGCATCACGCGGTTGCGCAGTTGTGCACCGCGCAAGCCGCCCGGCAGCTTGCCTTCGACATACACCCAGATCATCTCGGCCTGCATTTCCATCCCCACCCAAGTCAGTTTGACGGCATTGCCATCGCGGCCCTTCAACTCAAACCGCTCGCGCACGTAGACAAAGACGGCGGCGTGGTTGGCTTTGTCTTTCAGCGCTTGCGGTGTGTTGAATTTGATCTCGCGTTTGGCGTGCTGGCTGATGGCCGTCTCGAAATCATCGGCGAAAAAGCGGATGACGGCTGCGACGGATTGTTCTTTGGCGTTGTATTCGAGTTGGGCGATGGTGGCGTGAAACTTGTGAAAGGGATGGGGGGTGTGAGGGATGAGGGGTGAAAAGCCACGGGGCTGTGCATAGCTTGCGCCAGCGCACAGGGCGCGAGCGCGCAGCACAGCGCAGCACAGCACGATGATGATGCGTTGCATGGCGTTCAACCTTTCTGTTGCGGATTGTGTTTGGTCGCGCTGGCTTTGCGGGTGAAAGTATAGCCGCGCCGTGGCGGCAATGCGAAAAGGGCGCCTTCACAATTCTTTCAAAACAATTTCACGCCAACTTCAAGATTTCCTGGCGGCCTTTCGCTTAAGGTGCGGGCGTTGCGCTGCTTGCGCATTCGCCTTACTGCCCTGGCACAGTCCGTGGGCTTGTCGCTAAATCATCTGTCGCAAGGAGAATCCTGATGAAAAACGCAAAGAACATCGCGCTTACCTTTTTGGTGTTGGCCGGGTTGTTGTCGCTGTGGCGCGGCGCTGATGCGCATCGTTCAAGCAGCTTGTTGCCTAACGTGCAGGCTGCACAAGAGAACCCGTTCGAGCGCGCGCGCAGCAAATCATGCACGCTGGGCACGATGCTGGGCGCACACGGCTATTCCTACAGCGGGAACGTGATGGGTTCCGCCATCGCCATCGCCGGCCCCATCAGCTTTGACCAGCAAGGCAGCATCTCTGGCGCTTACAACGGCACGCTGGGCGGCAAACCGTTGCAAGGGAACCTGAGCGGCCAAATTACGGTGAGCGGCAACTGCACGGGCACGGTGCGGGTGGATTTGCCGGTTGCCGGCGTTTCGGCCAACGGCACCTTTGTCATCGTCAATGATGGGAAGGAAACTTTCTTCACCGCCACGGATCTGGGCATTGCCGTGACCGGCACGACGAAAAAGCTGTAACAACAACCAGCCATGCAAAAAAGCGCCCCGGCTAAGTTTGCAACTCAACCGGGGCGCTGGCCTGTTTTATTGAACGTGCCTGCTATGAACCGGGCTTGCGCGTAGGCATCGAACGATCCGAATTGCCCGACGGGCGTTCCGGCTTGGACGGCGCACTCTCACGCGCGGGCGCGCTTTCACGCGCGGGCGCTGAGCGTTCCGGCGCGGCAGGCCGATCTGCGCTACGTGAAGGGGCGCTCTCACGCGCTGGAGCACTGCGTTCCGGGGCACGGGGCGATTCGGTGCGTTCCGGCGCGCGTTGCGGCATTTCGCGGCGTTCGACTGGCGGACGCTCGACACGTTCCGGCGCGCGTGACGGCATGTCGTACCGGTCGTTGGAACGCGCTGGCGCTTCGGTACGGCGCGGTGTTTCGCCATCGCCACGGGGCATGTTGCGGTCGCGCGGCACGGCGGAACCCGAACCTGACTCATTATTGTTGCTGTCCCGGCGCGGCATTGCGCGGTCTTCGCTGGACGGGCGCGTCACGCTTGGGCGCTCGACGCGTTCGACCGGGCGATACTCTGGCGCACGGCGTTCGGGCCGGGCTGCGCCATCAAGCACGGTCGCGCCGGATGAGTTGCGCGCGGGCATCGCGGCATCCCGCGACGGCAGATTCCGTTCGGTCGTCACCTGCCCCTCACGCACAATGCGCGCCGGGGCGCTGCCGTCCAAACTATTGCGTGACGGCATTCCACCCCCCTCGTTCACCGGAGCACCGCGCGCGATGACGGGCGCTGCCAACGCGCGCGCCACGGGCGAATTCCGCTCGACCGGCAACTGGCGCACGATCTCGCCCTGGGTGGGCCGGAAGACTTCGTTATTCGCCATTTCCAGATTGCGAGCACCGCCGCGCCCCGTGTTACCAAGGCCGGGGCCGACATTGCCCGGTGTATTGCCCACCGTGTTATCCGCCAACAACCGCCCCGTCCCACGTGGCGGCGCGACGATGTTTTCGGCCAGCACACGTGGCTGCGTGAAATGGCGGCCTTCCATGCCGCTCACACCGTTGGGCGCGTTGTAATTGCGCAAGCTGTCGAGCGAGCGCACGTGGTTCGTGTTGTTGACGATCACCGTGTTGTTGATGATCGTCGTGCTGCGCCCGTAATAACCGCCGCCCCAGCGTTCACCCCAACCCAGCGGACACCAGCCCAGCCAGCCGCGCCCGTCGCGGTAGCCGTCCCAATAACCGTTGCGATAACCGGCTCCATAACCGCCACCCCAGCCAAAGAAGGCGACCAAATGCGGCGACCAATCCCAGTAACTCACGCCGACGCGGCCCACGCCGAAGTTGATGTAGGGCGTCCAGCACCAGCGGCTGCGATAGTAATTCCAGCGCCCGTAATGATAGGGCGCCCAGCCCCACGGCTCGGATGAAACCCACGTCCAGCCCCAGCCGCCGTACCAGCGCCAATAGCCCGCGCGATAGGGCGCCCAGCCCGCGTGAACGCCGCGCGGCGACCAGGCCCAACCGTAATCCGGCGTCTCGTACCAATCGCCGTAATCATCCAGTTCGTAAGCGCCGGCCACCGACGCCGGCACGTAACGCGAGCTGTGATTGTCGTTGGCGCGCGCGTAAAAATCGTCATCGCGCCGGTCGTTCCAGCGATCCCAGTTGTCTTTGTCATCGAGTTTGACGATCTGGTAATAGCCCGCATCGCGCCCTTCGATGAGGATGCGGCGGCCGCTCTTGACCGGCACCGTGCCGAGTTCCTGGTTATAAACCTCGGCCTGGCCTTTGCGCACGATAACTTCGGTCGTGCCGTCGTCGCGCACGTTGACGCGGTAAACGCCTTCTTACAGAAAGGTGATGGCGACGGTGGGTGTGTCCACTTCGAAATACAGCGGGTCGTCAATCGAACCGCTCTTCACGTCGTAAACCTGAAACTGTCGCCGGTCTAGGTTGTCCACGCGATAGCTGGCC
>JAYUCP010000314.1:0-4695 GCA_043740245.1 Acidobacteriota bacterium | reverse complement strand
ACGCCGCCCGTCATCCCCGAACACAGCCACGGCCCCGGATCGCCCAGCACCAGGCCGCGCCCGCTGGTCATGTATTCAAACGCGAAGCCTTTGATATTGGCGCGCGAGGCGATGCAGCCCAGTTCATCGCGCAACGGCCCGTGCAGCTTGCCCGCGATGATCAAATCCGCGCCCGACAGCCGGATGCCCGCGCGCGAATCGGCGTCGCCCTGCACGATCAGCGTGCCGCCCTGTGCGCCGTAACCGAAGCATTTGCCGACCGAGCCGTCGGTGCGATGGCCGTCGTGGTTCATGCCTTTGAGGATGGCAATCGTGCCGCCGCAACTGGATTTGGCGGCGCTGTCCTGCACGCCGCCTTCGACGGTGATGTCTACGCCGGCGATGTTGTAGGCGCCCAGGCCGTTGCCGGAAATCGAGCCTTCGGTGAAATGGAGCAGGGCGCGTTTGAAATGCGCGGGCATTTTGTTTTGCGCCTGCGCGCGCGCCAGCTTGCCCGATAGGTGCGTGCCGAGCGAGCGGTCAACCGAAGTAACTTTGTCGTCCTCGAAAATCGCCACCGACTTGCCCTTTTCGATCAGGCCGTAGATTTCATCCGAGACGATCTTGGTCAGCGAGGTGCGCGGGCGATAGGCGCGCCCGATGTGGTCTTCGCGCAACTCTTCGGGTTCGTAGGTCTCCTGCACATCCACGCCTGACAGCAGGTAGCTCAGGTCAATGCGGTCGAGTTCGCGCGTCTGTTTCAGCAGTTCGGAACGCCCGACCAAATCCTGCGTGCGCGTGTAGCCCAGCCGCATCGTGACGATGCCGATCTCGTTGATGACGTGCGTGAAGAAGTTGACGAGGCCGTCCACCGCTTTGTCGTATTCGCGCGGCGTGTATTTTTTCGCGCCGCCGGCTTTGGCGTCTTCTTCGGTTTTGAAGTGCGCGGTGATGCCGACGTGACAGGTGCCGGTGTTGCATTCGCGGCAACTGGTGCAACCGACCGCCGCCATCGCCATCGTGCCGAAGCCGACGCGGTTCGCGCCCAGCAGCATCAGCTTGACGACATCGGTGCCGGATTTGATGCCGCCGTCGGCCCAGACTTCGACGCGGTCGCGCAGGCCTGCTTTGAGCAGGGCGCGGTGGGCTTCCTTGACGCCAAGCTCGACGGGCATGCCGACGTGGCGCAGCGCGTGTTTGCGGGCCGCGCCGGTGCCGCCGTCGTAACCGCTGATGGCGATGATGTCGGCGTGGGCTTTGGCGATGCCGGTGGCGATGGGGCCGATGAAGGGCACGGCGGGAATCTTGACTGAAATTTTCGCGTGCGGGTTGGCGGTCTTGAGTTCCGCGATCACCTGCGCGAGGTCTTCGATGGAATAGATGTCGTGATTGTTCGCGGGCGAGAGCAAATCAATGCCGCGCGGCGTGTGGCGCGTCTGCGCAATCAACTCGGTCACTTTGAAGCCCGGCAGGAGGCCGCCTTCGCCGGGTTTCGCGCCTTGCCCGATTTTGATTTCCAGGAAGTCGGCGCAATTCAACAGGTGAATGTTGACGCCGAAGCGGCCCGAGGCGACCTGCTGTCCGCGATACTCTTTGTACTTGCCCATCATGTCGGGGATTTCGCCGCCTTCGCCGTTCATCGCTACGATCTTCAACCGCTTGGCCCCTTCGGCGTAGGCGCGAAAGGTCGTCTCGCCTTGCGAGCCGAAGGACATGGACGCGATGAAGATGGGCGCGCTGTGATTGCCGATTTTGGTGTCGGCGTAATTGCGCGTGACGATGGCGCGTTCGTTCAGGTCCAGCAGATGGCGCAGCGAGACCGGCGTGTTGTGCTCTATCTCTTGCAGCTTGGCGATGAAGTTTTCGTAGCGTTCCTCTTTGCGCGCGACCTTGCCGGCGGCGCTCCAGACGTAAGGTTGGCGGCGGTATTCGCGCGCCAGACCCGAGGTGCCGGCCAGCGTTTTCGACTTGGCGTTCTTTTCGGCCTGCTTGCGGCGCGTGGCGAGACGGTCACGCAATTCGGCGTCAAGCTTCGCAATCGTGAGGCCCGCCGTGTCGGAGCCGCAGTAGTTCTTGATGCCAAAGATGTCGGCGACTTCATTCGACATACCGACCGAAGCGAACAGGCGTCCGTAACCATCCAGTTCATGCACACCCATCGTGGACATGACTTTTTCGATGCCGGTGTGCTGCATGGCAAAGAGGCCGCGCAGGGCTTTCGCCGCTGAATCCTCGTCCACCGCATCGCGCAGCGCGACTTCGTACATCGCGTAGGGATTGACCGCGTCCGCACCGCAACCGAGCGCGAAGCACAGGTCGTGCAGGTTGCGCAATTGGCCCGATTTCAACACGAGGCTGCAACGGCGGCGCAGGCTTTCGCCCTCCTGCTTTTCGGCATCGTTGCCGAGGCCGCTGACGATGTCGGAGGTGATGGCGCAGCCGGAGACGGAAACTTCGATGGGCGAGTTCAGCGCCTGATCCACGGCGGCCAGCGCGAGGTGCGCGTCAATGAAAAGCTTGTAGTCGTTGAAGGCTTCGGTGTCGTCGAGGATGAGCAGCGTCACGCCCGCCGCGACGGCCTCGCGCGCTTGTTGCTTGATGCGCGCCAGGGCGTCTTCGAGCGTCTCGCCTTCGTCGTAACTGATGTCAATCGTGCGCGCGACCAGGCCCGTCGGCATGGAATCAAGCGTGCCTATGCCGCCGCCCGTTTGCTTCAAGCGGCGCAGCGTGCCTTCGGCGGAGAAAGGATTGACAGCATCAACACCTTGAGGGCTTTCGCTGAATTCGCGCGCCAGATCGTCCATCAGACAAGTGCCGAATTCCTGCGCGACGGCGCGATGCACGGCGGCCAGCTTTTGCCGTTCGGCCAGCGCGCCGCCCAACAGCAGCGGCGATTTCAATTCCAGTTGCTGGGTCAGCGCGCCGCCTTCGGCCAGCGTGGGGCGGCGGCCCAGGAAGACGCGCACCGAGAAGTGATCGCCTTCGCGCACGCGGTCAATCGCGGGGTTGGTGACGACGGCGACGCGCTCTTGGAAGTAGTCGCTGAGGTTGCGGCGGACTTTTGAGAACGCGGCGAGCGGGCCGTCGTAGCCCAGCCCGCTGAGCGGGTCTTTGTTCGTCGCCATCGTCATCACGTTGTCCACTTCCTCTTTCGTCCAGCCCAGCGCGGCCAGCGCGTCGCTCGAACCGAGGGTGCGCTCGATCTTGGCGATGCGCTCTTGCTGTTCGTCTTCATAAGCGACGGCATCTTCGGGCGATTCGTTTTCGAGTTGAAGCTCTTCCGGCTGCTCCGCCGGTTTGGCGGTGAAGGCGAAGAGGCTCGCGTTCATTGTCACTTCGTTCAGGCGGCGGAAGTCGTAGCGGTGCGCGGCCAGTTCAAAAATGCGCTGCTGCAATTCCTGATGCTCGAAGACTTCGACGTTGCTGCCGCGCCGCAACAGCAAGCCCATCTTCTCGCCAGGGGCCATCGGGCGCGGGTCTTCAACCATCGCCTCGAGCGGCACGACGCCTTTTTCCGAAGAAGCGAAGTACTCTTTTTCGGTCGCGCCGAACCAGAGCGGGCGCAGGCCGAGGGCGTCGCAACTGAAGACGATCTCATCGCCTTCGCGCGCGATGATTGCGGCGGGGCCTTGCGCCATCGAACCGAAAGCGCGGCGGAAGTAGCGGTGGAAGTCCTTCATCGTCTTGTCGTGCTTCTCGCTCTCGCTCCAGACGGGCGGGAAGATGATTTCGAGCGTCTCCATCAGCGAGAGGCCGTAGTTGAACATCAGGCTTTCGACGACGCGATCCAGAATCTGCGAATCGCTGGCGCTGCCCGGCAGTTGGAAGCCGAGCGCAATGGCTTCGCGCGTGAGGCGGTCAATCGAATTGATTTCGCCGTTGTGGCCCAGCGTCGAGAACATCTGCGCCTTTTCGGCGGCGGAGTTGGTGTTGGTCGAATAGCGCCCGTGACCCAGCGTGATCGCCGATTTGAATTCGGGGCGCGACAGTTCGGGGAAGTAACGCCGCAAGGCTTCGGCATCGCCGCGCACTTTGTAAACGACGCTGGTCTTGCTGAAGCTGGCGACGTGCAGCGGCAGTTCGCGTTCGAGTTGCAAATGAATCTGAAACGAGTCGCGGTTCTCGATGCGGCGCGCCGCGCGCGGGATCGCGCCGATTTGCCAAAAGAGCGGTTCGTTGGCGCGGGCCAGTGGGCCGAGCGTTTCGCGCCGGTTCTGGGCGTCTTGCGCGTGCACGACTTCCAGGCCGCCCTGCGCAAAGATTTCTTGCGCGCGCCGTTTGATGTCGGCGTGTTGCGCGCGCGCGCTGGCGGGCAGCATCAGGTGGGCGACGGTGAAGTAGGGGTGCTCGGCGGTGTCGCCGATCAGGCTTTGCGCTTCCAGCCAGTTGCGCCAGACTTCGCGCGGAATGTCAGTCTGAATGCCCGCGCCGTCGCCTTCGCCGGCAATCTCGCCGGTGCGGTGGCCCATCTTGGTCAGGGCTTCGAGCGTGCGTTTGACGTTGCCGTGCGAGGGGCGGCCATCGCGTTTGACGTTCGCCACGATGGCGCAGGCGTCGCGTTCCGTTTCGATTCCGAGTCGTTCCAGTAAAGTCATGATGGTCTCGTCGTCAGTGCTTAGCTTGCGCGTGTCAGTAGCCCGACCGTCAGGGAGGGCAGCCATCCAATGAGACCGGCTGATTCGATCCGCAAGCCTGCCCACCCTGACGGTCGGGCTA
>JAYUCP010000313.1:0-4712 GCA_043740245.1 Acidobacteriota bacterium | reverse complement strand
GCAGACCGGGCAGGTTGAGAACCTGCCCCACAGCTTTTCATTGTTTCAGGGCGAAACTACGTTGGAGAAAAAGCCGCCGACTCCGCCGCGCAATTACTTGTTGCTGTTGGCCGCCGCTTTGTTGCTGGCGCTCGGTGGCGGCTGGTTCGCGTGGCGACAGTGGAGCCGACCGGCAGCTTCGATAAGCCAAGTCACGCCTGGCTTGCCTGTCAAGCCGAAGCCGTCAGCCAGCCCGCCGTCTGTGCCATCTTCTGTGCCAGTTGGGCCGCCGGCAATTCAGGCCGCAGTCTTCGATCAACTCGTAGCCCTTGCGCTGCTGCGCGTGCCGGGCAATCAGGCGATTTCGTTTGAGCGTGTTTTCAAACAAGGCGATCAGGTGCGGCTGGCGATTACACCCAAACAGACGGGGCATTTTTATCTGGTGCAACAAGGCACGAACGGCAAGCTGGACATTCTCTATCCTTACCGGCAGGACGCCGCGAGTTACGCTGAGAAAACCGCTGACCGGCAATTCGTCTTTCCGGCTAAGCTGGCGTGGGAATTCGATGGCAGGGTCGGGACTGAAACGCTTTATGCCGTCTTTGTGACCAAGCTTCATCAAGAACCTGCGTTGGTCGGGTTGGAAAATGGGGCGTTGGAACAAAAAACCATTACGGCATTGCAAGCATTGGCCGCTGGGCAATATAAATCCGCCAGCGTCGCCGTGCGTAAAATCGAATTGAGGCATGGGAAGTAACGCCGTGGCGGAAAAGAAGATGCCACGGCCTTGTGCCGTGGAGTTTCACGCTGGCGGCTACCAACGATTGCCGCCGACTCCCGGATGCCACGGCCTTGTGCCGTGGAGTTTCACGCTGGCGGCTACATTGGCGCGGCTGCTTTGCGATGCCACGGCCTTGCGCCGTGGAGGCTCACGCTGGCGGCTAAGGCAGCGGCGAACGTGAGCCTCCACGGCACAAGGCCGTGGCATCCAGTGACATGCTGCGCCGTTAGGTAGCGGCGAACGTGAACCTCCACGGCACAAGGCCGTGGCATCCAGTGACATGCTGAATCTCCGCGGCACAAGGCCGTGGCATCAGAGGCTCTCATCGAGGTGAACTACATGAAACTCAAACTCCTCCTGCTGGCGCTCATCGCGCTGCCGTGGCTGACGCCGATCAGCGTTTCGCGCGCGCAGCAACAGCGTGATCTGAAGCTGGTCAATGACGTAGCCCAATTGCCCGACCGGGCGAAACGCTTTGCCGTGTTGATCGGCGTGAATGACTACGACGACGAGCAAATCGGCGCGTTGGTCGGGCCGGCGAACGATATGCAAATGCTGGAAGATGCATTGGTCGCCAATGCGGGTTTTGACCGCAATCACATCCGGCGGCTGACCAGGGATCAGGCCGAAGCCTCGCTCAAGCCGACGCGGTTCAATGTGCTGCGGGCGTTGTCGAATGCGCTCAAGGCCGTGCCGCCGGATGGCTTGCTGGTGTTGGCGTTTTCAGGCCACGGCACCGAACGCAACGGACGCGCTTTTTTGCTGCCCGCCGACGCGCAGGTCAATGCCGACATCGAGTTGCTCGAAGCCAGCGCGCTCGAAGTGGCGGCGCTCAAGAACATGATTCGCAACCGCCGCAGTTCGCCCGCGTCCCCCGTCACCGGCGTAGCTCAGGTCGTGGTCTTGCTCGATGCCTGTCGCAATGACCCGACTTCGGGGAAGGATACTTCGATCAACCCGTTGACGCGGGCTTACGATTTCAGTTTGCGCAACAGCAACGTCAAGGCCTTCGTCACGCTGTATGCCACGGCGCTCGGCGCGCGGGCCTATGAGAGCCGCGCGCGCAGGCAGGGCTATTTCATCAGTGAAGTGGTGGCGGCCTTGCGCGGCGAGGCGCGCGACGCCCTCAACGAACGCGGCGAAGTCACGCTCGACCGCCTCATCCGTCACATCCAAAAAGAAGTGCCCGCCCGCGTCGCCTTCGAAACAGGCAACGATCAGAAACCGTGGTTTGACATGATCGGCTTCAATGCGCTGGATTTGGTGCTGGCAAAAGCAACGCCTGCGGTTGCGGTTGCGCCTGTGGTTAGACCTGCGCCCGTGACCACGCCGGTGAACGCCCCGCCGCCTGCGCCCAGCGTGCGGATGAGCCTGACGGGCGTACCGTTGACGGCGATGAGTTTCACGACGGCGAACGTCAACGCACAGGGGCAAAAGATCAATGAACGCACGGCGCAATGCTGGGGCTTCGTTGACACCTTGCCCGGCGGCGTTGCGCTCGAAATGGTCGAACTGCCGCCGGGTGAATTCATGATGGGATCGAATGATGGAGACAGTGATGAAAAGCCGATGCATCAGGTAAAACTGAAAGGCTTTGCCATCGGCAAATATGAAGTTACTCAAGGCCAATGGAAGGCGGTGATGGGCCGCTTGCCGTCGAATATGTCCGATCTGAGTAACAACCTCAAAGGCGACACTCTGCCGGTGGTGAGCGTTTCGTGGTACGACGCGCAGGATTTCATCACGCAGTTGAATATCAAGCTGCGATTGATCGATACGACTTATCATCTGGCGATGCGCGGGGATGCGATTTATCAACTGCCGAGCGAGGCTGAGTGGGAGTATGCGGCACGCGCTAACACGACGACGCCGTTTGCGTTCGGGCCGACGATCACGTCAGAAATCGTGAATTACGGTGGGGGAAAGACCATTCCGGTCGGGAGCTTGGGCGTGGCGAATGCGTGGGGGCTGTTCGATATGCACGGTAACGTGTGGGAGTGGTGCAAAGACGAGTGGTATAACGACTATAGTGGCGCGCCGGAAGATGGTCGTGCGTGGGAGTCATCCTCCTACCCCCGTCTAGCTGGAGGGCCGGCCCGCGTTGATCGGGGCGGCGGGTGGGGCGACAGCACTGTCTACTGCCGGTCGGCGAATCGCAATAACGAAGCCCCTGACAACAGCGCCAGCTACATCGGTTTCCGTCTCGTGAGGAAGTAGTTGGTTGATTACGTTTAGGGATTCTCAACTGGCAGGTCGCTTGTTATTGAAGGAGTAAGCCAGGACGACTTTATAGCTCATCGAGTTCTTGTCGCCAGTCGGCTGAAGGAGTTTCCTGTTGCGCGCGCGTCACCAGTTGCCGCAAGGCTTCTGATTGGGCCAGCAACGCATCTTCCGGTTCGCTGTCACGATGAAACAGGTTGTCCAGAATCAATTCGATCTGTGCGAACGAGGCCATGTCCACGAGCACGGCCTTCGCTTCGCCCGCTTCGTAAACGGTCGGGAACCGCTCCTGCTTCCAGAACTGCGTAATGCTCATAGCGCTTCTCCACTGTCGGTGAATAGAAAAAGTTGCCGCAGCGCTCGGCGCGGCAATCCTAGCACACCGTCGGCCTAACACAGCGCCGGACGGGCGACATGCCAAAGCAGCCTCTCACGGTCGGGCTACGGACACCTTACACGGATTCCGTCATCAGCCAAGCCTGTGCTATAAAGCCTGCGGAGTCCCGCCAGTCGCATTCCTGAAAGCGAAGGTGAAAACTATGAACACTACACTTGATCAGCTTGCGCCGGATGTGGCGCAGGCCGTCGTGGCGCAGGCCGCCGCGCGCGGTTTGTCGGCCAACGATTACCTGCGGCGGCTGCTCGGATTGATCGGCGGGGCGAGCGCAGAGCCGACGCCTGTCGCTCTTCAGGCAGAGCCGCCGCCGCGCAATGAAGCGATGTTTGCTGCTCTCCAACGGAGCGCGGAGAGGATGAAAGATGTGCCGGTCAGCGGTTCGACCGAGCAAACCCTGAAGCTGATCAGAGAAGGCCGCGCGGGAGCAATGTATGGCTATGAACCAAGCTATGAGCCAGGCGACCTGGAGTAACCCCGGAGCCGTCGTCATTGACGCCAACATTTTTATCTCCATCTGCGCCAACGAGCCGAGCGCAGCCACGGCCAGAGCCGCGCTGGCTGCTTACACCGCCAGGAATTGGGTTTTCTATGCGCCGAGTGTGATCCTCACGGAAGTGTTGTTCGCGCTCTGCCGAAAGCTTCAGGAAGGAAGTTTAAACGTCGCCAGCCATCAAAAAGCAGTTACCGACTTCCATGGTTATTTACCCGCGCTTTCCCCGCCACCAACCGGCGATGCCGCTTTGCTGCTGCGCGCCGAAGAGATTCGCCGCGGCTATAGCTGCCTGAATTCCGCCGACGGCTTTTACCTCGCGTTGACGGAAGAGTTGGCCCGCAGCGGCGCGGCTGAGTTTTTGACGTTCGACAAGTGCACGGTCAACGTAGCGGCGAACAATGCGCCAGCGGTAAAAGTCCATCTGCTGCCGAGCTAAGTTATGCGCGGCGGCGGGGGGAACTTCAGACCTATTCACACAGGAGCCATCGCATGTCAGCGACAACGCCAGGCGAGATCACTGAGTTGCTCATCCGCGTCAGGCAAGGCGACCGGCAGGCCGAAGACGCGCTGGCCGAACTCATCAAACCCGAGCTCGACAAGATGGCTTCGATTATTTTGCGGCACGAGTATCGCGGCTACACGATGGAGACCGGCGATCTGGTCAACGATATTTACCTCAAACTCAAACCGGGGCTGCGCGATTACCACGACAGCACGCATTTCAAGGCTTACGCCGCGTGGCTGATGCATAGGCAGTTGATTTCGCGGGCGCGCAAACGATTGGTCGAAGCCAAACATTACGGCCAACGCGCCGCGCTGGAACACGCCGAACTCGTCGCGGG
>JAYUCP010000312.1:0-11429 GCA_043740245.1 Acidobacteriota bacterium | reverse complement strand
TGACGAAGGGTTGCGGGTCGCCGACGTAATACAAATGACAGCGGCTGCCCTTGGCCTGCAGCGTGCCGTCCTGAACGCTCCAGGCGGTCTGATTTTCTTCGGCAACCTTCCAGCCATTCATCGTCTTGCCGTCGAAGAGGACTTTGAAGCCTTTTTCTTTTTTCAGTTTTGGCGGTTTGGGAATTACTGTTGGGGCAGCGGGTGCCGGTGTTGTTTGGGCGAACGCGGTTGCGGCGCAAAGCAAAATAGCGCTGCCAACCAGCAGCAAGCTTTTGATCTTCATCCTTAGCTTTCTCCTTGAAAGGTGTGAATTGTTTCGAGCGAAATGATGTTGGGTCAACTGTGGCTGCATTGTGAGAAGACGAAACGAAAAAGGCAAGGCCCAAACGGGTCTTGCCTTTCGGGAAAGCGCTAAGGCGCAAGAAAGATGGGAGTGTGCGTGTTTTTTAGGGCGCGAAATAGCCGGACAAATCAAGCACCAATTCCGTCGTTGCGGAGGAGAACAGTTTGAACGCGCCGTCCGCATTCCCCAACCCGACGATGAAGTGCCGGTTGATGATGTCGCCGGCGTTGTAATTCGACGTTGCCACGGTTGGTTGCAGTGCGCCGCTCGGCCACAGCGTCAGGAAACCGCCGCTCGCCGGAAACACGACTGTGGCATTGCCGACCACCGCCAGTGCCGCCGCCGGAATCGTCAAGCTATCGCACACGCCGCGCGCCGTTTGTGTGTAGATCTGGCCGCCATTCAACGGCGCGTTCGGTTTGAAGCAGCCGACTGGTTGACCGGCGCGAGTTTCGAGCAAGCGCACCGGGCGCCCCAGCGGCGTGAAGAGCAGGCCCGTGCCGTTGCCATCCACGGCTGCGGGGCTGTAATAACCGAGCACGTCTACGACTAGCTGCGTCGTTTGTGTGGTGAAGATTTTGAATTGCCCGTTGACTGACAAGCCTACGGTGAAAGGGCCGTTGACGATTTGGTTGGCGTTGTAATTGGAACTCGCCACCAGCGGCGCGCCCGCCACATCCGCCGGGTACAGCGTCAAGTACCCCGCGCCCGCCGGGCTGACCGTCGTCGCATTGCCGACGACCGAACGCGCTTCTGCCGGAATCCCCGTGCAGGCCGTCGTTGCCGTTTGCAGCGAATCAGTCCCGCCGGCCAGCGGCGCACCCGGTTTGACGCAACCAACCGGTTGCCCCGCACGGGTTTCGAGCAAGCGCACCGGGCTCGGCAGCGGATGGAAATACAAGCCATTCGCAGCAGGCGGCGCGTAATAGCCCGTCACGTCTACGACCACGTCAGTTGTGTTCAGCGCGAAGAGGTTGAACGCGCCATCACCCGTACCCAGGCCAACCGTAAAAACATTGTTGATGATTTCGTTGATGCCGTAATTCGTGCTCGCCACGGTCGGTTGCGCCGCACCGCTCGGATACAGCGTCAAGTAGCCGCCCCCCGAACTCACTGTCGTCACATTGCCAGTGAGGGCTTGGGCTGTGGCCGGAATGCCGCAGAAACTGCGGGCCGCTTGCAAGCGTGACGTGCCGCCCGCAATCGGCGCGTTGGGTTGGCTACACGCATTTGGACTTGCACCGGGCCGCGTATCCAGCAGGCGCACTGGCGCGGGCAGTGGGTAAAACTGTAAGCCGCTGACGGTGACTGTGACAGTGACAGTATATTGGCGTGTCCCTTGGCAGCCCATAGTATCAGTCGCGCGAATCGTGAAGCTGAATGTACCAGCAGCAGACGGCGTACCGGTAAGCGTACCGTTAATGGCGAGGGTGAGGCCAGTAGGAAGCGTGCCCGCGCTTACCTCGAACGAATAAGGGGCATTACCACCAGAAGCTGCAATCGTTTGTGTATAGCTCACCCCCAGCGTGCCATTCGGCAACACCGGGGGATTTACCTGTACATTGCAAATTGTGTTGTTGACGATGACTGTGTATTGACGTGTTGCTTGACAGCCAATCGCATCGGTCGCGCGAATGGTGAAAGTGAATGTGCCAACAGCCGTCGGTATGCCCGTGATCGTACCATTGGCGGCAAGGGTTAATCCGTTCGGCAAGGCACCGGCGCTGATCTCAAATGAATACGGCGTAGTTCCGCCGGAAGCCCCTACTGTCTGTGCATAGATCACCCCTACGGTGACGTTCGGCAAAACTGCGGGATTTACCTGGATGGTGAGGCAAAGCGGCCTGATGATGAGTGTGTAAGGGCGCATGCCGGTACACCCTAGATTATTGCTGTCATTGGCGATCACGGTGAAATTGAAGGTGCCGGTGACTGTAGGGGTTCCTGACAGTAATCCGCCTTGCGCTAGCGTCAGTCCTGTCGGTAAGGCTTCTCCCACATTGAGATTAAACGTGTATGGCCCAATGCCGCCTGTTGCTGTCAGTAATACGTTGTAAGGCTCTCCTTGTCGGCCTTCCGCCAGTGTCGTGGGAAGGATGGAAATAGGGAACTGACAACCACCGCCACCCCAGAAGCCGCCAGTCAGTGAGAAGTTGCCGCCAGTCGAAAGCCCTGCTCCGCTTTGCCCGGCGGAACCGGAAAGGGTCAAATTTCCTCCCGTGCTCGTTCCGCCGCCGCCTGCCACGACGGATTGAGGAAGGTTGAAGTTGCCGCCGGACTGAGCCGGTGCGAGTAGGGCAAGCGCCGGTTCAATGGGCTGGCTCTTGTCGGCTGGCTTCGCGTCAAGGATGCCGGGAAGCGAGGGCTCGCGTTCGGTTTTAACGGCTTTGGTTAACGTAACCTTGTTGTTATCTTGTGTGTTGTGGTGGTGGGAGGGAGGCACTCCCACCTTGTGGTTGAGAGCCGTTCTAAAAGCTGTAAGCCATGGCCAGTTTGACCTTGTGTCGCGTGTCGAAGCGACGATCTGGCCAGAAGGGACAGTAAGTCCAAAAAAGGCCAGCAGCGCTAGAACGACCAAATAGTAATATCGCTGGGATGGATTTCTCATGAGCTAGTTCCTCACTGGTAAAGCTGGTGTTTGTGCCCTTTGTCTTATTTCTTGAGCAGCTTTTCGAGTTTTTGCTCAATGGCGGAGACACGCTGCTGTAGCTCTACATTTTGCTGCTGGAAGGTCGTATTGGTTTGCTTCAGCGTATCGTTCTCTTGCTTCAATTCGCGCACTGACTGAAGCAGCAACAGCGGGAGTTTGCTGTAATCAACCAGCTTGTAGCCTTGCGCATCTTCGCTCACCAATTCCGGTAGAATCGCTTCCACTTCTTGAGCGATTAGCCCGTAGGTTTGTCCGATGCCGAAATGCTTCTGTGGATATTCCGTCGCACGCCAGAAATGGTGGACTGGCTGCAAGCGGCTGATTTTGTCGAGCAGATTTGGGAAAGGAGTAATCTTCTGTTTGAAACGTAGGTCTGAAGAGCAAGTACCGATAATAAGGCTACCTTGACCATTCTTGACGCAGCCGGTGGCAGTATTCTTATCACCAATTCGGATGTCGCCATCAACTTGTAAGAGTTCTGGCGCATCTGGTTTAACAGTACCAATCCCGACTTTAGTGTCGATCTCCCCGCCATTTTCGTTGAAGACGCTGCCTAGTACTAAACAATTGTGGCAATCAACCGTGGCATTGGCTCCAACGGCTGTGGCATTAACGAGGTTAGAAGTCTTAACATTTGCACCGAACCCAATAATTGTGTTGCGTAGGCCTGTTTGATTAGCCGCAGCGACATTCCTCCCCACAAACACGTTGCCTCCACCCCCGTTAGTACTATTGCCTGCTCCTATCCCCACGAAAGTGTTGTTATCGCTACCTGAGGCTGGGGCATTGCTGGTACCGACATGCACACTACCATTGCCAGGACTTCTAAGAAAAAACTCGCCGGCAATTTGGTATCCACCTGTTGCCCCTCCTACCTGATTAACCACGTTTGCGTTTAACGTATGGACGGTGCCAGTACCGCTAATGTTGAAATTGCTGTTGGCTTGTTGGCTGGTTGTGTTCTGGATGTAGTTGGCGCTGCCTGGCAAGGGCGATCGCTGATCCGTGAGGCGTGCGTCACTTGTCAACACATACTGGTTGGCCGCAATCCCTCCGAGTTGCGTGGCGTTGGTTGCATTGCCCGTGATGTTCCCGGCGATGTTATTGGTAAAGGTCTTCACTCCCCCAACCGTTTGTGCCGTAGTCAGGTCTACAAAGTTTTGCGTGGCGGAACCCGTTCCACCATTGGCCACCGGAACTATGCCGGTGAGAGAAATTGTTGGAGTTGTCCCGCCGCTACTGGCGAGTGGCGCGCTGGCCACCACGCTCGTGACAGTGCCGCCGGAATTGTTGTCAGCCGCTGGCTCGTATTGATTAGTGTTGGTATTAAATTTCAGCACCTGACCGTTGGCTGGTGCTGTGGCCGCAATCCCTTTCCCGCGTAACCTGACCACATTGGTGGCCTCTGGGAACCCCGTCACATCTCCAACCAGTGGGGCTATAAGACTCCCCGCAAAATCAGCAAAAGCGGCGTTGGTGGCATTGGTAGCGTTGGCGACTGAGCCAGTGACCTTGCTGCCAGCGACGCCTGCAATCTTGGCATCGGTTACACAACCAGTGCAGGCTGCCGAAAGCGCGTCAGCCGTTGAGGCCGAGCCAGCGGAGAGACTCCTAATGGTATACGGGACTGAGGTCATAGGCTGGCGCGGTTCAAGCAGCGTGAAAGTACTGACATCATTCTTTTTTACACTGATCTCCAGCCAGCGTTGCGCTCCCGGAAAGGCAGTTGCGCCAAAATCAAGTGTGACGGTGAACAACCCCGAAGCGACATCAATGTTATCTTGCGGCACGGCGTCGCCAATTTGGGTTCCACCCACGGCGGTGCTAAAGAGCCGGAACACAAAATCGTGAATGCCAGAGGCCGGTAAGTGGTTGTTGTCAGTCAGGCGTCCCTGGTAAGTGAAAGAAGAGGTTTGCGCTTGAATGGGGCTGACGTAAATGGTCAGTACAAGCAATAGCGCATAGAGAGCTTTTAAGCTGACATTTGGCATATGTTGCATTCCTTTCTTGCCTCCTGTGTAGCAAACACCTTGTGCTCGCATTGTGTAAGTCTGTTGTGACATTGAGAAAACCCCATCTGATGGTGCCCGCCATCAATACGAAAATCATTTATTGATTCGACCAACTTGTAGATAAACGGTTGGCCCGGGTGTGCTACGGTATTCGCACATCCCATATCAGGCGAGTTGGCAAAGCATTTCTGCCCGTTACGAAATTTTGTTGCGGAGATGGCTAGCGCGTTCTTGTCAGCGGGGGAAGTTTATCTATAATCGCGGCGCGGAATTCTGACTGCACTCAATAAGCATCAACTTCATTTCGTCAACACCACCAAATGCGTGGCTGGGACTATGGCGGACACCCGGCTAGCGAAATCTGCGGCTTCAAGCAAATGGGAAACGGAGACCTGACAACCGAGGCGTTCAACACTTTTCTGACCTGGCTGAATGCGGATCACGAATTGGCCGCGCAGCAATATGAAGCCGTCCGCCGTCGCTTGATCGTCTTTTTTGAAGGCCGCCGCTGCGCTACCGCCGAGGAGTTGGCCGATCAGACCATCAATCGTGTGATTGGGCGCGTGCCTACGTTCGAGGGCAAGTACGAAGGCGATCCGGTACCCTACTTTTACCGCGTCGCCCATTATGTCTATCTCGGGTATCTCGACACCCAAGTCCGGCGGGACGGCGGCGAGATTAACGAGGCTACCTTGCCAGCCGTGTCGCCCGCGTTGAGCCAGACGAAAGAGCTACAGAGCGTTTGTCTGGATGAGTGTCTCAAGCAACTCGCGCCTGCCCAGCGTTGGCTGGTGTTGCAGTATTACCAGGAAAACAAGCAAACCAAGATTGAGCGGCGCAAATGGCTGGCGGAGCAGTTGGGCGAATCGCTCAATGCCTTGCGCTTGCAGTTGCACAAGCTGCGGGGGCAGTTGCGCGGGTGCGTCACGTCGTGCGAGGAAAAACGGAACCCCTGGTAACCGCGCGTCGAAAAATTCTCGAAATAGATTGGCGTCGCGCCAGATATAAAGCGAAGGGTAACACGCCGGTTTGTTCGCAGAGAGAGAGGTTTATGGAAGCGAATAGCGCAAATGAAACCCTGCTCAGACAGTACCTGCTCGGTGAAACCGCGCCCGCCGCGCAGCAGCAAATCGAAGAGCAGCTATTGCGCAGCGACGCAGTGGCGGAACAGCTCGTGTTGCTGGAAGAGGAGTTGATTGACGATTACGCACGCGGCGCGCTCCCGGCCCGCGAGTTGGAGTTGTTTGAGCAGTACTTTCTGACCACGGATAAGCGGCGCAACAAATTGGCAGCGGCGCAAGAATTGGTGCGTTATGCGAGCCAGATAGAGAATCGAGACGAGGCCATGTTGGGCAACCCAGCATCCGCGCGGCCTGTATTGAAACAGCCGGTCGTGCATTGGTGGCAGGGGTTGTTTGAGCCGTGGTGGAAAGTGGCGTTGGCGACCGTCTTGGTGTTAGGAGCAGGGATTTGGGGATGGCGATGGTGGATAGCTCCAACGGAAATCGAGCGTGGGATGCTGGCGCTTAATCAGGCTTATCAACAACAACGCCCAGTGAAAGTGCGCATCACCGGCTTGGCCTACGCGCCTTTCTTTGAGGCGCGTGGCAATGATCCAGAACGCGTAGAGTTGCGCGCGCGCGACCGTGCTGAGCGAATTTTTCTCGATTGCGTGGCGGAATCCAATTTACCGGCGGCGCACCACGCGTTGGGGCGGTTATATCTGACTCGAAGGAAATTCGCGCAATCGCTCACCGAATTTGAATTGGCTGTGAAAGGCGAACCGGACAATGCTCAACTCCACAACGATCTCGGCGCGGCCCTACTTGAGCAAAGCTGGCAAGAGCGTGATCTAACAACGCGCACGCTGGCCTTGGGCCACGCTTTGGATGAACTCAATCGAGCGGTGACGCTGAACCCCGCATTGCTGGAAGCTGTGTTTAATCGGGCGCTCTGCCGCCAGACACTGGGGTTGACCGCGCAAGCCGAGGCGGGTTGGCGCGAATATCTCCAAATAGACGCGGTCTCACCTTGGGCGGAGGAAGCACGGCAATACTTGCGCGACTTAGAGCAGCAGCAGAAGAAAGCGGCGCGGTCGGACGGGCAAATCTATGAAGATTTTTTGGCGGCTTATCACACGGGTGACGAGGCACAAGCTTGGCAGTCGCTCAAGGTCTTGCGCCAGCGTTCAGGCAGCGCGCTGATCCGGCGGTTGATTGACGAATGGTTTGATTTTACGACGAGCGGCCAGCGTTCGTCAGCGCAAGCGCAAATTCGTCTGTTGGATTTTGCCGGAATGGTTGAACGTAAATACACGAGTGATCGCTATACGACTGAGTTGGCGGGCTATTACCGCCAAACGGCGAGCCAGCATTTGGCAACGTTGCGTGCGGCACGCCAAGCGATGAAAGAGGCTGCTGCGCTTTATGACCAATCTAAACTGCAAGCTGCCCGAGCGCTCTACCAGCAGGCAGCGGCGCTATTTCAGTCAGCCGGTGATACATGTGAAAGTTATATGGCCGAAAGCTGGAGTGGGTATTGCTTAATGCGAATGGCTGATACAAACGAAGGACTGGCATTGTTTAAGCGGCTTCAATGGTTCTATCAACAGCGCGGCTATTACAGCTTGGAAGCATATGCGCTGGAGTCTCTGGCAGATGCTTATTTTGTCAACGATGAATTCATGCAAGCGTTGGAGTGTGCCAACCAGGCGCTGCAGTTGGCGCAAACAACTGAGGATTGGTCATGTCAACTGCGAAGTCTGAGTGCGCTGGCACAAATAGATCGTGTTCTGGGCCGCTATGAAGAATCGTTAGTCTTAGGTGGGCAGGGGATTGTCTTGGCCACGCAACAGCGAGCTGAGCCGCGCCAAAGTTGGGCGTTTTACAGCTCGGCCGCCCTCAATCTGCTGAAGTTTGGTTACACACACGCCGCTCTTGATGTGCAACGGGAAGCTCAAGGGTTGGCTGGCAGAACAAACTGGCCGCTATACCAGTCACTCTCTGTTGTGCGCCAGGGGCTGCTTTATGCCGAATTGGGACAACCGGGGCTGGCACTGCGCGCGGCTGACCAAGCGCTGGCAGTGGCGCAGGAAATTACGGAGCCAGCGTTACGCGAAAACACCCGGGCCGATGTGTTGCTTGCGCGCGGGCAATTACTGCGCCGGGCGGGGCGTATGACAGAGGCGCTGGCCAGTTATGAACAGGCCCGCGCCTTATATGCAGGCTCGGCTTTCCAGCTTTTCTCTTACCAGGCACAGATTGGTTGTTTCCTGGTGCGCCTGGCGCTGAACGACAACACCAGCGCCGCACATGAGCTAACCGGAATCTTACGATTGTTGGAAAAATACCGTGGACAGATACTTGAAGAAAGCAGCCGGAACGCATTTTTGGCCGATGAACAGGAATTCTATGACGCTGCAATCACCTTCGCATCGCAGCACGGGGAAGCGGCGTCAACGGCATATCAACTGGCCGAAAACTCACGCGCGCGCGCTTGGCTGGATTACAGACGGCGCGCGCCGAAAGTGGTCAGGCGCGGAGAGGCGCTAGAACTGCACGCCTCTGCTCTTGCCGAACCACTAACTTTGGCCGAGATTCAACGACGGCTACCCGCGCACACACAGGTACTGCATTTCGCCCTGCTGAACCAGCGGCTTATCGGCTGGGTCATTCGAAATGATGGCTTTTGGGTGGCTGAACAAACGGTGCCGTTGACGGTGCTAACGTCTAAAGCACAGCAGTTCGTTGAACTGCTCACGCGCGCCGATCCCCGTGTCGTACAAGAGGTGCGGGAGCAAGCCGAAGATTTGTATCGGCTACTCATTCAGCCGCTGGAAAACAGGTTGCGGCCGCAAGAGTTACTATGCATTGTGCCGGATAAAACATTGCATTTGCTGCCGTTTGCGGCCTTGCGCTCCAAGACGCGCGGCAAATATCTGATTGAGGATTATCCCCTCGTGCTGGCGCCAAGTTCCACGGCCTTTGTGTTGTGCTCAGAGTTGGCTGCGACCAAGCAAGCTCAAACAGAAAAGCTTCTGTGCTTCGGCAATCCGGAATTGACGGAAGCAGTGCGCGCGACCTTTCCTGATCTGCCAGCGGCGCAAAACGAAGCCGAACAAGTGGCGGCTTTATACAACACGGACACCGGCTCATTGCGGGTTGGCGCACAAGCGAAAGAATCATTGTTCACACGCCTGGCTGGACAAGTGGATGTGATCCATCTTGCCAGTCACGGACTGTCAGATGCGCGGTCACCTTTGCTCTCGCGTCTGTTTCTCGCGGCAGATGCGACGGAGGGGCTAACACGCGAGGCAGCCGACGGTTTATTGCATGCTTACGAGATTTATCAATTGAGATTGCCGCGCCCGCGACTGGTTGTCTTGTCAGCCTGTCAGACAGGTGTCGGCCAACTCGCACACGGTGAGGGAGTGCAGAATCTAGCCCGGCCCTGGCTGGCTGCCGGTGTGCCGGTGGTGGTGGCGAGTCTGTGGCGTGTGGATTCCACTCAAACCAAAGAGTTGATGGTGCGTTTTCACTATCAACGTAAACGAGCCGGTCAGGCTGTTGCGCAAGCCTTGCGTGCCAGTCAACTGGAAATGCTGGCGCAACCGAGCAGCCTTTCAGCCCATCCATCCGCTTGGGCTTCGTTCGCGGTGATCGGCGGCGCTTCAACCTATTAACCACATAACCTCTGGAGCAAAAAAATTATGTTTGAACAAGTTGAAAACTTGCTAACGGCATATCCGCCGTCTACAGACTGGCCACCTGGCGATTTTCCCATCAGGGTTTTGTTGCATGGGCTGCTAGTCTCTGCCTTCAATAACAAAGAGCAACGCTTGGAAGTCGGTTCCTTGAACCCCGTGCCGGAGAAGCATTCGAGAGAGTTGCGGGTCTTTGAGCGACTTGGAGCGGAAGTCCCTGGCTCACCCTTCAGAATTGAAGCGGATGACATCATTCAACTCAAGTTTGATCCGGCTGGTGTTGTTCCTGGCATGCGCAAGGTTCAGCCATCTGGGACTTTTGATAAGCAAAACGCTGATCCCCATGATTTTCGTTGGGTGTTGGATTTTGAGCAAGTATACGGTACCAAATTGCGCAAAATCCCTGCGGCAATGAAACCGCGCTTCTTTCTTTATAATGGTGTTGTGCACAGTTTGCTCAGATCGTCTGTGCTGGCGAAAAGCGAAGAACCGTTTCGGCGGATTGCCCAGGTGATGGCCATTGACATTGATTTTCCCGCTGGCGCGCCAGCAGATTTGAAGGCCGTCTTGTATCGCAACAAAGACGCGATTTTCACCTTCGACCTCACCCGCAAGCATAATGTTGTGTTTCAAAATACCTGCCGCGTTCCCCGAACTGAGAGAGGCGCGGCAGACTTGGATAAGCTCCAGCAAACCTATCAACCTCCGCCCGGCAGACCCTATTTCACTTTCGCAAATGCGGAGTCTAACGAACGGGTCGAACTGAACATACGAGACGAGATCAGCCGCGTACGCGGGCCTCTCCGCGATCGAAGCTTGCTAAATGGGTTGAATGATATTTACGGTTTACCGGGGGATCCTGACTTTCACGAGGCGGGCCCTGAGTTCCGTGTTGATCCATGTGGTATGGGATATTTTGGCAGTAGTGACGGATTGGATGATGAGCCGGAGGAATAGTATATATGGCGAGTAAGGTGCAGACTCTTTCAGTCTTCACCTCGCAACATAGTTACGATTGCGCATAACGTAGGGACGTGCCTCAAAGTGCGAGCACTAAGCAACAAAGGCAAGGCTCTTGGCAGCCTTGCCTTTGTTTGAAGCGGAAAATGATACTTGAACGTGAAAGAGCTAATTGCCGTCCGGCTTATCGTTGGGCTTATCCGGCTTCGGCTCGCCGCGTTTGAGCGTTGGACGGTCAGCCGGCGCTTTGGAATCTTCTGAACCGCCGCTCGCACTCGGGTCGCTGCCTTCCGGCTGGCCCGGCTGACGGCGTTTGAGCGTGGGCCGTTTGTTTTCGGCGGCCGCATCAGAGCCGCCACGACCGGCGACCTTGGCGTTGGTCAGCGAGATCAAGCGGCCCTTGACCTGGTTGAATTCCGAAGTGTTGAGCGTGTATTCGCTGCGATCAGGGAAGCGCGCGATCAGCGCATTGACGTTCGTGATGCGTTCGGCAGTCATCGGGTGCGTGCTGAAAATACGCGCCAGTGTGCCGGGTTTCTTCTTATCTTTGGTTTGCAGTTTTTCAAAGAAGCTGGCCAGCGCGTGCGGATCATAGCCGCACGCCCACATATATTGCGCGCCCAATTTATCCGCTTCGTTCTCGGCATTGCGCGAAAATTGCAGGAAGCCCATCGGAATTAACAGGCTCGCCGCTTGCCGCGCGCCAAAACCGCCCCAGCCGCCCATAAAGATCAGCGGCAAGGTGCCCCAGTTGACGAGTTG
>JAYUCP010000311.1:0-1912 GCA_043740245.1 Acidobacteriota bacterium | reverse complement strand
CAACTCTTAGCACTATCAACCGTCGGCAACAGCCGACTGATTTCAAAGGACTTACACCTTAACCTGGCGCACATGGGTAAAGAACCCGCACCACACTTTGCGTAAATCCTGTGACGAATTGAGAAGGGGGAATGCTTGTGGTTTCCGGTGTCCTCCGCTTTCTCTTTGCCGGTCGGCTTCAGCGCCAACGCGCACGTCAAGAAAGTGACACCGAGCATTTCATTTGCCGTGTTGCCGACATTGACGCACGACACATAACCAAGCCAGCCAAACAATATCGCTGCCGCATATTCACGCAGCGAATCGCCAATAAACACCGTCTAGCAAGCAGTTCTCGCCACTTCACCAAACGCCAAATCCAGTTCCCTTGCCCGCGCGCCGCTTTCGGGCACAGCGGTTGCACAGCCGTCAGGCGATTGCCCCCGAAGGTGCCGGTGTTATGGGATTAGCGGAACTGGATCGCATCACAACTTTACTGACCGATTTTCTCGACGTCCAAAGCCGCCGCGCCGAGCTCGTTGCCAGCAACCTGGCCAATGCCGACACCCCAGATTACAAGGCGAAGAAACTCGAATTCGACGAATACCTGCGCAATGCCGTGCGGGATGCCGTCGCGCCGCGCCATACGGTACAAGGCCGCACCAGCACGGATTCGTTGCGCGTCGTCGAACAAACCGACAACGTCCCCGGCATTGACGGCAACAACGTTGATACCGAACGCGAAATGGCGACGCTGGCCGAAACCGGGGGCAAATTCATGACCGGCACGCAACTCTTGCAGATGCGCTTTCGCACCTTGCGCGCGGCCATCAAGGAAGGCCGCTGAAACGAGCACTGGGTGATGATTGCGAGGTGAAGGATGAAGCGCCAGGGTGACGAAACAAATTCTCTCGCACCTGCCTTCGTCCTTCATCGCGCAATCTTCATCGTGTGACTCGCCGCAAATCCTTTCCCGTAAGCAGGCCGCGTTCCCACGTAAAACTATGTCGCTCTTCAACGTCTACAAAATTGCCACGCAAGGGATGACCGCCCAGCGCGAACGTTTGGAAGCAGCCGCCGCCAATCTGGCGAACGCCAATACGACGCGCACGCCGGCGGGCGGCCCCTATCGCCGCCGCGATACCATCTTTGCAGCCACTCCGGTCGAACAGCCGGGCGCGGGCTTCAATGCGGTGTTTGAACGCAGCGCCAGCCTGTTCGCTGACGATTGGCCTGATGAAACTGCGGGCCAGCCGCGCGGCGTGCAAGTGACGACGCGCCTGGCCGCCGCGACCGAAGTGGTCAAACGCTATCAGCCCAATCATCCCGACGCCGATGCAAATGGCATTGTCTCGTTGCCCGAAGTAGACCCGCTCGAAGAAACCGTCAACATCCTGTCGGCGGCGCGTTCGTTCGAGGCCAATGCGACGGCCTTCAACACGGCCAAAGAGCTTTCGCGCGCCAGCCTCAGACTCGGAGACAACGGATGAGCGCGGTCATCACCACAGCTTTAACGCCCGCTGTCACGCCCGCTGTCACGCCCGCCGTCACTGGACAAACGGCTGGCGCGGCGCTGGGCGCAGGCACGGGCGATGGCACGTTCGGCTCGCTGGTGCGCGGCGCGGTCGAACGGCTGGATCGCGGTCAGCACAACGTCGAAGAGGAAATGGCCCGCGCCGTGGCCGGTGAATCGCCCGATTTGCACCGCACGATGGTGGCGCTGCAAGCCGAAGACCTGAGCTTTCAATTGGCGCTGCAAGTCCGCAATAAAGTGATCGGCGCTTACGAAGAAATCATGCGTATGCAGGTTTAACCTCGACTGCTGATGTCTGGACACTTTTGAGAGGGAGAAAACATGGATACGCGGATGACGCGGATGCAGCGGATCGGCGCGGATCAACAAAAAGAAAAATCCGTGGAAATCCGCTGCATC
>JAYUCP010000310.1:0-29026 GCA_043740245.1 Acidobacteriota bacterium | reverse complement strand
ACACCGTTGAACAGGTGAAAAATGCCACTCCGGAGGGCCCGGCCAGCCCTATCTTATTGCGGGCGCTTGGTTCAGTTAAATTAACTGACTACCCTCCTTGCTGCCCGCGACATCCACAATCTTCACGTTGGTCACACTGCCATCAGCCAGCTTCGCTGTCGTCACCGCGTTGTTAGCCAGTGCCGTGGCGCTTTGCGTCCCGGTTACGTCGCCCGCCAATGTCCCGCTGAAATTGATGGCACTGGTCGCATTGGGCACAGCACCTGTGACATTGGCTCCGGGAATCGTAGCGGTAGTGATCGAACCGGTAATCTTACTGCCCGCGACATCCGCGACTTTCGCATTGGTGACACTGCCATCGGCCAGCTTCGCCGTTGTTACCGCATTCGTGGCTAATTCGGTAGCGCTGACCCCGCCTGCTGCGATGCCGACCGTCACGGTTCCATTCGTACCACCACCGCTCAGACCGGTGCCCGCTGTCACGCCCGTGATGGTGCCGCCCCCGCTGCTCACCGTCGCCAATTCAAAGCTCGCCGGATTCACGCCATCATTCTTGTAGCGCAAGACCTTCCCATCATCGGCCAGTACAGGCATGGGCAAGGGCAGATTCCGCAGTTTCTGAACAGTGGTCGTGCCTTGATTGCCGGTCACATCCCCTGCCAAAGCGCCGTTGAAATTGATGGCGGTCGCGGCATTGGTAGCATTCGTCGCGTTGGTGGCGTTCGTGGCATTGGTCGAGTTGACGGCATTGGTCGCATTGGCCACCGCACCCGTGACATTCGCGCCGGGAATCGTAGCGGTGGTGATCGAACCGGTGAGCTTGCTGCCCGCGACATCCGCGATCTTCGCATTGGTGACGCTGCCATCAGCCAGCTTGTTTGTCGTCACCGCATTGTTTGCCAGCGCCGTGGCCGTTTGTGTCCCGGTCACATCACCCGCCAATGTCCCACTGAAATTGCTGGCGGTCGTGGCATTGGTGGCGGTTGCCGCATTCAAACTCTGCACGGCATAGGGCGTCGCAGTGATAGGTTGCAATGGGGCAAGCGTAGTGAAGGCGCCCGTGCTCACGCCGGGTCGCACACCGATTTCCAAAAAACGATTCGCGCCCGGAAAAGCCGCCGCGCCAAAATCGAGTGTCACCGTGAAGATACCGCCGCTCACCGCGACGTCTTCACGAACGATGGTCGAGCCAACCTGATTGCCACTGACCAACGCATCGAAGAGGCGAAACTGCAAATCGTGAGCGCCGTTGGCGGGATTGCCCGCATCAGTCAGTTTGCCTTGATAAGTGAAGGAAGTGGTTTGCGCCAGACTGAACGGCGCGCCCAGCGTCAATAAACAAAGGCTGGCGAGTGCCCGCATAAACCGGGCAAGTGAACGTTGCGACATGGCAGTAAGTCCTCCTGATGACGTGTCCTGAAGTGATGGGTTTTGACGTTGCTAGAGAAGCGGTTTGCGGCCCTTGGAAATTTCGACATCCGCCGCCACGCCCGTGCCGACGCCATACTACGCCTTTGGCCGGGTTGCGCAAGGTTTGGCGTTTAGCAGTGGGGGCGGATTGCGGAGACGGTCGCGTTGCCTCATCCCACATGGGTGCTGCGTCGCGAACGCCGTCCGCGCTCGGTGCGGCTTGCTTGTAAAATGCGCGGTAGTTGGCGGATAGTTCGCGCATGCCAACGGTGCTCAGAAAAGGCGGCTTCAATTTCGTGATCTACCACGACGATCACGAACCGAGCCACGCGCACGTCAAGAAGGCGGGCAAGGAAGTCGTCATCAATTTGGGCGATGCCCAGACCGCTCCGTATATGCGTGAGAACAAGGGAATGTCCAAACAGGACGTGCGGAAGGCGCTCAGGTTCGCCTATGAGCATCAGGATTATTTGATCGCAGCGTGGGAGGAGATATAAGCAATGATTAAAGCTGGTAAGTGGACGTTGAGCGAAGAAGAATTCGAGCGCCAATTCGCTGAGGCTACGCGGCGTGGGGAAGAGGCAATGAAAACCGAAATTACGGCAAGCCGCGCCTATTACGATCCTGCGACGCAGCGCCTGGTCATAGAATTGAAAAGTGGCGCGATGCACAGCGTGCCCTGCCAGTTGATTCAAGGGCTGCGCGACGCCGACCCGGCGGACATCGCCGAGGTCGAGCTTGGCCCGCGCGGGGCTTCATTGCATTGGGAGAAGTTGGATAATGACTTCACTGTCGGCGGTTTGGTGCGCGGCATTTACGGCACGAAGAAATGGATGGAACAACTGGCGCGCGAAGACGCAGAAGCTGCGCAAGCCAACGCCGCGCCAAAACGACAGCGTGTTGCGGCAGCGGCTCTTTCAACCAGCAAGCGCGGGCGGAAGGCTGCTTGAATCTTGAAGCCCAGCGCGCGCTTGCAACAAACACCTGCATTGGTTTGAGAATTGAAGGAGCGTTCCGACATGCCAACGGTGCTCAGACAAGACGGCTTCAACTTCGTGATCTACCCCGACGATCACGAGCCGAGCCACACGCACGTCAAGAAAGCGGGCACGGAAGTCGTCATCAATCTGGGCAATGAAAACACGGGGCCCCACGAACGGGAGAACGAGGGCATGAGCACGCAGAACCGGCGCAAGGCGTTACAACTCGCCGGCGAGCGGCAGGCTTATTTGATCGCGCAATGGAGGAGGCTTAACGGCAATGCTTAAAGCAGGCAAGTGGACATACACCGAAGAAGAGTTGGAGCGAATGTTTGTTGAGTCCGACCGGCGCGGGAAAGAAGCGCTCAAGACGGAGATTCAAGCGCGCCATGCCTACTACGACCACGCCACCAACCGCCTGGTACTCGAATTGAAAAGCGGCGCGACGCACAGTGTGCCGTGCCAGTTGTTGCAATGTTTGCGCGACGCTGACCCGGCGGACATTGCGACGGTCGAGTTGGGGTTGCGCGGGGCTTCGGTGCACTGGGAGAAGTTGAATTGGGATTTCACCGTCGGCGGTTTGGTGCGCGGCATTTACGGTACCAAGAAATGGATGGAACAACTGGCGCGCGAGAACGAAGCAAACACGCGTGCCAAAGCCGCGCCCAAGCGTCAGCGCGTTGCGACAGCCGCGACGGCAACCGGCAAGCGTGGGCAGAAAGCCGCTTGAATATTGGCGCGTGCGGCCATCAACAGGAGGAACCATGATTGACTTCAACGAATTTTCGCAACGGGCGGATGACGCGGGCATGCGCATTGAGATCATCGGCGGGTTGCCGGTGTGGGAGGCGCTGCCCAATCTGCGGCATCAAGAAGCCATTGACCGCATCCGGCAAAGTTTGACGATGACGATTGCGCCGTCGGGCGAAGCGTGCGCGTGTGTCCACTATGCCGACCTGCATATCAAATTCCCCGATGGCTCGGACAAGCGCATAGACATCTCTATCTTTTGCCAGCGCCCGACCGAGACAGACACTGCCGTCACCGCGGTGCCCGAAGCTGTGATCGAAATCATCAGCCGGGGCTTCGAAAAGAAAGACCTCGAATTGGGGCCGCCGTTTTATCTGGGCCAGGGCGTCAAGGAAGTGCTCGTCTTCGATCCTTACACCAAGGCCATCCGCCATTTTGTGCCGGGCGGCGAGCGGCATTATCAATCGCCGCACCGGCTGACGTTGCAGTGCGGCTGTCAGGTGACGATCTAACTTGGGTGCCAGCGTTATGCTCATCCCTTCGCCCTACCCGCAATCCGTCCTCGCGCCCCTCGACATCATCAAACTCGTAGGCTTTGCCACCGGCGCGGCTTTGCATCTGTATCTCTGTCGGATGCTGTTCAATCGCTATGGACTGCGCGGCTCGCAACGTGTGTTGCTCAGTTTGGGCTTCGTGCTGGGCCTGTGGCATCTGGGCAATTTTGCGGTCACGATTTATGAGTTACTGGATTTCGAGATGGCCGGGTGGTGGCGCAAGTCGGCCAACGTCGTCGCGTATTCGGCGCTCGCGTTTTTGCCGCCGCTCTTGGCGCACGCGCATTTCAAACTGCTGGATTGGTTCGATCCGAAAACTCCGAAACGCTTGTTGAAGCCGCTGGCCTGGCTGGGGTATGTGCCGTGCGCAGTGTTGCCGTGGGCGATTGCGCGTTTGTGGCAGGAACCATACGCGCCGCCGATTGAGAAGCTGGGCGTGCTGTTGCTGCCCTTCATCGTGTGGTTTGTGTTTATCTTTTTGGAATGCGCGGCGATTGATTGGCGGTTGTCGAAGGTCTGGCAGGCGCAACGCGAGCGGCAGTTTTTCAAAACCTTCGCCGCGACGATGCTGGCGAGCGCGGCGTTGTTTTTGCTGACCTATGTCGTCGGCGCGCGGCATTGGGGCGCGTTGGGCCGCTATCTGGATTTGCTAGCGAAGCTCTCGTCCATCGCGCCGACGGCCATCGTGGCTTATTACATTTACCGCTACCGCTATTTTGAATTGGTGCTGCGCCAGAGCGTGCTTTACGCCGTGCTGGCGGCGGCGGTGATGATGACGTACATCTACGGCATTCGACGGTTTAGTTTGCTGATGCAAGAGCGTTACGGCTTGCGCTCGGATGTCGTCGAGGCGCTGTTGATTTTGGTGTTGCTGGCATTGGCTGAACCGTTGCGGCGCGTGACCGAGATGTATTTGCGCCGCTTGTTCCGGCGCGAAGTCGGCCTCTACCGCGAATTGGTGGAGCAAGTCGGCGCGGCTTCGACGAGCCTGGGCAAGCTGACGCAATTCATCGCCTTTGCCGAACATCGTTTGCGCGAGGCGTTGGAATTGAAAGAGGTGCAAATCATCGCGTCAGCACAGGCGCAAGACGTTGCTGCCGAGTTTTGCCGCCTGGCTGAACAACGCCAGTTGACGCAGATCGAAGAAGTGCAACAACTGGCGCGGCTCGGGGCCATCGCCTGTTACGCGCTCTGGCGCGAAGGCCGCGTGGTTGGCCTGTTGCTCGTGCGCGGCAACGAACAGCAACTGACCGCCGAGAAACGCGAAGTATTGACGGTGCTTTCAGGCCACCTGGCCGCCGCCATCGAGAACTGCCAGTTGCTGGAAGAGAAGGTCAAGCTGGAACAGGAACTGTCAGAAAGCGCGCGGCTGGCGGCGCTCGGCCAAATGGCCGCGACCATCGCGCACGAGGTCAAGAATCCGCTCAGCGCGATCAAATCCATCGCCCAGGTGATGCGTGAGGACGAAGCCGTCAGCCGCGAATACGGGCGCGATCTCGATTTGATCACCGGCGAAGCCGATCGCTTGAGCCGCAGCGTCTCGCAACTGCTCAGCTTCTCGCGTCCGTCCGTGTTGGCCGCCGCGCCAGCTTCGTTGCGCGCGACGGTGGATGAAACGCTGGCCTTGACGCGCAATGAATTGAATGAACGCAGCGTGCGCGTCGAACTGGATTTGCAAACCGATCCGCAACTCACCGGTGAAACGATTGCCGCGCTCAAAGAGATTCTGCTCAACCTGCTGCTCAACGCCGCGCAGGCGATTAAACACGACGGCGTCATTACGCTGAGCAGCGCGCAACCACGCGCTGACACTTGGCAATTCAGCGTGTGCGACGATGGGCCGGGCGTGCCTGCCGAATTGCAGGCGAAAATCTTCGAGCCGTTTTTTACGACCAAACAGCGCGGCACCGGCTTGGGTCTGGCGATTGTGGCGCGGCGCGTGCGCGAATTAGGCGGCACGATCAAGGTGCAAAGTCCGGTTGAAAACGGACGGGGCGTGCGCTTCATCCTGGAGTTTCCCGCGCCGCCGTCTGTGCTAAAGTAGCGGCCCAACGCACAGCTTCTAAAAGGAGTGAAACTATGGTTAGCACCGCAAGCGCAGTCGAGATCGTTTATCCCGATTCGGATGGGAGGCCCATGGATGACAACACCATTCAGTATCAATACATCATCACCATTCAGGTCGGTCTGGACGCCCTGTTCAGCCATGACCCGAATGTGTTCGTGGCGGGCGATCTGCTCTGGTATCCGGTGCAGGGCCAGCCCAACCTCAACAAAGCGCCGGACGTGCTCGTGGCGGTTGGCCGCCCGAAAGGTGAGCGCGGCTCTTACAAACAATGGGAGGAGGGCAACAGCGCGCCGCAGGTCGTGTTTGAAATTCTCTCGCCCAGTAACACCGCTAGCGAGATGCGCGAAAAGCGCAAGTTTTATAAACAATACGGCGTCGAAGAGTATTACGAATTCGACCCGGAAAGCGGAACGTTGGAGGTGTGGCAACGCGAGGGGCGGTTCTTCCGTTGGATCGCGTTCGAGGATGAATGGCGCAGCCCGCGCCTGGGCGTCACGCTCCGGGTGGAAGACGGCAAGCTGAACCTTTATGGGCCGGACGGGAAAAAGTTTCTGCGCCCGGTCGAAACGGTTGCACAGCGTGAACAGGCTGAAGCACGGGCGGAAGTGGCCGAGGCGCGCGCGGCTAGCTTGGCTGCGCAATTGCGCGCCCTGGGAATTGAGCCGGTATGACCGAGCCAAAAATCCTCATCATTGACGACGAAGAAGCCGCCCGCTACGGCATGCGCCGCGCGCTCAAAAACTACGACGTGTCTGAAGCCGGCAGCGTCGAGGCCGCGCGCCAGCAACTGGCCGCCGCGCGCCCTGACCTGTTGTTGCTCGACATTAATTTGCCGGGGCTGAGCGGGCTGGACTATTTGCGCGAACTCGCTGCCGACCACGCCGCGCCGCCCGTCGTGATGCTGACGGCGCACGGCAACGAACGCACCGCCGTCGAAGCGATCAAGGCCGGCGCTTATGATTACCTCGCCAAACCGTTTGAAGTTGATGAACTGCGTCTGGTCGTCAAGAACGCGCTCGAAGCCGCCGACCTCAAACGCGAGAACCAGCAATTGCGCGCCGAATTGCAGGCCGTGCGCGGCGTCGGTGAGTTGCAGGGCGCGAGCGAGCCGATGCGCCGCCTTTACGATCTGATTCAGAAAGTCGCCGCCACCGATGTGACCGTGCTGATTCGCGGCGAATCGGGCACGGGCAATGTGTTGGTCGCGCGCGCGATTCACGAACAAAGCTCACACCGGCGCAAAGGCGAATTCATTGCCATGAATTGCGCGGCGTTGCCGAGCGAATTGATAGAATCGGAACTGTTCGGCCACGAGCGCGGCGCCTTCACCGGCGCGGCGGCGCAGCGCAAGGGCAAGTTCGAACTCGCGCACGGCGGCACGATCTTCCTCGACGAGATTGGCGATATGAGTTTGAACACGCAGGCCAAGCTGCTGCGCGTGCTGGAAGAGCGCAAGGTCGAACGCTTGGGCAGCGCGCATGCGATCCCGCTTGACGTGCGCGTGATCAGCGCGACCAATCACGATTTGCAAGCCGCCGTCACTACCGAGAAATTCCGCGCCGATCTGTTTTACCGCCTGCGCGTCGTGCAAATGGATTTGCCGCCGCTGCGCGAACGGCGCGCAGACATTCCGTTGCTGGCCGAATACTTTTTGCAAAGCTACGCCGCCAAATATCAGTTGAAGTGCACGGCGCTCAGCCCCGGCGCGTTGAAACAGTTGGTGGCGTATGAATGGCCGGGCAATGTCCGCGAGTTGCGCAACGCCATCGAACGCAGCGTCGTGCTGGCCGATGGCGCGGCCTTGCAAGCCGCCGATTTGCCGCCTGAATTATTCAAGGTTGATTCGTCCGCACCTGCCGCGAAACCTGCCGAAGCTTTTCAACGCCCAACCACCGCCGAGGCCGAAGAATTTCTGCCTGTGCCGTACCTCGCCGACTTCCGCGAGGCGCGCAAGGAGTTCGAGCGCGCTTATATCGAACGTGTGCTCAATGACACGGGCGGTAACGTCACGCGCGCCGCCGAACGCGTCGGCATGCACCGCCAGAGTTTGCAGCAGAAATTGAAAGACCTGGGCCTGACGCGCCGCTTCGTGCTCAGCGACGAGGCGCAAGATTCCGCCGACGAGTGACAGCCGGAAATGGCAGGCACACCGTAGGGCAAACTGTCAGTTTGCCCTGTCTCGGTTGCCAGACCGCTTGGGTTCCCGTTGCCATTCACGCGCCAAGTCTGGGCAAACTGACAGTTTGCCCTACATTTGCAACCCGCCCGCCCGCCTTGGCACCAACCTTGCACTAAGCCGCAGCGCAACCGTTGAGGATTTTTGAAAAGCTTGCACCGCTCTTGTTCGCGCCGCTAAGTGTGGCGTTGACAGCAGCGGTGCAAGAATTTTTTTGTGCGCTACACAAAAGGAGAGACATCATGTTCAAACCCCTTTATCAAAAAAGTTTGTCATTCGCGCTGGTCGCTTCGTTGCTGTTGATGCTGGTTGGCGCGCCCACCGCTGCGGCGAAAACGAAAGAGGAAAAGGTCGCCGCGTATGCGGCCAAGGTGAAAACCGAAATCGCCAAACTCGGCACCGGCCCGGCTGCGCAAATCACCGTCAAGCTGCGCGACAAGACCAAGCTGTCCGGCTACGTCAGCCAAGCCAACGCCGATTCGTTTGTCATCACCGACCCGAAGACCGGCAATTCCACCGAAGTGCCGTATCCGAATGTCACCCAAGCGAAAGGGAAAAACCTTTCGACGGGCGCGACGATTGCGATTGCGGTGGGGATTGCGGTGGGCGTGACGTTGCTAGTGTTGGTGATTCTGGCGTACTCGCTGGGCGACTAGCCGCCAGAGGAGGCCATGATGTTCAAATCAAGCTTGTCCGTGATTTTGAGCTGCGCCTTGGTGCTGACCACCGCCCTGGCGCCATAAGCTGAGCAACCTATTCGGGGAACCACGATGAAGCGACTTTGTTTACCACTCGTGAGGGGCTTTTCCTGCTAACACCAATTGCCTCCAACTTGGTTGTTGGGCAAACGAAGGCTGATTACTGCCATGTTTATTTGATGGACGAAGATGAGGTGGTCAAAGCCAGGGAGTCCGCAGCCAAGCTTGATATTGAAGCAGCCAACAAAGCTTTGTTGGCTGGCAAGACAGTCAATGGTTTGACGATCCTCGGCCGCTTTGCCCCGGTTATTGCAGAAGAAAGGCTGACTACTAAAAATTATCCTCTTGCTGGGACGAAACTGTTTGTGACAGCAAGTGTGTACTATACCGACGAATCAATGTTCTCTTCCAAAACGAAGACCAGCGATTCGGTGTATGTCGGGATCGCTGTTTCTGGCAAACCACACGATAACGCAATGGAAGTATTGGGGAGTGCAAACGTCGAAGTCACCTATACTGAGTTTACCGATACGGTGCGGCAAAAAACACGCCTTATGAGCAAGGGCCGTTCATATTTGGTTGGTGTCGAGTGCCGCTTTAATCGGGAATTTGATGAGATGGAGCCAAAAGCAAAGAAGCAATGATGCTGAAAACCTTATGGCAACGTGCTTGGTTGCCAGTCTACCTACTCGGTTGTTGCATCGTGTTGCCACTCAATAGCTGGCACAACGGACCTGTGTCCGTTTATCCGTCCAAGCCGCGCCGTCTTGTCCTCGTGCTTGACGGCGTCCCTTACCAAACCATCGCCGACCTGCGCGCCGAAGGCCTTTTCAAACACTTCCAAAATCCCGCGCGCATGATTGCGACCTTTCCGTCTTCGACCAATCCTTCGCTGGTTGAGATTCTGCAAGCAGATTCAGCGCCGGGCTACGAAGACCAATACTACGACCGCGCGCAGAACCGGCTGATCGGTGGCTTGCAAGATCGTGTGCGCGGGACGCGGTTCATTCGCGGCACGTTTCGAGAGACCTTTGATTATCACGCGTCGGCGTTGGGCGGGGCGCTGGCGTATGTGGCTGCGCCGCTCAGCACAATGATTGCGGCGCAATTCGATTTGCTGGCCTGCAAGTGTGCGTTTCGCCAATCGTCCGCGCCGGTGTTTGTGGGCTATCTGGGCGCGACCGATTCGCTGACGCATCTGGGCGGCGAACCCGCGATCAAAGCGTACCTGCGCACGTTGGATCGTGGGGTTGAAGAACTGCTCGCCGAATCGCGTGGCACGCTCGAAGTCGAATTGTTTTCGGATCACGGCAACCGTTATGGTCACTACCAACACGTGCGGCTGAACGAGGCGTTGGCGCGCGCGGGCTTTGTGACCGAGAAAAGTTTGAAGAGCGCGCAAAGCGTCGTGCTGCCGAAATACGGGCTGGTCGGTTCGGCGCAGTTGTTCACCTGGCCGGACAACAAGGTCAAAGTCGCTGAGGTGTGCGCGGCGACCGAGGGCGTAGATTTCGCGCTGCATTATCAAGCCGACAATTCGCTGGCCTTGCTCAGCCAACGCGGACGCGCGCGCATCGTGCAAGCGGGCGACCGGTTCAAATACGAAGACCTGGGCGGCGATCCGCTGCGGCTGAATCCGATTATCGAAACATTGCGCGGGACAGGCCAACTCGACGCCGAAGGTTTTGCCGACCGCGAGACTTGGTATCGCGCGACGCTGGCGCACGAATATGTTGATCCGTTGCGGCGGCTCTTCGACGGCTTCAATCTGCACGTAAAAAACCGCGCCGACGTGATCGTGAGTTTTGAGGACGGTTGGCTGATCGGCAGCCCATTCATGAGTGTGATGGCTGAGATGCGCGCGACGCACGGCAATCTGTTGCGCGGCGAGACGGAAGGCTTTGCGATGTCTTCGCGGCAAGCGCTGCCTGCGGCGGTACGCGGCGCCGAATTGAATGGCCTGTTCGCGCTGGATCAACGCAGCAAAGCCAACATACACCTCAGCGGCGAGGGGCATTGCAATATTGGCCCAGCGTTGGCGTGGGCGCTGACCGGCAGAGCCGAGTAGCCAAAAAGTTTTCGGCGGGGCGTGTTTGGGCTGGCGGAGTGGGGTAGGTGGGAGTAGAATCCGCACCGTCACGTACCCGCTACGTGCCACGGACTTGCCTGGATATGAATCTATGGCGCGTCCGGACGATCAATAAAGTTTTCCGATTGGAGGCCGCAGATGAAACAAAGAATCTCTTTTGTCACGGTTGGTTTGATGTTCAGCTTGATGCTGGCCGCAGCCGGCACTGCCAGCGCCCAGCATCTGATTTCGAGCAAGGCTGGCTTTGTCAATCGCGCCGACGGCATCGTTTACGTGTTGCGCCACGATAGCGAAGACGGCAAGGCCGGACGCGCGTCGTTGGGCACCCAGTTGCGCGATGGCGATCAGTTGCGCACGGATGCCAATAGCCGCGCTGAAATTCTGCTCAATCCGGGATCGTATCTACGGCTGGATGAAAACACCGAAGTGCGTGCCATCAACACCAGCTTCAGCGAAACGCGCTTTGAACTGCTCAAAGGTTCGGCCATCGTCGAGATCGGCCAGATTGACAAGAAAGAGCCGATTGAATTGCTCACGCCGAATGGCCCGCTCTCGTTTGGCAAAGAAACAACGCTGATTCGTGTGGACGCAAAAACAGCGGCGACCTGGGTGGCCGTGCGCCAGGGCGAAATTTACTTGGGCCCGCGTATGACGGCCTTGGCCGATCAGGGCAGCGCGAAAATCAAGCGCGGCAAACTCGTGCGTCTGACGAGTAGCACCGAGAAACCCGAAGTGGCCAAAGTGGACAAAGACGCGATGGACAGCTTTGATGCGTGGAGCTTTGGCCGCGCCCAAACGCTGGTGGCCGCGAATCTGTCTTCGTTGCGGCAAAATAGCCTGTTGGCGGGCGGCTGGTTCTACAATTCATTTTATGGTTGCTACACCTTTGTGCCGTATCGCGGGTTTTTGACCTCGCCTTATGGCTTCGGCTTCTACCGCAATTATGCGGATTGCTATTGGTACAATCCATTCGGCTATCCCTACTACTATCCGGGCAACAACGGCGGCGGCATTGTGGCAGGCGGCTTGCCGCCACGCGTGGTGACGGGCAATGACCGCGAGCCGATGCGGCGCGAAATCCCTGGCAATCGCGGCATTGACGACGGTTCTGGCCGCAGCGCTGGCAACCGTGGGATTGACTCCGGTGATTTTGGCTCGCGCAGCGTTTCGTCAGCGCCCTCGACGATCACCAGCGCGCCTGCCGCCACGATGTCCGCGCCCGCGCCTGAACGTTCGGGCAGCAGCAGTGGCGGGGCCATGCCATCGCGTGGCAATAACTAATCGGACTTCAAGCCGTCACGGCTGAAGCGGTAGCTGAAAGGAAAGGCGGAATTGAGTGTGTTGCTCAATTCCGCCTTTTTGTATTTGGGGCTACCGTGAATCTTGTGAGTAAAACAGGCTGCCGTTGCGGCGTTTATTCCACTGCCCCTATTCCCTTGCCAGTGGCAAGGGAATAGGGGCAGTGGAATGCTCAGCTATCTTTGGTTTACCGGGACAGCGCCTGCCTTTGCTTTGTATTGAACGAAACGCGTCGCTACCAGCCGTTAATCGCCAGCCGTCCGTTTTCCAGTACCACGACAATCGGGATGATCTTGTATTGCTTGTCCAAAAAGTAATAGACGCAATCGGAGCGCACGGTTGATTCGGTGCTTGCGCCGGAGCCGGTGATCGCGGCTTCCATCACTTTGTCATCCTTGCGGTCGCCCAGCATGCTTTCGCGCAAGGTTTTCTTTTCAGTGGCTAGGCGTTGCGTGCCGGCGGCGGAGAGCATCTTTTCAGCTTCGCCCCAATTTTGATCTTTGACGAAGCCGTTGAATTTGTTGATGACGTCGCTGATCTGTTTGGGGTCGGTCAGCGAAACCGGCGGCGGCGGCGGTTCGGGCGGTTTGCGGTTGGCGGCCCAATGATAGGTGCGCCAGGAACCGAAGAAAAAGAGGATGGCGAAAATCCAGAGGAACAACGTCAAGCGCCGGCCGCGTTCATTGACCTTGGCATCCTCCAGGTTTTCGCGTTCAGTCGTATCTTCAAAAACTGTTCTCATGGTTGTCTTCCCAAGTTGAAATCGTCGTCTGCGCAATGCCTGCCCCGCTCATGCGACGCGGCGAAAAGTAGCGTAGCGTCGTGGGGCTGTCAAACTGCACGTTTTTAGCAAAGCTGCCATCGTCACGAACGCCGCGCGGGCCGCAGCTTGCAAGCAAGGGCGTTGCACATCCGTAGCCCGCGCGGTTAAGCTGCGCCTTCCTTCTCAACCCAGCAGCAGCACACAGCATTTATGAGCATCAAAACTACACTTGGCATTATCGGCCTGGGCACCGTCGGCACAGGCGTCGTCAATTTATTGCGTGACAATCCGCAATTCGACATTCGCGGCATCGCCGTGGCCCATCTCGACAAACCGCGCGAAGTTGATCTGCAACAACTCGCGCTCACCAACGACCCCTTCAAACTGGCCGATGACCCGCACATCGAAGTCATCGTCGAAGTCGTGGGCGGCGTTGACCCGATGTACGCGGTCGTCAAACGCGCGCTCGCCAACGGCAAACACATCGTCACCGCCAACAAAGAGTTGATCGCCAAACACGGCCCCGAACTTTTCGCGCTGGCCAATGCCCACAACGTGACGATCTTTTTTGAAGCGGCGGTCGGCGGCGGCATCCCGCTGATCTCGACGCTGCAGCGCGGCCTGCAAGCCAACCGTATCGCGCGCGTCGCTGGCATCATCAACGGCACGACCAACTACATCCTGACCAAGATGGAATTGGAGAAGAAGCCCTTCGCCGAAGCCCTCAGCGAAGCCCAGGCCGCCGGCTTTGCCGAAACCGATCCGACCAACGACATCGAAGGCTTCGATGTCGTTTACAAAATCGCCATCCTCTCGTCGCTTGCTTTCCAAACGCCCGTTGAAGTCGGCCAGATTTTCCGCCAGGGCATCACCGCCATCAGCGATCTGGACATTCAACTCGCCAACGAATTCGGCTACCGCATCAAGATGATTGGCCTCGCGCAACCGGGCGATGACGAACATCCTGAACGCGGGCTGGACGTGCGCGCGCATCCGATGCTGGTGCCGCAGCATCATCCGCTGGCGGGCGTCGAAGGCGTCAACAACGCCATCTTCATCAGCGGCAGCGCGGTCGGCGAAATCATGCTCTTCGGCCCCGGCGCGGGGCGCTACCCCACGGCCAGCGCGGTCGTCGGCGATGTCATCAATCTGGCGAGCGCGCTCAAACTGCCCGACTTTGCGCGCTACTTCCAATCACCCATCCGTTCGCAGGCGTCGGAAGTCTTCCCGATTGCCGAGACGGTGAATGGCTATTACATACGGCTCGAAACGCGCGATTCGCCCGGCGTGATCGGCCACTTGGGCCAGGCCTTCGGCACGCACGGCGTCAGCCTGCACAGCTTCACGCAAAAGGGCGTGACGGCGGACGGCACCGCGACGATTGTCTTGCTGACGCACCGCGTGCGCGAACAACAGTTGCAGGATGCGCTGCGTGAAATCGAAGCGCAGCCGACGACGAAGCAGATTGCGATTGTGTTGCGCGTCCTGAATTAACCCTGGGAGCGCAGCGCTTCCAGCCTGCGGGGGTCAAGTTGTACCCCTGGCGGTATCATTGCGTCTTTCACCAAACCCGCAGGCTGGAAGCACTGCGCTCCCAGGGAGTCAAATGCAAAACGACTCACCGCCACAAATCACCCAATTGCTGCGCGCCTGGCACGATGGCGACCAAGCGGCGCTCGCCCAATTGACGCCGCTGGTTTACGGCGAATTACAACGGCTGGCGCACGGGTATTTGCGCGGCGAACGCGCGGGCCACACGCTGCAAACCACGGCCCTGATCAACGAAGCCTACCTGCGCCTGTTCGATTGGCAGCACGTCGAATGGCAAGACCGCGCGCACTTCATCGCCATCGCCGCGCAGATGATGCGCCGCGTGCTGGTGGATTTCGCCCGCGCGCGGCACTACGCCAAACGCGGCGGCCAGGCCCGGCAGGTTGAATTTGACGGGGCCGTCATTGCCGCACAACAGCGCGACACCGAGTTGTTGGCGCTGGATGACGCGCTGCAATTGCTGGGTGAGGGTGACCCGCGCAAATGCCGCATCGTCGAGTTGCGTTACTTCGGCGGTTTGAGCGTAGACGAGACTGCCGAGGCGTTGCAGCTTTCGCGCCGCACCGTTTTGCGCGAATGGAAGCTGGCGCGCGCGTGGCTTTACCGCGAACTGAGAGCCAAGGATTGAGTGGAAGCTATGAAACTTGACCGCGAGCGTTGGCAACGCCTTGATGAATTGTTTGAGCAAGCGCAAGAGCTTGACCCAGCAGCCCGCGCCGCCTGGTTGAACGAAGTCTGCGCAGGCGATGAAGCCTTGCGGCGCGAACTCGAATCCTTGCTCAACGCCGACGTGCAAGCCGAACGGGCCAGCGACTTCCTGAGCGAACCCGCCCTCGAAGCTGCCGCCAAAACTATGGCCGCGCAATCCGCCGCGCTGCGCACCGGCCAAACGCTCAGCCACTATCGCATCGGCGCCTTGCTCGGACGCGGCGGCATGGGCGAAGTCTATCGCGCCGAAGATGAACGGCTGGGCCGTGCCCTCGCGCTCAAACTGCTGCCGCCTGAATTCACGCAAGACGACGAGCGTGTCCAGCGTTTCAAACAGGAAGCGCGCGCCGCCTCCGCGCTCAACCATCCCAACATCATCACGATTTTCGAGATTGACCAAATTGACGGGCTGCACTTCATCGCCACCGAATTCATTGACGGCATCACGCTGCGCCAGCGTTTGAGCGAAGCGCGCTTGCCCTTGACCGAAGCGCTCGATCTCGCCGCGCAAATCGCCAGTGCCCTCGCCGCAGCCCACGCCGCCGGCATCATTCACCGCGACATCAAACCAGAAAACGTGATGGTGCGGCCTGACGGTCTCGTCAAAGTTTTAGACTTCGGCCTCGCCAAACTCACTGAGCCACAGAATCCGCAATCGGCTTCTCCCGCTGGCCCCAATCCGCAATTCCACACCGACCCCGGCAAGGTGTTGGGCACGCCGCGTTATATGTCGCCCGAACAGATTCGCGGCGTCGAAGTGGATGCGCGTTCCGACCTCTTCAGCTTCGGCGTCGTGTTGTATGAAATGTTGGCCGGGCGCGCGCCGTTCGAGGGTGCTTCGATTGCCGAAACGATTGCCGCGATTCTGGAACGCGAGCCGTTGCCTCTCGCCAACGCCAGCGACGAGTTGCAACAACTGGTCGAGCGTGCGTTAGCCAAAGACCGCGACGCGCGTTGGCCCAGCAGCCGCGAACTGCTTGCCGAATTGAAGCGCCTGAAGCTCGAACTGGATTTTGCCGCGCGGCACAAACCCAATACCGAAGAGCAATCCACGCTGCCACTCGCCGCCGTGTTGCCGCCGGTTCAGCATTCGCACCCCGCCGAGTTGGAACCCGTTGGCGGCGCGGTGCCGCTCGCTTCACGCTTTTACATCGTGCGCCCGACCGACGAAGAGTTTCGCGCGGCCATCGCCCGGCAAGACAGCATCGTCCTGCTCAAAGGCGCGCGGCAGGTCGGCAAGACTTCGCTGCTCGCGCGCGGCTTGCAACAGGCCCGCAGTGCCGGAGCCAAAGTCGTGCTCACCGATTTGCAAAAGCTCAGCGCCGATGAACTGGTTTCTGCCGAAGCGTTTTATCTCGCGCTGGCCGATCTGATCGCCGACCAACTCGACCTGGACGTCGTGCCCGAAGATGTGTGGAATGCGCGGCGCGGCCCCAGCATCAACTTCGAGCGTTTCATTCGCCGCGAAGTGCTCAGCAAAATCTCCGGCCATCTCGTCTGGGGCCTTGATGAAGTTGACCGCCTCTTTGCGTGCAGCTTTGGCAGCGAAGTCTTCGGCCTCTTCCGCTCCTGGCACAACGAACGTTCGCTCGACCCTGATGGGCCGTGGCAACGGCTGACGCTGGCGATTGCCTACGCCACCGAGGCGCACCTGTTCATCAGCGATATGAACCAATCGCCTTTCAACGTCGGCACGCGGCTGGCGCTCGAAGATTTCAGCTTTGAACAGGTCGCCGAACTCAACACGCGCTACGGCGCACCCTTGCGCGACAATGCCGAAGTCGCGCGTTACAGCCGCCTGGTCAGCGGCCATCCTTATCTCGTGCGTTGCGGCTTGCAAGAAATGGTCAACCACCACCGCACCTTGGCCGAACTTGAAACGATTGCCGATCACGATGACGGACCTTTTGGAGATCACTTGCGCCGGATTGCCGCTTCGCTGGAACAGGATGCTGAACTCAGCGCCGTCGTGCGCGGCGTTTTGCAAGGCAAACCTTGCCCGTCGCCAGAGAGTTTTTATCGTTTGCGCAGCGCCGGGTTGATTGCAGGCGACGCCGCACGCGAAGCCCGCTTGCGTTGTCAGTTGTATGCGACGTATCTGGAGAAGCGGTTGTTGTGAACGTTGCTATCCGTTGAGGGAGAATTGTTATGGCTACAGCTACTGCGGCAAAGTATCTGGAAATCATCGAGCAACTCGTGCCGGAAACGCCTGTCGTTTTTCATAACGTGAGTTGGGAAGAGTATGAGCAACTGCATGAGGCGATAGGCGAGCGACCCGTTGCGCACATCAGCTTCGACAGTGGGACGATGGAAATCATGTCCATCTCAACTGAGCATGGTTACTTCGCTGGCATGCTGAGTTCTCTGATTCGATTGGCGGTTATGCGCCTCAACATCCGCCTGCGTTCGTTTGGGTCAGCGACCATTAGCAAGAAAGACGTACTTGCAGGCAAAGAGCCTGACGGTTGTTATTACCTCAAAAGCCTTGCGCTTATCGGCTCCAGAATTGACTTGAACTTTGAACACGACCCGCCGCCCGACATTGCCATAGAACTCGATTTCAGCGGCAGCGCGATTCCCAAGTTGCCGATTTATCAACGCCTCGGCCTGGCTGAAGTCTGGCTTTACGACGGCGATGAGATGACGATTTACCGGTTGAGCGCGCAGGGTTACGAATCCATTGCACGAAGCCTTGAGCTTCCATGTTTCACTGGCGAGTTGTTGACTGAATTCATGCGAGCAATCCAATCACCTGACGATGACAATCAGTTGCTGAAAGATTACGTCGAGCGCATCGTTCGGACATAGCCCTCAGTTGTGGCGGTACATTCATTCCCCGATGCCCCGGCCTTGTGCCGGGGAGGTTCACGCACGGTGCTACACACGGCGGCAGAAAAGTTCCCGGATGCCCCGGCCTTGTGCCGGGGAGGTTCACGCACGGTGCTACACACGGCGGCAGAAAAGTTCCCAGATGCTCCGGCCTTGCGCCGGGGAGGTTCTCGCACGGTGCTATAGCGACCAACGTGACCCCTCCCCGGCGCAAGGCCGGGGCATCGGCAAACACGACGCGTTTTGGTAGCGGTCAACGTGAACCTCCCCAGCGCAAGGCTGGGGCATCCGCGAATAAGTACAAAGGTACTCGCACGGGTCGTAAATTTTTCTTTTCGCCGTGTCACTTTCCAGCGCCCTTTCCCGCCTTACCCGGCGCAACACAATCTAACCTTTTTCGGGAGGGCTTATGACCGCAACCGCTACGAACAACCTCGCAACCAATCTCGCAACTGGCGAAACCGGTTTCTATGTCACCGGCGGCACGCTGCGCCGCGATGCGCCGTGTTATGTCGAACGCCGCGCTGATCAGGCGTTGTATGACGGGCTGTGGCAGGGGCAATTCTGCTACGTGCTGACTTCGCGCCAGATGGGCAAGTCGAGCCTGATGGTGCGCACGGCGGCCCGATTGCGCGAAGCGGACGCACACGTCGTCGTGCTCGATCTGACCTCCATCGGCCAGAACCTGAATGCCGAGCAGTGGTACGACGGCTTGCTCAACCGTGTCGGGCGGCAGCTCGGCTTGGAAGACGAGTTGGAGGATTACTGGACGGAGCATCCGCGGCTGGGGCCGTTGCAACGCTGGATGTCGGCGTTGCACGAAGTCGTCTTGCCGCAACGCGCCGGGCGTCTCGTCTTTTTCGTAGACGAGATTGACGCCGTGCGCAGCCTGCCGTTTTCGACCGATGAGTTTTTCGCAGCCATCCGCGAACTCTATAACCGGCGCACCGAAGACGCCGAACTCGAACGCCTGACGTTCTGTTTGCTGGGCGTAGCCTCGCCTTCCGATTTGATCCGCGATACGCGCACGACGCCGTTCAACATCGGCCAGCGCATCGAACTCAACGATTTCAACGACGCCGAAGCCGCGCCGCTCGCGCGTGGCATGGGGCGCGATGACAAGATGGCGGCGAAGCTGCTCAAGCGCATTTTGTACTGGACGGGTGGGCATCCGTACCTGACGCAACGGCTCTGCCAGGCGGTGGCTGAAGACGCGGGCGTGCAAGACGCAGGCGGCGTAGACCGGCTGTGCGAAGAGTTGTTTTTCACGACGCGCGCGCGCGAGCGCGACGACAATCTACTCTTTGTGCGCGAGCGGATGTTGAAGAGCGAAGCCGACCGCGCCGCGTTGTTGGACTTGTACAAAAAGCTGCGCGACAACCAGCGCGTCAAAGATGACGAAACCAATCCGCTCATCAGCGTGCTGCGATTGTCGGGCATCACGCGCGTCGCCGAAGGGCTGCTGTATGTGCGCAACCGGATTTACTACCGCGTGTTTGATCGGGAATGGGTGCTGGCGAATTTGCCGGATGCGGAAGTGTTGCGGCAGCGAGCGGCGTATCGGCGCGGGTTGTTGCGGGCGGCAGCGGTGGCGGCGGTCATTTTGGCAATCGTTGGCGGACTGGCTTTCACTGCATTCAGGCAACGCAATCGCGCGGTGCAATCGGAACAAGTGAATCGGCGGTTGCTGTATTCGGCGCAGATGAATTTGGCGGGACAGGATTTGGCGAATGATAGTTTTGGGCGTGTGCGTGAATTGCTGAACGCACATATCCCTGCTCCTGGGCAAGAAGACCTGCGTGGCTTCGAGTGGTTTCATTTGTGGCGAACTGCCAATAAAAACTTTCAGAAGCTGAACCATCAGGCCATGTTTATTGTTAAGTCCTTTTCTCCTGATGGAAAACGCATGGCGGCTTTGGATATTGAAACCAACCTTACAATTTGGGATACGACAACTTGGACAAAGCTGAAAACGCTGAGTGGTTTTGACTATCGCCCTCAGTTTACTCCTGACGGACACAGGCTAATCGCGGCTGATTTACAAAGCGGTTTGAGGATGTGGGATTTAACCACTGACCAGGAAATCAAAATCAACGAAGCCGTTGCCGCCAATGCTTTCATACCGATAGTTTCTTCTGACGGAATTAAATTGGCGATTGGTTATCAGGATGGGACGATCAAAGTATGGGGGATGAACACCTGGCAAGAATTACTTTCGATCTCTGCACATCCGGGAAACCGTATCAAACAAGACTTCTCACTTGATTATTCCCCAGACGGGAAATACCTGGCGTCTTGTGCGCAAGACGGAGTGATTAAAATCTGGGATGCGATTACCGGCAAAGAGATACGGGCATTCAATGTTTCGCCGCAATATCACTTTCTCCGTTTTTCGCCTGACAGCCGTAGCCTTGCCTACACTGACCAATCCCTCATCATTTGTGATGTAGCAACAGGGCATGAGTTGGTAAGGCTCAAAAATGAGCGTGGCCTCTTCCTCGGAGTAACTTTTTCATCTGACGGGAAGATGATCGCCGCCGTAGAAGAGAGATTCGTCAAGGTTTGGGATGCAAAGACGGGGCGTCAGTTACACGATCTCAAAGGGCTTAGCGACAGGGAAAATAATGCTGCATTTCTGGATGGCGGGAAAAAGGTAGTGGTGGTTGAGCGCGATGCGACGGTGCTGACCTGGGATATTGCTTCTCAATCAACACCAGAGAGTTTGGCTTGGGAAACAGTGGCGTCGTACCCTGTATTTTCACCAAACGGGAAAACATTTGTTACCACGACAGAAGATGGAGTGGCGCGTATTTGTGAAGCCGCGACAGGCAAGGAGCTTTTTGCTTTGAATGCGTTCCGAAAAGAAACGGGACGTGGGCTCGTTGCTATTTCTCCTGATGGTAAACGGTTGGTGACGGCCACTTCTTTCGATGATGTAAGCGACACAAACGATGTGAAAATCTGGGACCTTGAAACCCAGCAACTAATCCAGCAATTTCAGCCTGAAGTGCCGCGCGGAAGCTGGATAGCTGGGCTTTCCCGTGATGGAGAACGAGTTGTGACTGTGTCACAAACTCCCGACGCGAAAATCGTGCGGGCTTGGGATATAAAAACTAAGCAGGAACTGTTTTCAGTCAAAGAAGACATTCGCGGAAACGTCCCATTTCGGACGGTATTTTCGCCTGATGGCAAGCTGGCTGCCATTGGTACGATAGCAAGAGTCCAGTTGTGCGACGTGAGTACAGGAAAAGTATTGCGGTCTTATGAAACATCGTTGGCTACTATGGAGCTTGCTTTTTCGCCTGATGGAGAAAAACTGGCCGTAGGATCGTGGGATGGCGATGTGAGCCTCTTAGACATCAAAACCGGTCGCACAATCTCCAATGTCAGAGGTCATGCAGGGATGACGACCTCAGTTGCTTTTTCCCCTGATGGAAATCGCTTTGCGTCAAGCAGCGACGACAAGAAAGTCAAAATCTGGGATGCGGAGAATGGTCAGGAATTGCTGACGCTCTCCGGGCATACCAAAGAAGTCTGGTCGGTCGCATTCTCGCCCGATGGCAAGACGCTACTTTCCACCAGTGCCGACAAAACCATCCGCTTCTGGCGCGCGGCGACCGAGCAGGAAGTGTTGGCGCGGCGCGGGCAGTGACCCTGGGAGCGCAGCGCATCCTTGCCTGCGTGACTGGCGGGAAAGATGCATTGAAAAGAAAGGTCCGACTGGCGAAAGCCCGCAGGCAAGGATGCACTGCGCTCCCAGGGTGTGGCCACCGCAGCCGAAGTGCAGGCGCGGCGCGGACCATGAAGCTGGCGCACCTCGCGCAACGGTAGTAAATTGGCCGTGGAGGAATCACTTATGTTGTTACAACCAATCCCCATCGTGATGGAAGAGATCACCGACCCGGAAGTGAACGCCAGGTTCCGCGCCAGTATGGCGCAAGCAGAACTCAACTCTGACTGGTTACAGGCGCACGTGCCAGAAATCTACGGGAACTATCGCGGTAAATACATTGTCGTTGCCGGACAGGAGTTGTTTGTGGGCGACACCGTGCAAGCGGCTGTGGCACAGGCCAAAGCCGCACACCCGGAAGACGAAGGCAGCCTGACGCGCTATATCCCGCTCAAGAAAATGGTGCGCGTTTATGCGAATTAACGGTCTCTGGTGTTTATGCGACGACGGCGTAACCCGCCCCATCATTCGCGGCAGATTGGAAACTGCGGACGGCACGCGCAAGTGGGCGGAGTTCCTGGTGGATGTCGGCGCGGATCGGACAGTGTTGAACGCCGCGACGGTGGTGGAAGCCGGTCTCACGCTGTACGATGCTGAAGAAGCAGTCAGTGGATTGGGCGGTGTGGCGGAAACGAAGACGGTCGAAACCGTCATTTATCTGCCGCGCGAGACGGATCAGGCTGTAGCCTTTCGCGGACAGTTCACGGCGGTGACCGAAGCGGCCGCGCTGGAAATCAATGTGCTGGGACGCGACATTCTGGATTTGTTTTCCGTCATCGTTGATCGGCCTGGCGATGTCGTATGTCTGCTCAGCCAGAAGCATCGTTACCTAATCATTCAGGAATAAAAGTCTGTTTGGAGTCCTGCTTGAAGCGCGCGGCCACGGAAGCCGAAGTGCAGGCGCGGCGTGGGCAGTGAGGTTGGGTGAATGCGCAGTTGTGCTAGAATCCGGCGCGGAGGTAAACAACAATGGAAGAAAGCATCCGCTTGGAATTAAGCGAAACCGAAGCGAAAGGCTTGCGCGAGTTGATTGCCGAATGCGTCCAAAAAATGAAGCTGGCGCACGAAGTGATGGCGCGCGATCAAGTCGAGATCGAACAGTTGCAGGCCGAAACGCGCGCGATCCTGACGCGGGAATGGAAGGCCGTCTAATGGAGAAATAGTTTATGGCTTTACCACCAATTCAAATCACGATGGAAGAAGTGACTGACCCAGTGGAGATTGCGCAAGCGCAAGCTCTGTGGGCGCAGGCGGAGCGCAACTCCGACTGGTTACAAGCGCACGTGCCGGAAATTTACGGCAACTATCGCGGCAAATACATTGTCGTGGCCGGCGCCGAATTGTTTGTAGGCGACACCGTGGAGGAAGCCGTCGCTCAGGCAAAGGCGGCGCACCCGGGAGACAATGGCCGCCTGACCCGTTATATCCCGCCCAAGAAAATGGCGCGTATTTATGCGAATTGATGGCAGTTGGCGCTGGTGCGATGACGGTATCGTCCGCCCAGTCATTCAAGGCAAAATGCAGGCTAGCGACGGAGAACCACGCGCCGTAGAGTTTTTGGTAGACATCGGCGCGGACCGTACCGTGTTGTGCGCGGCAACGGCGAAAGAACTCAGTCTGGCGCTGGTGGCCTCCGAAGAAATGATTAGCGGGTTGGGCGGTACGACCGAAACCGCTGTGGTTGAGACCGTGATTCAGCTTTGGCGTGAAACCGGCGTACCCGTTTCGTTTCATGGTCAATTCACGGCCGTGACGGATGCCGCAGGGTTGGAGATGAATGTTTTAGGCCGTGACATCATGGACTTGTTCGCCGTGATCGTAGACCGCCCCGGCAATGTCGTTTGTATGCTCAGCCAACGGCATCGTTACGCCATCATTCAGGACTAACAAATCATTCTGCAGCGACTGTCACTGAAAGTGCAGGCGCAGCGCGGAATAGCGGGTCGGGAACAGAAGCAAGTAAGTTGCCCGTAACTGAAAAAGCCGCCTCCCTCACGGAAGGCGGCTTTTTCGATTGCGCAAAAAAATGGAGCAACGCTCACGCGGCGCGCAATTGGCGGCGGCGGTGAAAGTCGGCTTCGCGTTCTTCGATAATGGCACGGTCGAAGGGATCAAGCGCGGCGCGTTGTTGCTGAATGAGTTCATTGGTTCTTTGGCAACCCGCCAAGTACTCTTCGTAGGGCAGTTCGGGGTTTAACTTCATTTCGGCTTGTAGCCGTATGAACTCTTCCTGGCTATGAACGTAAACAAATTCCAGTTTCATGACCAACGACCTTTCTTTCGTAAACTTTCCAGATAATGTTGCAGCACTCGCATCATACTACTGTCAGGATGTAAGTCGAAGCGCATTTCCAGCGGCACGCCTTCGATACGCCACCATTCCGCGCCACCATACAGCATCAGTTCATTCAGCGTTTGACAGCCGGATAATGCGGGTGGAAGCGCGCGTTGCCGGTCTTCCGGCAGTGCCGCGTTAAAACCGTATCTCGCCCAAGTGTAAAAGCCATTCCAGTCTTCTTTGAGTGCTGTGCCAGCCGCAAACGTCGTCAAGTAAGCGACGCCGAGTGCTTGTCCAGCTTCAACCTGCCGCAACAGCGCGCGCAAGCCCAGCAACGGTTGGCCCCACGGTTGTTTCTCAAAATAAAGATTGCGGACGTACAAGCGTCCCAACTCATCTTTGCGCAAACGCCGTTGCTGAAACAGTACGTCAGGATGGTGAACGTCGAAAAACAGCGAGTCGCCGTGCGGCGAAAGGTGTACCGTCGCGCCGTCCAACGCGCCTGCCAGATAGGCTAACTGTTCATCAGGCAACTGCCATCCGAACAAGGCGGCGATGACTCGCCGCGCGCCTTTGTCGTATTTGACTTTGATCTGGTTCGACACGGCGATAGCAATAGCAAGAGGAAGCTGACATTGCAATTGTGTTAGTATCCGGCGCGGAGGTAAACAACGATGGAAGACAGCATCCGATTGGAAATAAGCGAAGCCGAATCCAGCAGCCTGCGCGAGTTGATTGCCGAGTGCGTCCAGAAAATGAAACTGGCGCACGAGACGATGGCGCGCGATCAAGTCGAGATCGAACAAATGCAGGCCGCAACGCGCGCGATTCTGGCGCGTGAATGGAAGGCCGCCTAAATGCTGAAAGAACTGTTCGATTTGGTGCGCCAAACCTTGCGCCTCACCGAAGACACGCAGCCGCACGCGCGCGGGGCTGAAGGAACTGCAAAAAGAAACGCAGGATCGCGCGCGCAAATCCGAGCGTGAAACGCTGGAAACCCGGCACGAGACCGCGCAACGGATGCAGGCAATGGAAGCGCAACTGGAACGGCAGAACGATGAAATCCGCCGGTTGCGCGAAGACCTGCAAGTGGCGCATGAACGCGAAGACCTGACGCGCCAGTTGTTACTGACGGAAATTGAGAACCGTCTGTTGAAAGCCAGCCGCCAACTCCCGCCTGCGGCTGAAAAAGATTCTTCTGATTGAACGATTGACCTCTGCCTACGCTGTTACTACTCCGCAACCATCCGCCGCTGGCGCGCAGCCACCGCAGCCGAAGCGCAAGCGCGGCGCGGGACATAACCTTGCGTAGAGGCATGAGAGTCTGTAACTTTTGCCCTCGCTCATGCGTGAAAGTGAGTGAGGAGAAAGATACAGATGAATCAAACACAACCCCATGTCGTCATCATCGGCGCAGGCTTTGGCGGCCTCACCTGCGCACAATCACTCAAAACCGCGCCTATCCTCATCACAGTACTTGACCGCGCCAATCACCATTTGTTTCAACCGTTGCTATACCAAGTAGCGATGGCCGGTCTCTCGCCCGCTGACATCGCCGCGCCGATTCGTTCGGTGTTGCGCAAACAGGCGAACGCCAGTGTGTTATTGGCCGAAGCGACGAGCGTGGATTTTGACAAGCAGGTTGTCAAATTGCGCGACGGCGAAATCAGTTATGACTATCTGGTGCTGGCGGCGGGCGGGCGCACCAGCTATTTCGGCCACGATGAATGGGAGCGGTTTGCGCCGGGCTTGAAAGATTTGGATGACGCGGTCGAGATTCGCCGCCGCGTGCTGCTGGCCTTTGAAGCGGCGGAGAAAGAAACCGATGCCGAACGTTGCAAGCAGTTGATGACCTTCGTCGTCGTGGGTGGTGGGCCGACCGGTGTCGAATTGGCGGGCGCGATTGCCGAATTGTCGCGTTATGTGCTCGACCGCGATTTCCGTTCGATCTATCCCGATCAGGCCGAGATTCGTTTGTTGGAAGGCGGGCCGCGCATTCTGCCGAGCTTCCCGCCGGAGTTGTCGGCGAGCGCTGAACGCCAGTTGAACGACCTCGGCGTGCGTGTGCGCAAGAACGCCCAAGTGAGCAACATAGACGATACCGGTGTTTATTTGGGCGCTGAACACATTCCTGCCGCCACCGTCATCTGGGGCGCGGGCGTGCGCGCGACGGCGCTGACGCAAACGCTGGGTGTGCCGGTTGACCGCGCGGGCCGCGTGAAGATCGACAGTGATCTGACGGTGCCGGGCCGCAAGAATGTTTTTGCCATCGGCGATATGACCTACCTGGAACAGGACGGCAAACCGTTGCCCGGTGTCAGCCCGGTGGCGATGCAGATGGCCCGCTCGGTGGCGCGCAACATTCGTCGCGCGCTCGACGAAGCGCCGTATGAACAATTCCGTTACGTGGACAAAGGCAGCATGGCGACGATTGGGCGCAACGCGGCGATTGCGCAAATTGGCAAGCTGCATTTGAGCGGTTGGCTGGCGTGGCTGGCGTGGCTGGCGTTGCACCTGTTTTATCTGATCGGCTTTCGCAATCGCGCGGCGGCGCTGTTCAACTGGGCGTGGATGTATTTCACTTATCAACGTGGCGCGCGATTGATTACGGGCGGGCGATTGAGCTTGCGTCTGTATCAGCCATTGGAACCGGCTACCATTACTAAAACGCCAGCTTCGGTGCAACCTGAGGGTGAATGCTTCCTGAAATAGCGCAAGCCGCCACGATTTGCTGAGTTGGTCAAGGCGTTTCAAAAAATCCGGACGGCGCGCCAGCCAAACAAATTTTTCAGTTGCGTTGCCAAAATCGCCTGACTATACTCTGCCCGCTTGATTGATGCCCAAGGTTGAAGCAATCTTCCCGATAATTTTGTTTGTCACCAAACCCCTTGATCGAGCCACAACGTCCCACACCCGACGCTAAGTTGCCCCTTCGTATCGCTCCGAAGAACAGCGCCTCTATGTCGGGCGCAAACGGTGGCGCAACCAACCGTTAAAGAAAAAAGGAGTATCAAATGTTTAAACTTACTCGTCGTCGTTCTCCATTTATTTTGTCGGTGTTGATGACGGTGTTGACCGCATTCGGCACTTTCGCAGTTTACGCTAGCCACTCTTGGGGCGGCTACCACTGGGCACGCACGACCTCTCAGTTCACCTTAAAGCTTGGAAATAACCTGACCAGCGCTGACTGGAGCTCTCATCTCTCACAAACGTCGAGCGACTGGAACTCCGGGAACAGCGCGGTACTAACCGCGATTGTTGTCGGCCAGTCCAACAGAAATTGTAGGATGGTCGCCGGGACTACGCAGGTCTGCAATGCTACTTACGGCAACAACGGCTGGCTCGGGCTGGCCACGATCAACATCACCGGCGGCACGCACATCACACAGGGTTCGGCCAAGATGAACGACTCGTACTTCAATATGGCCTTCTACAACAATACCAACGAGCGGCGGCACGTGATGTGTCAGGAGGTTGCCCACACCTTCGGCCTTGACCACCAGTCCACGTCCGGTGCCTCGCTTAACACCTGCATGGACTATTTCTCAAACACGGGCGCTAATGCTGGCAGCACGCTTAGCACCAAACCGAACCAACACGATTTTGATGAGTTGAACCTCATCTATGCGCATCTCGACAGCACGACCACCGTCGCCGCGAGGGCCGCTTCGGCTGCGTCCTCTTCTGACGATGAGAACGACTCGAACAAATGGGGCTACCTCAAGAGCCAGTCCCCGAACGGCCGCAGCTCGACTTACGAGCAGTTTCATTCGGACGGCTCGAAGACGCTCACCCACGTCTTCTGGACTGAAGAAGCGGCAGCCCGCTGCCCCAGTTGCGATCACAGGTATGATCATTGATCTAGCGCTGTCGTCCTTCAGCGGGCGTTCGGTTCTAAGAAAGGCGAGCCCGCATGGAATTGCGTCTACCGCTTGATGAATAGCACTGACTACTAAGCTGGCTGCGCTTTGAGTTGCGCAATCAGTGAGAGAGCAAAAAGACTTTTCACATTTGAAGGGTTTTTGCCGCCGATGAGCAGATGGCTTGTCGGCGGTTTCTTTTTGAGTAGTTACTCGGGCGTCAGAAAAGAAGTGAACCGCCGAGTTGCTCCAGCTTGTGGTGAGGATTCAACTCTCTGGTTTTAGCGTCACAGCAGATAAAGATGAACTGTCGCCGATGCCTTGTGTCAGAGGAACTAAAGCAGCGGCAATTTGACCGTAAACACGCTGCCCTTGCCCAGTTCGCTGCTCACCTCAATCTTCCCGCCATGCGCCTCTACGATCCATTGCACGATGGACAAGCCCAAGCCCGAACCCGGCGCGCTGCGGTCGCTGGTTTTGGCCGAGCGGCGGAAGAAGCGGTCGAAGACGCGCGGTAAATCTTCGGCGGGGATGCCGCGTCCGGTGTCGGTGACGGCGAGGATGGCGTGTTGATTGTCGGTCGTCAGGCTGAGCGTAATCGTGCCGCCGTGGTCGGTGTATTTGATCGCGTTGTCGAGCAGGTTGAGCAGCAATTGTTTGAGGCGTTGTTGATCGGCGTTGATCGTGATGGCTTGCGGCGGCGCTTGATAGGTCAGTGTCTGCGCGCGTTCGTCGGCCAGCGGGCTGATGTATTCGACAGTGTTGCGGCAGAGGTCGGTCAGGTTGACCGGTTCGCAACGCAATTCGACGCGCCCGGCGTCGGCGCGCGCCAGCATCAGCAGGTCTTCGACCAAACGCGAGAGGCGGATGACCTCTTCCAAATTAGAGCCGAGCGTGCGTTGGTATTCTTCGGGCGTGCGGTCGCGGCGCAGCGTGACTTCCAATTCGCCGCGCATCACGGCCAACGGCGTGCGCAATTCGTGCGAGGCGTCTGAGGTGAATTGCTTTTGCCGTTCAAAGGCCGCTTGCAGCCGCGCGATCATCGAATTGAAGGTTGCGGCCAAGCGCCCAATCTCATCCATTTTTTGCGGTACCGGCACACGCTCGGTCAAATCACCGGCGCCGATTTGTTCGGCGGCTTTGGTGATGCTGTCCACCGGGCGCAGCGCCTGATTCGCCAGCACCAGGCCGCCGAAGCCGCTCAACAGCAAGGCCAGCGGGATCACGATGCCGAAGATCAGCAGCAGCCGTTTGCGCGCCTGCTGCAAGGCCGCGAGCGAATA
>JAYUCP010000309.1:0-11501 GCA_043740245.1 Acidobacteriota bacterium | reverse complement strand
AGGGTCGAAAAGCTCTTTGCCAGCCTTCCGGGGACGCTGTCCCCGGCTATTAAATCCAGCCCTTTCAGGGCTTTAGAACTTGTGTAGAAACGAATGCTGTCTAGTTTGCGCGGCTTCATCAGCGAAGCCTCGGCAGTAACGGGGGAAATGGAGGTGTTTGCTGATGAAGCCGCGCAAACTAGACAGTTTGCGCTACTCTCCCCCAGCCGCCCGTTTGCCCTTACGTTTTACTCGGCCTTTACAAAGCGCGCCGCTCTTTACCCAGGGTTTACACACACCGCGTTGGCTTGCGCGTATAGTCCGGTCAGCGCAAGAAGGCAGCCGTGATTGGCTGTCACGTGACAACAAACCCAAAGGAGCACGCACCATGAAATTTCCCAACACCGTGAATGTCCTGCTCGCGTTGGCCCTCTGCGGCGGCTTGCTGCTGACGATGGCTTTCGCGCAAGGGCGCGGCCCCGCTGGCCCGCCGCCGCCGCGTGAAGGCGGGCGGCTGGCGCTGCATTTTCTCGATCTGACCGACGCGCAGAAAGCGCAGATCAAAACCATTCAAGACAGCGAAGACGCCCAGGCCGAAACCTTGTTTGACAAGTTGCGCGCAGCGCACGACGCGCTCGCAGCCGCCACGGCCAAAGGCCAATTCAACGAAGCGCAAGTGCGCGCGCTGGCCGCCGCCATCGCGCAACAGGAAATCGAATTGACCGTGACGCGCGCCCGCAAGGACGCCGCGATCTATCTGGTGCTGACGGCCGAACAGCGCGCCAAGCTCGACCAATTCCAGGCCGAGCACGAAGCGCACCGCCCGCCCGCACGCTCCCCCAGGGATCAATAGCCGTCACGGTCACAGGGGGCGCGGGGTGAGCGGGGACGCGCCCCCAGCTTATTCAATCAAGCCGGAGTTCGACCTATGCAAAGAGCCACGAACATCATCGCTATCGCACTCTGTCTGCTGTCCAACAGCGCCTTGCGAGCACAAGGCCAGCAAGGCGACGGCATCTGGATTCGCAACGCCTTTTACGGCGAAGCGCAAACCTTCGACAAATGCCTGGGCCACCAACCGGGCAACGGCCAATACCACCATCACGCGCAGCCGGTCTGTTTGCGCGCGCAACTCGACGACAATTTGATCACAGCAGGCAGCGGCCGCACCGGCACGCAATACCGCGAAAGGGCAGCGCCCTGGCGGCATTCGCCGATTCTGGGCTGGGCGCTCGACGGCTATCCGATTTACGGGCCGTATGGTTTCAGCGACCCGCACAACGCCAGCAGCGCGGTCAAACGCATGAAGTCCGGCTTCCGGCTGCGCGCGCTCGCGCAACGCACCACGCTGCCCGATTGGGCGCTGGCGCATCATCCGAATACGCCGCAAGCGTTGGCGGCCAATCAAGCCGGACCGGATGTGTCTGACACCTTTCCGCTAGGCCGCTATGTCGAAGACTTTGATTTCGCAGCGGGCTCCGGCGATTTGGATCAATACAACGGGCGCACTTGCGTCACGCCGGAATTTCCGAACGGCACGTATGCCTACTTCGTGACGCTGGATGACAACGGCGCGCCCGCGTTCCCCTACATCATCGGCATGCAGTATTACGGCGACCTCACGGGCAGCGGCAACGCGCCAGCGCCCGCCAATGCGCAGAGCTTTTTCGCCAACGGCGCCTACACGCAAACCCAGCCAAACGCGCCGCAACTGCAAGCTTGGTTCACCAAAAATTCGCAGCAGGACGCGCGCGTGGTGAGCGGCTTCGATCCCGCCGCCGGGCCCAAGACGACGTGGCCGATTGACCGTCCCACAGGCGCGCAAGCCAGCGGCGGCGTCAGCGCGCCGGTCAAGGCCGACCCGCAAACGATTAGCTTCACCGATGCGGCGGTCTATGTCGCGTCGAACAATCTGGGCAGTTACGCGATGGGGCCGTGGTTTATTGACGGCGGCAACGGCGGCGTCTTTCCCAACTTTCCTTCCGCGCAAAACTTCCGCGCCCAGATTCCGCGCGCGCCGGCGGCAGCGACCACCAAGCGCAACACCGGGCTGGGCGTGGTCGGCATGTGGGTGAATGGCGTAGCGGTTTTCAACGTGCTGGATGGCGCGAGTTACAGCAACGCGCAACGCAATGATGTGGGCGGCGGCCCCGTGCGCTTGAGTTCCATGCACGTTTCGGCGGCTTCGTTCGAAGGTGGCCCGACCGCGCCGGGCGCAATTATGACGGCCTTTCCGCTCTTCGGCGCGAAGCTGGCGACCGGCACGGCGGCGGCGGATTCGCCCGTCTGGCCGACAGCGTTGGCGGGCGCAACGGTCAGCATCCGCGATGCGGCGGGCGTGACGTACACAGCGACGCTGGCCTATGCCGCGCCCGGTCAGGTGAATTACCGCGTGCCTGAGAACGTGGCGACGGGGCTGGCGACGGTGACGATTGCGGCGAATGGCGTTTCGATCCCCGGCGCAATCAACGTGGTCGCGGCCTATCCGAATCTGTTTCAACTCGGCGGTGACAACGTCGCGGCGGGCTATTTGATTCGCGTGCGTAACGGACAGCAGAGCTTCGAGCCGCTGTATCAGGTCAACAGCGCGGGCGTCGTCACGGCTGTGCCGATTGATCTCGGCACGGCAGCAGAGCAGGTTTATTTGATCGTGTTTGGCAGCGGCTTGGGCAAGGCAACGCAAGTCAGCGCCAGCTTTAATAGCAGTGGGGGCGGCGTGGCCGTGACGCCTGCTTACGCTGGGCCGCAGGGGACGTATGGTGGACTAGACCAGTTCAACCTGCTGTTGCCGCGCGCGCTGGCGGGCAAAGGCAACGTCAGCCTGACCGTGACGGCGGAAGGGCGGGCTTCGAATCAAGTCAACCTGACGATCAAGTGAGGTGTGCGCTGTGTCAGTAGCCCGACCGTGAGGGAGGGCGGACTTGGCAATGGACGGTTTGAGTGCGGAGCCTGCCCTCCCTCATGGTCGGGCTACTGACACAGGTGCTTAACGAATGCAAAACAGAAAATGGCAACTTGTCTGCTGTCTGCTGTGCTGGCTGGCCCCGTGCGCCTTGGCGGCGGAGCCGGTCAGCACTGCCTGGATTACCAATCCAGCCGTCAGCGCCAACCCGCAACTGGCGCGCGTGCAACCCGAAGTCCATGCCATCAACGTGCGTGAACGTTATGTTGAAATTCAATCGGCTGGTCTCTCGCTCTATTCGCTCGGCGCGTTGCAAACGCCACCCGATCACGTCGAACGCCTGCGCCAACTCAGCTTCCGCATTCCGTGTTTCCCCGCGCCTGCCAAAGGCGCGCACAGCAGCGTGCGGCCTGATGTGCTCGGCGTCTTCGTCAACGGCGTACCGCTTTACAACCAATTCGAGGCCGCGTCGTATCAGGGGCAAAACCTCTGGCACTTCGATCCGCTGGCGGGCGGCGATGACGGCGCGCGTGTGGCAAATGGCTATGCGCGCGACACGACGCACAGCCTCGATCTGGGCTTGCTCGAAAATCTGATTGTAGATGGCACGCGGCATTCGCCGTTGCTGGGTTATGCGTTTGACGGCTATCCGATTTACGGGCCGTGGGGTTATGCCAATGCCGAATCGAAAAGCCTGCGGCGCTTCCGGTCAAGCTATCGTTTGCGCCGCATTGAACGCCGCACCGCGTGGCCCGATGGAACGGCGTTGACGCCCGGCCAATACGGCCCGCCGGTCAATGCCGAATTTCCGCTCGGCGCGTTTGTCGAAGATTACGAATACGCCGCGGGCGACCTGGATGAATTCAACGGCCGCTTCGCCGTCACGCCCGAATATCCGACGGGCACCTATGCCTATTTTCTGGCGACCGATGAACGCGGGCGGCTGGCCTTTCCGTACTTGCTGGCCGGGTGCTATTACGGCCAGATTGCGAATGATGAATTGCGAGAGGCGTTTCGTGACGCTGCCGCATCGCCAGATCGTAATGACGATTGCGCGCCGCAGGGCAAGGAATTGCTGGCGCTGGCAAAGCCGCAGCTTGACTTGAAAGTTCACGGCGCAACGCTGACTGTCGGACAGCCGTTGCGTTTGAGTTTTACCATCAGGCAAGCCAATGGCGCGCCCGTGCGTTTTCTCGAATACGTGCATGAACGCCCGCTGCACCTGCTCGCCGTTTCGGAAGACCTCGCCGAGTTTGCGCATATCCATCCCACGCTCGTCGCAGGTGATCGTTACGAAGTCACGCACACGTTCCCGCGCGGCGGACGCTGGCGCTTGTACGCCGATTTCACGCCGCCCGGAAGCGCACAACGTGTTGACAGCTTTGCGTTGACGTTGAATGGGGCCACGCTCGCCGTGCCGCTCGTGGCCGATGCGGTGTTGCGCAAAGAGCGCGCGGGGCTGACGCTGAGCTTGACGCATCAACAACCTTTGCGCGCGGGCGAAGAGGTCGAACTGGCGTTCACCATCCGCGACACGCAGACCGGCCAGCCCGTCAGCGACCTTGAACCATATCTGGGCGCGTGGGCGCACTTCGTCATCATTGACCAGCGGCACGAGAGCTTCAGTCACGCGCATCCGCTCGAAGCGCCGCAGTTCGCCCAAGCTTCAACGGCTCCGCACGCGCACAACGAAGCCACGCTCGGTCCGCCGCCTGCCGCGATTCGTACGCTGACCAGCTTCCCGCGTCCGGGCCTGTACAAGCTCTGGGCGCAATTCCAACGCGGCGGCGCGGTCATCACACAGCCGTTCGTCTTGCGCGTTGATAAGGCGCCAGCCCATCGCGCGCCCGTTGTCACGACTATTCCCGCCGACGCCATCAAGCTTGAACTCGGGCCGCATGGTTATGCGCCCGCCCAGTTGACGATCGCGGCTGGCCAACCGGTCACGTTGGCAATCTCGTGCAGCCAGCGGCCCAGTTGCGCCAGCCGCATCGTCTTCCCCGGTTTGGGGCTGACGCGCGAACTGCCGTTGAATGGCACGGTCATCATCGAATTGCCCGCGTTGCCTGCGGGTGAATTGCGTTTTGGCTGCGGGATGGGAATGTATAAAGGCGCGCTCGTGGTCGAGTGATAAATCTTGGGCTTCGCTTGCCGATATAAGCGCACGCCGCAGTTCATTCAACAAATAAATGGTGGCAAAAAGCTGCGCGCGGTCGTCTATAGAAAGCGATAGATGGAGAAGGAGCACATCCTGACCTGCCAACAACCAAGGAGTCACCATGCCGCGAACAAAGAGAATCGTCTTGTGGTTGATCGCTACGCTCTGCGTGCCACTCGCAGTCAGCGCGCAAACACCGCTTCCAACGGGAGCCGCAACCAATCCGCAAACACCAGCCCCAACCGGCACGGCCAGTCTCGCCGGACAGATCAAGCTCGGCGACAAAGCTTTGGCTGGCGCGGTCGTCGCGCTCGCCAGCGCGGCCAGCGGCGCGGGCGGCCAACGCAACGCGCCCTTCGCGCCGCCAACTTCCGCTGGGCAAGCCGTTCCAACGGCTGCCGGGCAAGCCGTAACGGACGCCGAGGGTCGCTTTCAAATCAACAACGTTGCTGCCGGATCATTTCGCGTGACAGTGACCGCGCCGGGCTATGTGCTGAGCGGCAGCGAGCTGACGGTGCAAGTTGCCGAAGGGCAAGCCGTCAAAAATCTGGAGTTGGCGGTGGCGAAAGGCGGCGTCATCACCGGCAAAGTCACCAGCAACGGCACGCGCCCCGTGATCGGCGAACCTGTCACGCTCACGCCAGTGGACGCCAACGGCCAGCCCGCGCAGACGCGCTTGCCGGGCGGCATGAACTTTCGCACCGATGATCGCGGCGTCTATCGCATCTTCGGGCTGCCCGCCGGACGCTACTTGCTTAGCGTGGGGCGCGGCGCAGGCGGCTTTGGCGGCGGTGGCCGCGGCGGCGGCCCGAATGGCGGTGGCCCCAATAGCGGCGGCAATGCGTGGCAACGCACCTACTATCCCGACACGCTTGAAGCTACAGAAGCCAGCGCCGTCACCGTCGAACCGGGCCAGGAACTAACGGGGATAGACCTTCGCATGGCCGCGCGCAACACCTACGCCATCGTGGGGCGCGTGGTGGACGCCGAGACCGGCAATCCGCTGCCCGGCGTCTTGATCGGCCACACCAAGACCGCCAATCCGCGCGCCAATCGTCCCAACGCAAACAATCAAAACAATCAAAACAATCAGGGCAATCGCGCCAACCAGCAAATCGTCGTCGAAGAGGCGACCGACACCACCAGCAATGACGCTGGCGAATTCCGTATCGAAGGGCTGACGCCGGGCAGCTTCACCGTCTATGCCGCGCGTGATCGCGCGACCGGCGCGTCGGAGTTTTACAGCGATCCCGTGCCGGTCGAACTCACGTCCACAGACGCCACAGGCGTCGAGATCAAGCTGGTGCGTGGCGCGACGATCAGCGGCAGCGTCGTGTTTGAAAACGCGAACGATCCGAACGCTCAAGCCGCGCTTGCCAACTTGCTGGTGCGCGCTTCTTCGCGCAGCGCTGGTCAAGGTGGCGGACGCGGTGGCGGCGGTGGATTGTCGAGCGACGCCTCGGCGCAACCTGGGCCGAACGGCCTGTTTCAAGTTACTGGCTTGGCGCCGGGCTTGGTCACGTTGACGTTGGTGGATCGCGGCGCGCGCGGCGGGGGGCTGACGCTGTTGCGTATTGAACGTGACGGCGCGGATATGCAAGCGGGCTTGCGCGTCGAGGCCGGCCAACAGGTCGCGGGCGTGCGCTTGGTTGCGGCATACGGCAACAGTTCGATTCGCGGCGTAGTGCGTGTCGAAGGCGGCGCGTTGCCGCCGCAACTGCGCCTGACGGTTGCGGCGCGGCGCGTGGATGCCAGCGCCAGCGTGCGCGATCGCGGCGGACGCAATGTGCCGGTGGATGCGAGCGGGCGCTTTCAACTGGATCAACTGGTGGCCGGGACTTATGAATTGACGCTGCAAGCGCAAGGGCTGGGCCGCAACACGATTGCGCCCTTGACCGTCAGCGTCGGCAGCGGCGCGGTGCAGAATGTCGCCTTCCCACTTGATCTAAAGGCGCTGGCAGCGCAACCAGCGCGCGGCAACGGCGGTCAACCGCGAAGGATTCCGTAATGACGATAAGAGTTCAGATCATCGGCTTGCTGTTGCTGACTGCGTTGAGCGCGCAGGCGCAAACGCCGAGCGCGGCGGTCAGCTACGGCGCCATCACCGGGCGCGTGACTTGCGAAGATGGGCCGCTGCCCTTCGCCAGCGTCACCGTTAGCGCGGTTGCCGGACGCGGCCCCGGCAATGCTTCGCGCACCGTGACCACCGACGCCGAAGGCAATTTCAAAGTGGATGGCTTGCGCGCGGCGGCCTTGCAAGTTACGGCCAGCGCGCCGGGCTACGTGCCGGAAAGCGTTGTCACCGCTGAGCCTGCCGAAGCGTTGCAACAAGCTTTCTATCGCATCGGCGATGACGTGACCATTCGTTTGATCAAAGGCGGTGTGATCACCGGGCGCGTGTTGAATCCAACGGGTGATCCGTTGATCGGCGTGCGCGTCAACGCGCAGCCGGCGAACGCCGCAACAGTTCCGCTAACAATGACAAGCACCGAAGCACAGACCGATGATCGCGGCATCTATCGCATCTTCGGTTTGTCTGCCGGGACGTATGTCGTCGTCGCGAATGCGGCAGCAGGCGGCGGCTTTGGTGGCGGGCCTGGCGGTGGACGCGGCGGCCCGCAGCGCAATCCGTTGGCGAACGATGGGCCGATTTATTATCCGTCCGGCAGCCGTGCGGCGGCGGCGGAAGTCGTGGTCAACAGCGGCGCGGAAAGCAGCGGCATTGATATTCAGTACCGCAGCACACACGGCTTCGCCATCAGCGGCGCGGTGGCGGGCGCGGTGGCGGAACGCGGGCCTGGCGGCGGCTTCACTGTGGTGACGCTCACGCACAAGGCCTCCGGCCAGGTTGTCAACACGGCCTTTCTCACGCCGCGCGGCGGTGCGGGTAGGCGCGGCGCAACGGCCAGCAACGGCCCCGATACTTTTTCCATCGCCGGCGTCACAGATGGCGAATACGAATTAGCCGCGCAACGCAACGCTGGCGATGACACAGCGGCAGCCGCGCCCGTGCGTGTGGTGGTCAGCGGCGCTGATGTAATGGGCGTCGCGTTGACGTTGAAACCGCTGGCTTCAGTGCGCGCGCAGTTGCAAATCGAAAGCGGGATCAAGTGTCCTGCTCCGCGCCCAGCGATATTGGATGAGCAAGTCTTTGCCTTGCGTGCCGAACAGGTAAGCGTGAACAAGCTGCTGGTGCGTGCGCCCGCGCCCGTCAGCGTGCCCAACCGTGCTGGTGAAATCGCCTTTCGCGGCTTGTCTGGCGGGCGTTATCGGCTGAATGCGCAACTGCTCGACGAACGCTGGTATATTCGCTCTCTCGCCGCGCCTGCGCCCGCGCCGAGTGCGCCAGTCAAAGCCGCCACGTCACCTGCGGCAAAGACTGCGCCCGCCGCGCCGTCGCGTTTAGTGGATGTCAGCCGCAGCGGCCTCACGCTCAAAGCCGGTGAACGTTTGAATGGTGTGGTAGTGGCCGTTACTGAAGGCGCGGCGGCATTGGATGGCAAGGTGGTGAAAACCGCAGCAGCAGCGCCGTCCGGGCCTTGGCGGATTCACCTGATCCCTGTTGAGCACGAACGCGCTGAAGACGTGTTGCGTTATGCCGAAACTCAGAGCGGCATTGGCGGCGCGTTCCGCTTGCACAACCTCGCGCCTGGCAAATACTGGATACTCGCGCAGCCCGCGCCCAAAGAGCCGCAATCGCCGGAAGCATTGACAGCGTTTGACACCGCCGCGCGTTTGCGCTTGCGCCGCGCGGCTGAAGCGGCGAATCAAGTGATCGAATTACAACCCTGTCAGCGGCTGGCGAAATACGAACTCCCGCTCAAGTAAGTTGAAGGGTGTGCGTAATTCGACAAGCGAATTGATACGCGGATGACGCGGATGTAGCGGATTTCCGCCGATTCTTTTTCGGGTTGATCCGCGCTGATCCGCAGCATCCGCGTACCTGTTTTTTCTACTTTGTTGGCATTTCAAGTAAGTTGGCGCGAGACAGCGATCGCGTTAAGCCATTTTCCCCAACACCCACGTCGTCATACAGCGCAGATTCGCCACGTTGGTCGTCTTCAATGGCTCCAGCGGCGTAGCGCCCAAACGTTGTGTGGCGGTGGCGAGCATTTCTTCATTCACCAGAAAGCGCTCCGTGCCATCCGGCAACGCGAACCAGCCGTTGCCGGTGGGCTTGATGCGCGCTTCGATGCCGATGGAACTGGCGAGCCGCGCGAACAACATACCGCCGGGTTTGAGCACGCGCCACATCTCAGCGAGCATTTGGTCGAAGTGCTGTGCGTCGCGGGCGAAATGCAGGACGGCGCTGCTGATGACCAGTTCGAATTGGGCGTTAGTGAAAGGTAGGGCGGCTACATCGGCGATTTGGAAATTTGATAAGGGAAGTTGTGGCGCAAGCTGGGCGGCGAGGTGTTGCACTTGCTGTATGGCTGGCGGGTGCGCGTCCACCGCAAAGACGTTGAAATTGTGGCGCAGGAAGTAAACGAGATTGCGACCGCCACCACAGCCCGCGTCCAGCAACGAGATGCCGGACGCGAGGTTGCCTTTGAGCAATTGATCGAAAAGGTAAATGTCTATGTCGCCGAATTCTTCGCGTAACTTCATGGTGTACCGCAAGCCGGGTTAGGTGGTTGGATTCCGCGCAGCGTGGCGGGCTGGCAGCAAGATGCGCAGGCTTAGGCCGGCGGCGTGGAGGTTGCCGGGGCGCGAAACGCCGTCATCTTGCCGCAAATAGAAAAAGTCCAGCGTCAGTTGCTTGGTGAACGATTTGCTAAGGCCGAGCGCGAGGCGGTTGCGATACCAGCCCAGCCGTCCGCCGCTGGCGACTTTTTGCGACGAATACCTGATCTCATCCCAGATGAACGGTTTGAATTTGAAGGCGCCGAGGCGGGCGGGATGATCTATCGTCACCCGCTGGCGATAGACAGTCGCATCGCGGTTGGCGATGACGAAGCGTTGCTCGAACTGATTGCGATCTGTGAACGTGAACGCGTGCCAGGTGAATTTGCCTGTCGCGGTGAAGACCAGCCGATGCTGATTGACGAGGCGTCCGGCGTAAGGCTGTTGACTGACGTAAGCATAGCCGGGCGTCAGCGTCAGACGCGCATTCGGTTTGAAGGCGACGGCGGCGGCGAATTGTTCTTCGACGGCGTGCGTGAACTCGCGGCCGAGGCGCATCTGGCCAGTCAGCACCAGGTCGCGGGTGTCGGTGAGCGGCTTGGTGATTTGGATTTCGTTCCACTCCTGGTCGTCATCGTGCGGCGGAGTTTGCGCGCGGACGTGCTGAAGGCTGAGGCAGAGGCCAAACACAACAGCCGCAATGATCGGTGCTCTCATTGGCGTCCTTTCAGTCATTCAATGATTTCAGCGCGTGCTGGAAAAAACAGCAAAACCCTGAGCGTGTGACAGGCGGTCAGGCTCAGGGTTTTGTTGGCTCTGGCAACCGGCGGGTAGCGGTTACTCTTCTTCGTCAATTAGGCCTTTTTCGATCTGTTCTTGCACGGCGATGGTGTATTTGGCCCAGGGCACCGCTTCCAGGCGTTTCATCGGAATCTCTGCGCCGCTGATGACGCAGGTGCCGAATTCGCCGTCTTCGATGCGTTCGAGCGCCTCTTCGATCAGCATCAGCATCTGGCGGTCGTTGGTGGATTGGCTGAACAGCAATTCCTTGGTGTATGAGTTCGAGGCTTTGTCCGCCGGGTCTTGCGTGGCCTCGGTGTCGGCCTCGCGGCCGTGGTCTTCGTTGCGTCCGACGACGCCCAGCAATTTGGCGCGTTCCGCCAACAGGCGTTCTTTGAAGTAACTCAGTTTCTTTTTGTCCATCCTCAGCTCCCCATTGATCAACTTGGAATTTGGAATGACACGCAATTCCCAAACTTGGGTTCAAAATTTGTGATACGGCAAACCGGCGAGCAGCGTATACGCGCGGTAAAGCTGCTCCGTTACGACGACGCGGGCGATTTCGTGGGGCAGCGTGAGTTGCGAGAGTGACCACACGAGATCGGCGCGTTGCCGGACGGCGTCGCTCACACCGGCGAACCCGCCGATGATGAAGGCGACCCGTTTATTGCCGGCCTGTTGCCGCGCACCGATAAATTCAGCTAAAGCGGGCGACGAGAATTGACGGCCTCTTTCATCGAGCAGCACGACATAGTCATCCCGCGCGACGGCAGCCAGTATTTTTCCGCCTTCCTGTTCAACCACACGGCGTTCAGCCCCTTTACCAGAAAGGCTGCCGGTATGACTGCCGGAAGGTTCTTTCAACTCGCTCACTGCACTGGGGGTGAAGCGGGCGATGCGACCTAAATAATCGGCCAGCAAAGCGGCGCAAGGCCGATCTTTGGTTTTGCCGATCCAGACGAAATGCAACTTCATTGGAATTAGTCCGTGTCAGTAGCCCGACCGTGAGGGAGGGCTTGCTTGCGCAAGCAAGCCCTCCCTCACGGTCGGGCTACTGAC
>JAYUCP010000308.1:0-29125 GCA_043740245.1 Acidobacteriota bacterium | reverse complement strand
CTCACGCGCGGGCTACTGACACATCCCACCTGACTTAGCCACTACCGAAGAGGGCGAAGCGTACGCCTGAGTGCCGGAAAATCATCCGCAATTTTCGTGCTGTCAGGAGCCTCGGACCAGGCGTCCGGAGCCAGCCTCAGCCTGATAGCTCCACGCTCCCGCAATTTGGGAGCTACTGATACTGAGTCTGATGATTCCAGCAAGGCTTGCGCTTTGGCGGTTAATGCTAATGCGGAACGCCAGGCAATTGAGGCTTGACGCCCATTGCTACTTCGTCAACACTGGCCCGGCTGTGGTTGGCCCGCTTGAGTGCGGCGCACCAGGGCAATTTATTTTGAGAGGAAGAAGTACTGATGTTTGCCATCATTATGGCGGGCGGTTCCGGCACACGCTTTTGGCCCGCCAGCCGCGCGCATTACCCCAAGCAATTTCTGAACATCACCAGCGACCGTTCGATGCTGGCCGAAACCATCGCCCGCGCCGAACGCTTTGCGCCCCTTGACCACATCTGCGTCGTCGTCGGCAGCGTGCACGCCGAGCTGACGCACAAGCTGGTTGGCGCGCAACCGGTCAAAGTCTTGGTCGAACCCTTTGGCCGCAACACCGCCGCGTGCATCGGGCTGGCCGCATTGCACGTTAAGCAATACGGCCCAGGCGGTTTGGACGAACCCGTCATCATTCTACCCGCCGATCATTTCATCGCCGATGTCACCACGTTCACCGCGACGATACAGGCGGCGGCTGAAACCGCGCGCAACGGTTCCATCGTGACATTGGGCATTCAGCCGACACGGCCAGAAACCGGCTACGGCTATGTTCAGACGGGCGCGGCGCAGGGCGCAACCAACGGCATGCTGTATTACCAGGTCGCGCGCTTTGTCGAGAAGCCGAATTACGAAACGGCAAAAGGCTATTTGGCGAGCGGCGACTATTTTTGGAACAGCGGCATTTTCATTTTCACCGCGCGCACCATCCTGCAAGAGATCGAAAGCTGTATGCCCGCGCTTTATGCCGGCTTGCTGGAAATTGAATTGGCAATCGGCACGCCGGCCTATGACGCGGTGGTCGAGCGCGTGTACGGAAGGCTGGAATCAATCTCGATTGATTACGGTGTGATGGAAAAGACGCGGCAGCCGATTTACGTGTTCAAAGCCGCTTTTGGCTGGAGCGATGTCGGCAGTTGGCAGGCGTTGTATGAATTGCGCGCCAGCGAGTATGACGCGCAAGGGAACTTGTTGTTGGGCGATGCGCTGGTGTCTGAGGCGAAAGGCAATCTGGTCTTCTCCTCCACTGATCGCAAAGTGGCATTGCTGGGCGTGGCAGGATTGGTCGTCGTGGATACGCCGGATGCCGTGCTGATTGCGCCGTTGGATCGTTCGCAAGATGTGAAGGTTTTTCCGGCGCTGCTCGCCAAACCCTGAGCGGCCTATTCAACTTGGCAGCCTTCACGTGGATGTGATACGTCTAGCGCCACTATGATCTCCATCGCCGATATTCAGGCCGCGCGCGAACGCCTCGGCCAGGCCATTTATCACACGCCTTGCCCGCATTCGGTCACGCTCAGCAAACTGTGCGGCGCCCAAATCTATTGCAAGCTCGAAAACCTGCAAATGACCGGCAGCTTCAAGGAACGCGGCGCGCTCAACAAACTGTTGCAACTCACGGACGCTGAAAAGGCCGCTGGCGTGATCGCCGCCAGCGCGGGCAATCACGCGCAAGGCGTCGCCTATCACGCCACGCGGCTGGGCCTTCGTTCGGTCATCGTGATGCCCAAACCGACGCCGCTCATCAAGGTTTCCAACACCCTTGACCTGGGCGGCGAAGTCGTCCTGCACGGCGCGAATTACGACGAAGCCTTTGCGCGCGCGACCGAACTGGCGCAGCAGCACGGCTACACCTTTGTCCACGCCTTTGATGACGACGCCGTGATTGCCGGGCAAGGCACGATCGGGCTGGAATTGCTGGACGAACCGGTCAAATTCGACGCGGTCGTCGTGCCCATCGGCGGCGGCGGGATGATCAGCGGCATCGCCGTCGCGCTCAAAACCATGCGCCCCAACATTCGCATCATCGGCGTCGAACCGGCCTATGTGCCTTCGATGAAAGCGGCGCTCGAACAGGGGCACGTCGTCGAAGTCGCCGCTCAGCCGACCATCGCCGATGGCCTGGCGGTGAAACGCGCCGGTGAACGGACGCTCGAGATTGTTCAGCGTTATGTGGACGAAATCGTCACCGTCACCGAAGGCGAAATTTCGAGCGCCATTCTCAAGCTGCTCGAAATCGAAAAGACCGTCGTCGAAGGCGGCGGCGCGGCGGGCCTGGCTGCGTTGCTCTTCAAAAAAGTCACTGGCCTGGCTGGCAAAAACGTCGCGGTCATCATCTGCGGCGGCAACATTGATCCGAACCTGTTGACCAAGATTATCGAACGCGGTCTGGCGAAAGATGGCCGTCTCGTGCGCGTGCGCACTATCGTGCGCGACCGGCCCGGCGAACTCGCGCGCATCTGCCAGCACGTCGCTGCCGTTGGCGGCAATATCATGGAAGTCGGACACAACCGCGCCTTTTCCGAATTGGAAGTCGGCGGCGTCGAAATTGATTTAACCCTGGAAACACGCGGACGCGAGCAAATCGAGCAGCTTTTGAACGTCTTGCGTCAGGACGGCATCGAGGCCAGCGAAGTGAAGTAACCAGCAAACTGCCCGCAAGAATTCATAGGAACATTCATGAGAGCCCTAAGAAAAGACAAGCTTGAGGTTGAAGGCTTACGCTACATTGACAATGCGCCCGAACCCCAACCGCACCCGGCGGAAGTCAAAATCCGCGTCTTTGCGGCGGGAATTTGCGGTACCGATTTCGGCATCTACCACTCCGACACGCGCCAGGGCATACGCGACGAGATGTTGCGCCTGATCGGCGGCGAGTTGAACCGCTATCAACCGCTGGTCATCGGCCACGAGTTTTGCGGCGAGGTCGTAGAAATCGGCGCAGGCGTGCCGCGCGCGCTGGTTAGCGTAGGCGATTACGTCACCAGCGAAATGCACATCGCCTGTGGCTATTGCCACCAATGCATGACCGGGCGCAAACACGTCTGTCAGAACGTGCAGATCAAAGGCGTGCACCTCGACGGCACCTTTGCCGAATACGTCTGTGTGCCGTTTGAAAATCTGATCAACCTGGAACGCTTCGGCGGCAAGGCCATGATCCCGCCGCGTTTTGGCGCGTTCCTCGACGCCCTCGGCAACGCCGTGCACACCGTGATGGAAGGCGATGTGTCGGGCAAGACGGTTGCGATTCTCGGTTGCGGCACGCAAGGCATGATGGCGACGGCGGTGGCGCGGGCATTGGGCGCCACGCGCATTTACGTTACCGATTTTTCGCTCAACACCGGCGGCATTGACGCGGGCCACCTTGCCAAACGCTTTGCCAGCGCCAAAGAGATGGGCGCGGATTTTTGCTTCGATACCAACGAGCAAAACGCACCCGGTCAAAAAGCGAAACTGTTTGAGCATATCGCCAACGAGCACGGTGGCGGCGTTGACGTGGTATTGGAAATGAGCGGTTCGGCAGCGGCCTACAACGACGCGGGCAAGCTGGTCAAAAACGGCGGCGCAATCATGCTGCTGGGCATTCCGTCGCGCCCGCTCGCGGCCTTTGACATGGGCAACCACGTCATCTGGAAAGGCGTGACGATGCGCGGCATCTTTGGCCGCCGGATGTTCGAGACTTGGTACACGATGCTCGATCTGTTGGCGGCGGATAAGTCGGGCTTGAAAGCCAAGCTCGAAAAGATCATCGCGCGCCAGCCGGTGCTGCTCGAAAATTTCGAGCACGGTTTTGAACTGGTGCGCTCGCAGGAAGCCGTCAAGGTGCTGCTGACGCCTGACCCGTCTTTCAAGGTGGAGGCGTAAATGAATCCCGAACTGATCTATTCGGCCTTACAACAGGAACTCGACAAGCTGGCCGAGGCCCAGACTTACAAATACGAAGTGCCGCTCGAAAGTGAACAGGGCGGGCGCGTCCGCGTGCAGGGCCGTGAGTGCGTGATGCTGGCGTCGAATAACTATCTGGGGCTGGCGAATCATCCGCGCATCAAAGAGGCCGCGCAACAAGGCTTGGACAAGTGGGGCTTCGGCATGTCGTCGGTGCGCTTTCTGTGCGGCACCGAGCCGATTCATCTGGAACTGGAACAGCGCATCGCCCGCTTCCTGGGCTGCGAAGCGGCGATTCTGCATTCGTCCTGCTTTGCCGCGAACGAGGCGTTTTTTACCGCGCTCTATGCCAACGATTTCGGCCAGACGAATTATGAGGACGTGATTTACAGCGACCAGTACAACCACGCCAGCATCATTGACGGCGTGCGGTTGTGCCGCGCGGTCGCCAAACAAACCGCGTCGAAACTCTATCGCAACCGCGATGTCGCGCACTTGCGCCAACTGCTCGAAGAAGACCGCGCCAAAAACTACCGGCTGAAAGTCATCGCCACCGACGGCGTCTTTTCAATGGAAGGCCATCTCGCGCCGCTGCCCGAACTGGTCGCGCTCGCGCGTGAATTCGGCGCGCTGCTTTTCGTGGACGAATCGCATGCCTCCGGCGCGCTCGGGCAAACTGGTCGCGGCACGCCCGAAGAGTTGGGCGTGCACGGCGAGATTGACGTTATCACCGGCACCTTTGGCAAAGCGTTGGGCGGCGCGTCGGGCGGCTTCATCGCCGGGCGGCGCGCGCTTGTCGAATTCCTGCGGCAGAAATCGCGGCCTTACACGTTCAGCAACACCGTGCCGCCCGCTGTGGTGACGGCTTCGATTGCAGCGCTTGATTTGATCGAGAATGAGCCGAGTATCGTCAACCAACTGCACGTGAACACGGCGTTCTTCCGCCGCGAAATCGTCAACGCGGGTTTCACCATCCTGCCCGGCCATCACGCCATCGTGCCGATCATGTTGGGCGAAGCGGCGCTGGCCCAGGAGATGAGCCGCGCGTTGCTGGACGAAGGCGTTTATATCAAAGGTCTCTGGTATCCGGTCGTGCCCAAAGGCGAGGCCCGCTTGCGCGCGCAGATTTCCGCTGCGCATACACAGGCCGATTTGGAACAGACCATCGCGGCTTTCAAAACCGTTGGTAAACGGCTCGGTGTGATCTAACGTCCCTGGCAATCATTTCTTATCATCATCTTTATGCACTGTATCAAAGCGATTGATTCTCACACGGGCGGCGAGCCTACGCGCGTCGTCGTCAGCGGCTTCCCCAACCTCGGCAACGGCACGATGGCCGAACGCATGCAGCGGTTCAAAGCCGAGTTCGATCAATACCGTTCCGCCATCGTCAACGAGCCGCGCGGCAACGACGCCATCGTCGGCGCGCTGTTGTGCGAACCGGTGGATGCGGCGAATGCGGCGGGCGTGATCTTTTTCAACAATGTCGGCTACTTGGGCATGTGCGGGCACGGCACGATTGGTTTGATGGTGACGCTCGCGCACATGGGCCGCATTCAACCTGGCACGCATCGCCTCGAAACGCCCGTCGGCACGGTCGAAGCGACGCTGCACGCGAACAACGAAGTCAGCGTCGCCAACGTCGCCAGCTATCGTCACGCAAAGGATGTGATCGTAGACGTGCCCGGCCTCGGCGTTGTGCGCGGCGACATTGCCTGGGGCGGCAATTGGTTCTTTCTGGTGAATGACCATGACCAGCAATTGACGTTGCAACATCTGGATGACCTGACCGCTTACACCTGGAAGATTCGGCAGACGCTGACGACGCAAGGCATCACCGGCGCGAATGGACAAGAGATTGATCACATCGAACTGTTTGCGCCTTCGCAACTCGACGGCGTGCAGAGCAAGAACTTCGTGCTCTGTCCCGGCAAGGCGTATGACCGCTCGCCCTGCGGCACGGGCACGAGCGCGAAGCTGGCTTGCCTGGTGGCCGACGGCAAGCTGAAAGAAGGCGACATCTGGAAACAAGAGAGCGTGGTCGGCAGCGTGTTTGAAGGCAGCGTGCGCATCACAGATGGAATAATTCAGCCGACGATCAAAGGCTCAGCGTTCGTCAACGCTGAGCTTGAATTGATCCTGGACGAACGCGACCCATTTTGCTGGGGGATTCGGCAAGCAGGATGAATTTCGATGCCATCATCATTGGGGCTGGGATTGTCGGCGTCGCGTGCGCGCGTGAATGCGCTTTGGGCGGGTTGCGCGTCGCCATCATCGAACGCGCAGTCATCGGCGGTGGCGCGACCGCCGAAGGCATGGGCCACATCGTTGTGATGGATGATTCGGAAGCGCAGTTCGCGCTGACCCGCTATTCACAGCAACTTTGGCAGGAGTTAGCAACCGAATGGCCCGCGACCGCCGAGTACGAACAATGCGGCACGCTCTGGGTGGCGGCGGATGACGAAGAGATGGCCGAAGTCCAGCGCAAGCGCGACTTTTATGGCGCGCGCGGCGTGGCGACTGAGGTACTTGACGCACGGCAACTGGCCGAAGCCGAACCAAACTTGCGCGCAGGTTTGGCGGGCGGATTGTTTGTGCCCAGCGATGGCGTCAGTTATCCGCCTTGCGCAGCGGGCTATTTGCTGGCCGAGGCGCAACGGCATTCCGCGCAACTCTTCCTCGGCAAGACGGTCGCGGCAATCAAGCACGATGGCGTGCAATTGAGCGATGGAGCTTTCCTAGCGGCCCGCTTCATCGTCAACGCCACGGGCAGTTGGTCGCCGGAATTGACACCGGGGATTGACGTGCAAAAACGCAAGGGCCATCTGGTGATCACAGATCGCTATCCCGGCTTCGTGCGCCATCAATTGATTGAGTTGGGTTATTTGAAAAGCGCACACTCGCACAACGCGGCCTCGGTGGCCTTTAACGCGCAGCCGCGCAAGACGGGCCAAATCCTGATCGGTTCTTCGCGCCAGTTCGGCGTCAACACACGCGCTGTTGACGCGCCGATGTTGAGTTGGATGTTGCGCCGCGCGACTGAATACATGCCGCAACTGGCGCAGCTTTCCGCCTTGCGCGTCTGGACGGGCTTTCGCGCCGCGACATCAGATCACTTGCCGCTGATCGGCCCGGCGCCCGGTCACGACAATCTGTTTCTCGCCACCGGGCATGAAGGACTGGGCATCACGACTTCGCTGGGCACGGGGCGGCTATTGGCCGATCAATTGCTGCAACGCCCCTCGGCGATTCCGCGCGAACCATATTTGCCCGCGCGCGCTTCGGTGCAAAAACAGGGGGCGGCACATGGCTGACGCAGTGACGCTTTCGATCAACGGGCAAACGCAGCGCATGCCTGCCGGCAGCACGGTGGCGGCGGCGGTGTTGTTGAAGGGTGTGACGACATTCCGCCGTTCGGTCACAGGCGAAGCGCGCGCCCCGCTGTGCGGGATGGGCATCTGTTATGAATGCCGCGTGACGGTCAACGGGCAGGCGCACGCGCGCAGTTGCCAGATCGTGTGCGCCGACGGAATGGAGGTGCGCACAGATGAGTGAAGAGCACGCCACCGATTTGCTCATCGTCGGCGCAGGCCCGGCAGGCATCGCTGCCGCAGTCGCCGCGCACCATGGCAAACAGCGCATCACCATCCTCGACGACAACCCGCACCCCGGCGGTCAAATCTGGCGTGGTGAAACGCAGACGCCTGCTGATGCGGCAGCCGCCAAATGGTTCAAACGCGTGCGCGCGACGAATGCGCAATTCATCAACGGCGCGCGCATCTTCGCGCAAACGGAAAAGGGCGCGTTGCTGGCGGAAATGGCGGATGGCGAAACGCTCAGCCTGCGCTATCAAAAACTGATTCTGGCGACGGGCGCGCGCGAACGCTTCTTGCCGTTTCCGGGCTGGACGTTGCCGAATGTGTTTGGCGCGGGCGGCTTGCAGGCGCTGGTCAAAGGCGGCTTGCCCATCGCGGGCAAACGCGTCGTCGTCGCGGGCACGGGGCCGCTGTTGCTGGCGGTGGCGGCGTATCTGAAAAAGCGCGGCGCACAGGTTTTGTTGCTGGCCGAGCAAGCACCGTTCAGCAAGCTGGTGGGTTTCGGTTTGCAAGTGCTGCTCAGTGTCAGCAAAGCCCAACAGGCTCTCGAACTGAACTGGCAATTGCGCGGTGTGCGGCAGGAATACGATTGTTGGCCTGTGGCTGTTCACGCTGAAGCTGCGCACGGCGCAGGCAAGCTGGAGCGCGTGACAATGCGGCAAGGCAGGCGGACGTTTGAGCTGGCTTGCGATTATCTGGCCTGCGGCTTTCACCTCGTGCCCAATGTGGAAATGGCGGCGCTGTTGGGTTGCGCATTGCGCGCGGGCTGCGTGGCGGTGGACGAGTTTCAACAATCGTCCATCTCCGGCGTGTTTTGCGCGGGCGAATCCACCGGCATCGGCGGCGTAGAGGTCGCGCTGATCGCCGGGCAAATCGCCGGACTGGCCGCCAGCAACCGGCACAATGACGCGCGCCGCTTTTTCACGGCGCGGGCCCAGGCGCAACGCTTCGCCGACGCGCTCAATCGCGCTTTCGCGTTGCGCGCTGAACTCAAACAGTTGCCGCAGGCCGACACCTTGGTTTGCCGTTGCGAAGACGTGAGCTTCGCCCAGTTGCAACAACAACCCGAATGGCGCGCGGCGAAGCTGCACACGCGTTGCGGGATGGGGCCGTGTCAGGGGCGCATCTGCGGCCCGGCGACGGAGTATTTATTCGGCTGGCAGCCGACGTCGGTGCGTCCACCGGCCTTTCCGGCTAGCATTGGCAGCTTGGCGCAAGTTGCCACTTCATCATCAACATCAACTTCAGGAGAGTGACACCATGACTATGCAATGGCGCGGCGTGATGCCCGCAATGACGACCGGGTTGAACGAAGACTTGACGATTGACCACGCATTTGTGGCGAAACACTGCCAGTGGCTGCTCGACCACGGCTGCACCGGCATCGTCGCCCCGGGTTCGTTGGGCGAAGGCAATACCATGACTTTCGACGAACGCCTGCAACTGTGGGAGACGCTGGTGCGGGCTGCGGCTGGCCGCGCGCCTGTGGTCGCGGCGATTTCCGCGTTGAGCACTGCCGAATCGGTGGCGATGGCGAAGGCTGCGAAAGCAAAAGGCTGCAGCGGCCTGATGGTGCTGCCACCCTATGTTTATCAGGGCGATTGGCGCGAGATGAAATACCACGTGGCTGAGACCTTCAAGGCGACCGATCTGTCGTGCATGCTCTACAACAACCCGGTGGCGTATGGCACCGACTTTCTGCCCGAACAGATTGCCGAGTTGGCCGCCGAGCATCCGAACTTTCAAGCGGTCAAAGAATCCAGTACCGATGTGCGGCGCGTGACGGCCATCAAGGCGCTGTTGGGTGACCGGCTTGACCTATTCGTTGGCGTGGACGATGCGATTGTCGAAGGCATCGCGGTCGGCGCGGTCGGCTGGGTCGCTGGCTTGGTCAATGCGTTGCCGAAAGAGTCTGTGGCGGTGTTTGACTTGGCGATGAAGGGTGAACGCGAAAAGGCGCTGGCGCTCTATCACTGGTTCCTGCCGTTGTTGCGCTTGGATTGCGTGCCGAAATTTGTGCAGCTTATCAAGCTGACGCAGCAGGAAGTCGGGATGGGCAATGCGCGGGTGCGTCCGCCGCGGTTGGAAATCGTTGGGGCGGAATTGGAAGCAGCTTTGACGACGATTCGCACGGCGCTGAAAACGAAGCCAGCATTGTAAGGCTGGGTAGAACTCAGCCGCAGATGAACGCAGAGTGACGCGGATCAGGCGAAATGCTTATCTGCGTATGTCTGCGTTCATCTGCGGCTGAAAAAACAAAACAGGCGCGCAGGTTGGAATGCCTGCGCGCCTGTTTTGTTTTTGCTATTCGGTATCGGTCTAACGCCGGGCTCTGACCGAAGCTTTGACCGGCACCTTGATGACCTGTCCGGCGCGGAGCTTGCCAGACGTGCCCAAACGATTGAGCGTCGCCAGGTCGCGCACCGAGGTGTTGTACCGGCCCGCGATGTCGCCCAACGTTTCGCCGTCTTTGGCTTTGTAGGTGATGAGCTTCGCCATCGTGCTGGCAGTCGAAGGCGCGGTTGCCGCAGCCACCGGAGCCGACGCGCCACGCGGTGCCGAAAAGACTACGTTACGCATGCCGCCGTTGGCGGGCACGATCACTTTTTGGCCGGGGCGGAGCGCGCCGCCATTGACCTGTTCGAGCGCCGATTCAGAAACGCCCGTGCGGCGCGCGATCATTTCAAAGCTGTCGCCCGCTTGTGCCGTCAACATGCGCCACGAGGTGCGTTTGTCGGGCGGAATGCGGTTGAGCGCCGTCTGCAAGACTTTGCCTTTGCCCGGCGGCACACGCACGGCATAGGTCGCTGCCGGAGGCGTTATGCCACGTTTCAATTCTGGATTGAGTCCCAGAATGTAATCGTGACTGACATCTACCGCATCGGCCACCAAGCGAAGATCAACCGAGTTGTTGACCGTGACGTAATCGTAAGCCAGCGGCGGTTCCGGCTTGGGCGCGAAGCCGTAATGTTGCGCGTTCTTGGCGATGATGATCGTCGCCAGAATGTTCGGCACGTAATTGCGCGTTTCTTGCGGCAGCAGCGGATAGATTTCCCAAAAGTCGGCGTAGCCGCTACGCGAAATGCTGGAATCAATCCGGCCTTCACCGGAGTTGTACGCGGCCATCGCCAATTCCCAATTACCCGCATAGCGGTTCGCCAGCCAGCGCAAATAACGCGCCGACGCGCGGGTGGCTTTCTCAAAGCTCGACCGTTCGTCCACCCAATAATCCTGCTGCAAGCCGTAGTTGCTACCGGTGGCAGGAATGAATTGCCAGAGGCCGACCGCCGCCGCCCACGAACGGGCAATCGGCGACCAAGCGCTTTCGACCTGGCAGAGCCAGACCAAATCTTGCGGCACGTTTTCTTCTTTGAAGATGCGGCGCGCCATTGCGATGAAGCGGCCTGACCGGCGCAAGCCATTTTCCATCGTCGCGCGGCCACGGCCTTGATAGTAGTTGATGAAGCCTTGGATCAGCGGGTTCGGCTTGAAATTGAAGTCGAGCTTGGCCGTGCTGATGGCGGTCTGCACCTGCTCGTTGGAAGCGTTCTTGGTTTCGGCTTCGGTCAGTTTCAGCTTGGTCAGATCGTCCAGCGGGGAAGGCACGTAAGTCTGTTGCCCAAATCCGCGATCATCGCCAGTTGCAGGCGGATTTTGTTGGGCGACGACCGCTTTGGTTTGATCTTGCGGCAGCGTGCTTTCGGCGTAGTTGGCGGGCGCCTGTTTGGGCGCCGGAGCGTTTTTCAGCAGCGCCATCTGGCGTTGGTAAATGCGGTCAACCAGCCGCCGGTAATAGTCGCGCAATTGCGGGTCATCGGCGCTCGCTTCGAGCACGATGTCCACGGCTTTGTCGTAGGAGCGGCGGGCTTGCTCGTAGCTGCCCGCCTGGAAAAACTCTTCGCCCCGTTGGAACTGTTCGTTGGAGCGGTCAATGATGCGTTGCGTGTCCTGTCGTAAGGGGGTTTGCGCCAGCGCGGCGGTGGAGCAGAGACAGGCAACGAGGACTAAGATGCTTGCAGCGAGCACCACAAATTTATGCTTCAGCATTAGTCGAACTTCCTCTCGATTAGATTTCATACCCAGCTATTTTGATGTCGTGTCGTTCAATGGGAGTGTGTTAGCGAGAATGTGTTTTGGAAAGGGGGGCCCAGCAGCGTTGAATGATGTCTTGACGGGATCAATCAGCGAGTGGGGTCGCTAACAACGGGGCAGAGTGTAACCTTTACACGGTGGAGCGTCAAACCATGATTTCCCCATTAATCTTGGCTCTCTAATGTGCCTGGTTGGATTGACCAGCCCCTAATCTCCGCTATAATCCCGCTTACTTTTCATCCAACCCATCCATTCCAAACGGAGATTTACCGCAGTGAACATCAAGGACATTGAGCAGCTTTTAGGCGCTGACGGCGAAGCTTTGCTGACGCACACAAGCAAGACCATTGATAAAAATCTGTTGCACCTGCCCGGCCCCGATTTTGTTGACCGTGTCTGGATCAACTCCGACCGTCCGAACAACGTTCTGCGCAACCTGCAAGGCACGTTTAACACGGGCCGCTTGGGCAAGACCGGCTACCTTTCGATCCTGCCCGTGGATCAGGGCATCGAGCATTCGGCGGGTGCGAGCTTTGCGCCGAACCCGATCTACTTCGACCCGGAAAACATCGTGAAGCTGGCCGTCGAAGGCGGTTGCAACGCGGTGGCCTCGACGCTGGGCGTGCTGGGCGCCGTGTCGCGCAAGTACGCACACAGGATTCCCTTCATTGTCAAAGTCAACCACAACGAATTTCTGACTTTCCCGAACCAGTTCGACCAGATCATGTTCGGCGGCATCAAGCAGGCGTTTGATATGGGCGCGACCGGCATCGGTGCGACGATCTATTTCGGCTCCGAAGAATCCAAACGCCAGATTCAAGAGGTCAGCAAGGCCTTCGCCTACGCGCACGAATTGGGCCTCTACACCGTGCTCTGGTGCTACCTGCGCAACAACGCGTTTAAGAAGGACAAGGACTATCACGTCTCAGCCGATTTGACCGGCCAGGCCAACCACCTGGGCGTGACCATCGAGGCCGACATCATCAAACAGAAGCTGCCGCAGAATAACGGCGGTTATAACGCTATCTCGTCGAAGGAGAATCCTTACGGTAAGACGAACCAGAAGATTTATACCGAACTGTCCGCCGACAATCCGATTGATCTGACGCGCTATCAGGTGGCGAATTGCTATATGGGCCGCGCCGGGCTGATCAATTCCGGCGGCGAATCGAAAGGCCAAAGCGATTTGGCCGAAGCCGTGCTGACCGCTGTCGTCAACAAACGCGCGGGCGGCACGGGCCTGATCTCAGGGCGCAAAGCTTTCCAACGGCCAATGGCTGAAGGCGTGCAGATTTTGAATGCGATTCAGGATGTGTACCTGGCGAATGAGATCACGGTTGCGTAAGCGTTCGCGGCTATTCGGCGAATTGAAAAAGGCCGTCAGCACCAGTGGGTGTTGGCGGCCTTCGGTCTTTCCGGTTTGGCTTTAACGGAGCGTGGGTTTGAACAGAATGTCTTCCAGTCGTTTCACGCGCTGTTCCAGCGTGTCCATGCGCTGGTCAACGTGATCAAAGCGGCGATCAACTTCATCGAAGCGAGCGTTCATCAAATCGCGCAGCCCGTCAATTTTGGCGTCGAAGCGTTTGCCTTGTTCGTCGAAACGCAGCCCTAATTCTGCAATGCGCTTGTCCACCTGTTCCATCAGCTTGTTGACGTGTTGCTGGTTGAGCCAGTTGGCCGTAAAGATGCTCAGAATCACGCTGGCGACGGCAATGATGATGGTAGTAATGGTTGGGGTCATCGCAATTCCTTTCCTTCCTCTGACCGAGCCGCGCGCAGCTTAGCAGAAGCAACCAGCAGACGCGAGCTTCAAGTCGCGGCGGGTGTTGTCAGTGGTATCAGTACCTCTTCATGAAACTTGTCGCAACCCAGGCAGAGGTTTTGATAGAGCTTGCCCGACGGCAGCCGCACCGTCGAAGCCTCAATAAACTTTTCGACCGGCCAGCCATGCGCGATGCCCATGCGTTCGGGGTGGCCCATCGAGAGGGCTTCATAAACCGGATTGCCGAGCAGCCGTTCGAGGATGGTTTCCAACTTGTCGTTGAGCAGATTGCCGATGGGCGCTTTGGTCTTGATGCAGCAGGGGAAGACGTTGCCTTGCGGATCAACCGAGACTTCTGAGCCGTTGTATTGGTATTGCAGAAAGTTCAACGCGCCCGACCAGCGGTTGCAGAAATTGTCGCGCAAGGTCGCCTTCGACAATTCATTCTCCCACGCCCGCCCGCGCGGCCAGAGCGGGCCGATCCAGGCGTCTTCGGTCGCGCCGAAAAACGAAAAGTAACGATTGTCCAGTTCGGCGCTGCCAGCCTGTGCGGCGACCAATTCCTGATGATGTTTCATGCCGCGTGATTCAAACAAGGTTGTGAGCTTGGCTACGTGGTGCTGTTGGGCTTCTTTCGTTTCCATCCCTTGATGATGCTGGTCAATGCCCGAAACCGAGATGTGCCAGGTGTGATGGGCGAGCAGTTCGTCTACGATTGGTTCGGTCACGGTGTCGCCGGTGGTTTGGACGATGAGTTTGACCTGGCCGCCGTATTTCGCGTGCAACAGGTCGAGCGCCGAATAGAGCACACGTTCGCGCACCTCTTTCAGCAGAATCTCGCCGCCTGCCAGGATCACGCGCCCAATCTTTTCGTGTGGTTGCCCAGTTGCAGAGTCGCAATCTTCCAGATCGAGATAGGTCATGCGGTCGGGGAAGTTTTCGATGATGCGCGGATGGTTGCGCACGCTCTCGTCCACCACGCGCTGCAAATCCGCGCCGTAGTAAGGGCGAAAGCGGTCTTCATAACAGTGATGGCAGGTGCGGTGGCAGAGGAAGGTGGCGACGTAGTAGATGGATTCCATTGCTTTTCGGGATGTACGATCAACCTGTCCAGCGCAGCGCCATCAGCGTCAGATCGTCTGTTTTGGGCGCGCCGGACTGAAACGCGCGCAGATCAGTGAGGCAATTCGCGATGATCGCTTGCGGGGGCAGCGTGTCGCAGTCGCTCAAGACCTCCGCCAAACGTATGCTGCCATACTCGTCGCCCACGTCATTGAGCGCCTCGGAAATCCCGTCCGTGTAAAGCAGCAGCGCATCGCCGGGCGATAGCTGCCGGGTTTCGGCGGAATACTCTTGTTGGCCGAAAATTCCGAGGGGCAGCCCCGTCGCCCCCAGGCTGCGCACGGCGCCTGAGTGCAGCCAGAGCGGCGGCAGGTGGCCGGCATTGCAAAGCTCGAGCGCGCCGGTTGGATGCGCCTGCCCGCATACCAGCGTGGCGTAATGCATCGGCAACGTGCTCTCGCAGAAAAGGCTGCTTGCCCGCTCCATCAATTGCGCCAGCGGCAGCCGCAGCGAAATCAGCGCGCGAAACATGGCGTGCAATTGCGTCATCAGCAGCGCCGCCGTCACGCCCTTGCCGGAAACATCGCCAAAGGTGAAAAAGAGGCTGCCATCGGCCAGGCTGATCAAGTCGCAATAGTCGCCGCTCACGGGTCCTGCCGCTTCGTAATGCCGCGCGACTTGCCAGGCGCCGTAGGCGGCTGTGGGTTTGGGCAGCAACTCGCTTTGCACCTGCGCGGCGGTTGCCAAATCTCTTTCCAGCGTTTGCCGCTCGCGGGGCGTGAGGTGATCCAGACAAAAGCAGGCCAACGGATCCGCCAGCAATCGTTCGGGTTCAATCGGATCGTGGCAGGTTTGGCACAAGCCATACGAGCCATTCTCCAGCCGCAACAGAGCCGCATCCACCTCGCGCAGAAGCTGGTACAACTGCGTGGTATCACTGTAAGGCCTGAACGAGGTCACCAGCTTTTCCCGGCGACCAACGAGTTGCTCTCGCAGGATGGTTTCTACTTGACTCATAGTGCGCTGTCCTCCTCTCCGCTGCCTATCTTGCCGGAAAAGGCCGTCGTGTCGCAAACAAGTCGCTGCCGCTGCTTTAGCCTGTAATCACGCGCAGCATCTCGTCGTTGGCGCTGTATTTGTAGAACTCCAAGCCACGGCTACCGGCTTCCTGCTTCTCGATGCTCTCCAGCTTCAGCACATCGGCATAATCCACCGTGCGCACGCCGCCTTCAGCCAGCAATTGCCGCAAGGCGTTCAGCTTGCCTTCCGTATTCTCAGCCGTGCCCGATGTCGCCAGCGCCAGAAAGTGATTGACGACGTTGATGCCGCGTTCGCCGTCCTGTTTGGCTTTGCCGACCAGTCCATCGGAGGCTTGGCGCGACCAGCCGATGACGAAGACGCCATCGAGTTTGCGGCCCGCTTGCGGATCGTAGACCTGATAAGCCTCATCGCCCGGATGATCGGGATCGGGCGCGGTGTTTTTGACGTAGACCGAGCCGTCAAACGGCAGGCCCAGCTTTTCGTCTACGCGGTCGCCGACGGCGAAGATCACTGTGTCCACTTCCAGGTCGTGATAGGTGCCCAGGCCGCGCGCCGAAAAGTCTTCGCCCTTGGGCACCAGCGTCGTGTCTTCCATCCGCAGCGCACAGACGCGGCCAGTTTCATCCGCGTTGATTTCGGTCGGCGCGCTTAGGTAACGGAAGGTCAAGCGCGTCGGACTCGTGCCCTCTTTGCCGGGTTCGTGGCAATGCTTGGTCAGTTCTTTGGAAAGCGCGGCGAACTTGTCATCGTCCAGGTGAATGTGCGCGCGGGCGCGTTCCATTTCCTGCTCAAACGCGGCGCGGTCGAAGTTGGCGGCGACGGCCTTGATCTCGATGTCGGTGTAGGCGCGCTGAGCCGGGCCGCGGCGCGCGACGGCGATGACTTCGGGCGTCTTGAGGTCGTGCACCAGCCAGTGCGCAATGTCCACCATCACGTTGCCTATGCCGATGATGGCGACGCGTTGACCGACGGGGAATTGGCGTTCGCTAAACGGCGGCAGGCCGTTGTAGTGATAGACCAAATCCTTGGCGTGAAAGACGCCCTGCGCTGCTTCGCCTTTGAGGCCGAGCGATTTGGTGCCTTGCGCGCCCGCCGCAATGATCAGCGCCGCCGGTTTCAGCACGTCGCGCAATTCATCCAAGGTCAAATCCGCACCCGCGCCGATCTTCACGTTGCCGGCGTAATGCACGCGCGGGTCGGCCAGGGTTTTGCGGAACTGCGCGCGGATGCCTTCTTTCATCTTGTACTTGTTCCAGTAAATGCCGTATTCGACCAGGCCGCCGGGTTTGATGTCGCGATTGATGATGATGACTTGATGACCGGCTTCGGCCAGTTTGCGCGCGCCGTAAATGCCCGCCGGGCCTGCGCCGACGACGACGACCAGATGTCCGCTGTTTTGTTCTGCCATAAGTGTTGTTGGGTTGAGAAAAGTTGTTGCTTGAGCGGTCAACAAAACGCCTGCTACTGCGGCGCGGAGCATAACGTAGAAGCCGGAAATTCGCTATGGTCGGAGCGGCGCTTTTCAAGGCCTCGTGCAGTGCTTTAGACTGCGCCCGCTTGTCTCCGACACGGACTTCAATTGAAGGGAGTACGGTTATGATTGATTTCAATGAATTCACCCAACGTGCCGATGATTGCGGCGTGCGGCTGGAAATCATCGGCGGATTGCCAGTCTGGGAGATGCTGCCGAATTTGCGGCATCAAAAAGCGATTGACCGCATTCGGCAGAGCTTTCGCGTGGCCTACGATCAAGCGGAACAGCCGTGTGAGTGCGTGCATTACCCCGACCTGCACGTCAAGTTTCCCGATGGCTCTGACAAGCGGCCCGACATCTCGATCTTTTGCCACGAGCCAGGCGAAACCGATTTTGCCGTCACTGATGTGCCCGAAGCGGTGATTGAAATCCTCAGCCGTGGTTACGAAAAGAAAGACCTTGAGTTGGGGCCGCCCTTTTATCTGGGCCAGGGCGTCAAGGATGTGCTGGTTTTCGACCCCCACGGTTTGACCGTGCGCCACTTCAACGCGAGCGGCGCACGGCAATACCCGTCGCCTTATACCTTTATCCTCGCCTGCGGTTGTCAGGTCACGGTCTGACGCTCAGCGCCGCCAGGCAAACCATTTCGCAAATAACTTGCGCGCCGTCGGCGTCAAACGTGTGCGGTTGTAAGCATCACCGAGCTTGCGCAGCACTTCAGCTTGGGTTGGATAAGGATGGATGGTTGCCGACAGCGCGCTTAGCTTCAAGCCGTGTGTGATGGCGAGCGTCAATTCGCTGATCATCTCGCCCGCGTGGCGCGCGACGATGGTGCCGCCGAGGATGCGGCCCGTCTTGCGTTCGTAATGTACGCGCGCAAAGCCTTCGTCTTCGCCATCCAGAATCGCGCGATCAACGTCTGCAAAACTTTCCGTCAGCGTGGCGACGTCGTAACCGGCGGCGCGCGCGTCGGCTTCGTAATAACCAGTGTGCGCGACTTCGGGATCGGTGAAAGTGACCCAGGGCATCACGAGCGAACTCGCCTTTGTCTTGCCGAAAAAGAGCGCGTTGCGAATGACCAGCCGTGCGGTCGCGTCGGCGGCGTGCGTGAATTTGTATTGCGAACAGACATCACCCGCCGCATAGACGCGCGGATTCGCCGTGCGCAAACGCTCATTCACCAGCACGCCCGTGCGGTCGTAGCGCACCCCAGCGGCTTCCAGATTCAAGCCCTCGACATTCGGCGCGCGGCCAGCGGCGGAAAGGATCAAGTCGCAAATGACTTCGTGTTGCTGGCCGCCGCGTTGATAAATGATTGCTTTGTCAGCGCCGCGTTGTTCGACGCGCAGGATGTTGGCGCGGTTGATGATCGTCAGCCCTTCGCGTTCGAGTTGCTGGTGAATCAACGCGGCGGCATCGGCATCTTCGCGTGGCAAGAGGCGCGCGACATCGTTGAGCAAGGTGACAGCGCTGCCGAAGCGCCCGAAGCATTGCGCAAGTTCGCAGCCAATCGGCCCGCCGCCAATCACGGCCAGACGGCGCGGCAATTCGGTCAGCGTGAAGATGTTTTCGTTGGTGTAACAACCCGCTTCTTTCAAGCCGGGTATCGGCAACTCCGCCGCGCGTCCGCCGGTAGCGATGACGCAGCGGTCGAATTCCAGCCGTTGTCCGGCGACTTCCAGCGTTGACGGGCCGGTGAAGTGCGCCTCGCCCAGATAAACATCCACCTTGTATTTGCCGCTGAAGCGCGCGACCGCATCCACCGCGCTGATGCGCGCGCGCAACCGGCGCATGCGTTCCATTGCGGCGGCAAAATTGATCTGCGGCGCGGCGGGCAGATGAATGCCGAATTCCTGTGCGCGCCGCAAATCATAAGCAGCGCGCGCCGCGCGGATGACGGCTTTTGAGGGCACACAGCCGGTGTTCAAACAATCGCCGCCGGTCAAAGCGCGTTCGATCAATGCGGCTTTCGCGCCCAGGCCGCCCGCGCCGCCCGAACTGACGAGGCCTGCCGCGCCCGCGCCGATGGCGATCAAATTGTATTTGCCGGAGGGCGTCGGGTTGACGTATTGCGGCGGATGACAGTTCTCGATGACGACGCGGTCGTGCGGGTCATCCACCAACAGCATGTGTTCGATCAAGCTGGCTGCGTCTTTATTCATGGGCTGGTTTCCGCAATTTGCTTGCTGCTGTCATTGGGTGTCGTTGGTTCGGCTTCGGCTTGCGCCATTGCTTTGCGTGCAATGCGCGTGACGGTGACGACGACGGCGATGGTGGCAAGCAAGCCGACGATCTGCAAAAGTTGTTGCCCCAATGGTGTGCCTGTCGTCGCCACATTCCCAGCCAACGCCGCGCGCGCGGTTGCGCCCAGATAAACATAAAGCACTGTGCCCGGCAGCATCCCGATCAAATTTGCTAGCACGTATGAGGGCGTGCGCACGGTCGTCAGTCCGAGCAGGTAATTGAGCAGCGTGAACGGAAAGACCGGGCTGAGGCGCGAGAGGAAAACCATCTTGAAACCGTTCTGCCCGATGGCGCGATCCAACGCGGCGAACCTGGGGTTGGCCGCCGCCCAGCGCGCGACCTGTTCGCGCATCGTCGTGCGCGCGAGCAGAAACGAACAGAGCGCGCCGAGGTTGGCGCCGACCAGTACGATGACCAGGCCTTTCCAAAAACCGAAGATGGCGCTGGCACCCAGCGTCAACGCACTGCCCGGAATGAGCAGCACCGTCAGCGCCACATAAGCCACGACGACGACGATTGGCGCAAGCGCGCCCAGCGCTTCGATGCGTCCTTGCAAGAGCAGAAACCATTGGCGGATCGGCAGGAAGAGAAAGCCAATGCCGGCGGCGAGCAGCAGCGCGATGAGCAGAAATGGTTTCAGTTTTTGCATGATTGTGGTTTCAGTTCAGCTTGATCGAGGCCGCGCCCAAAATGCGGCGATTGGTGCGTTCCTGAATGAAGGCGATGAGGCGCAGGTCGGCGCGCTTCCAGCCAGCGGCCAACTTGATGGGAGTCTCCGTCTCAAATGATTTTTGCGCGGGAGCGAATTGGCCGAGCGTGCGTAACTCGCGCGTGACGGCGGTGTGGCGCAACTTGCGGCCTGAGTTTTCGCCGCGCGTGACGCTGGAGGTGAGATTATTTTCGGCGATGGCGAGCACGACTTCGGCCTGGTCGTTGGCGTGAAGCTGTGGCAATTGGCTCGCCTGTACGCGCAGCTTCAAACTGTCGCTTGGTTCCGAATTGATGAGCGTCAGCTTTACTTCGGCTTTGGGGAAGGCCGCCGCTTGCGTAATGACGTCGCGTGCTTTGGCCGTGTTGCTACCTACGAATTCGAATTGCCCATCCACCACCATCTGCGGCGTGTAAACGTCGCCGCGTCCGCCGGTCTGACGCAAGGCTTGGGCGTAAGCTTGTTGCCGCGCGCTGTAGGCTTCAGAGGAAAACGGATCAGACCAGCCGATGTAATTCCAGTAATCCACGTGTTCGCTCAACGCGATGACCTCAGCGCCGGGCACGGACGATTGATCGAGTTGCATCAATAACGCATCGGCAGGCGGGCAACTCGAACAGCCTTCGGAGGTGAATAGCTCAACGACGACAGGCACGCGCGGGCCGTTGCTTGGTTCTACAGACGCGGATGTGGCGGGTGCGCTAGCGGCGGCGTTTTCAGGCTGGCGTGTGCGCGTGGCGCTGAACGCCAGCAACAGCGCGATGGCAGCGAGTAAGCTGAACAAGGTACTTTTCATTGCATGAACTCCTTATTGCGAGATCGTCGCCTTGACTATAAGGCCAGCCATCACTGGTTGTTCTGTAACGCCAGTAACCAAGTCGAAAACAAAACGCCAAAACAAAAGCGATGCCGTAGAGTTTGCCTCTACAGCATCGCCTCTAGTAAACCTGTTGGGCCGCTCGCACTACTTCTTCTTGGGCGGCACGATGGAATCCTTGCAAGCCTTCGCCACGCGGAACTTGACGACGGTCTTGGCGGGAATCTTGATTTCCGCGCCCGTCGCCGGGTTGCGGCCTTTGCGCGCCTTGCGAGCTGCTTTGACCAGTTTGCCGATGCCCGGGATGGTGAACGCGCCCGCCTTCTTGGTTTGCGCCAAGGCGACGGCGGCCATTTCATCCAGGACTTCGCCTGCGGTCTTCTTGCTCAGGCCGAATTTCTCGGCGAAGTGAGCGGCCAGTTGGCTCTTGGTCATTAGTTTAGCTGCTGCTGCTGCCATTGTGTTGTCTCCTTTTTGAATTGAATGGGCCTACAACTGTTCATTGAATGTTGAGCGCCGCACTGCGGCCGGGTGAACCGGACTCTGGCGCCACAACATGAAAAGCTGTTGAATGGTGGTTGAGATCAGACATAACTTGCGGTGCGCGGGCGCAAGAGCGAGATGCAATGATAAGTGCTCTTTGCTCGAACGCTTGTTCGAGCTGGTCGTCTTGCCCGAGGGGACGCTTACACGCGCTTGCCAATACCACTTCATCAACGTCGCCGCGAATGAAGTGTGGGGGTTGAAAGAACTACGTTGTTTTCCTGAAACGCGCGGCAGTATAGCTTAGCGAATTGGGGCGCGCAAGATGAAAAGCCTGATTTTGCAGGGGGAAAAGCATTGTTACGTGGCATGACCGCATCAGCATTGCACTTCATGGTATGTGTCAAGCCGTATGCTGAACAGTCGCGCGAGCGCTGTGCGCTTGCGCAAGTGCGATGCAGCGTTAGGTTGGCGGCATGAAATTGTGGCGGTTGTTAGCCATTCGCTGTAGGTGTTTTTGGCTGAGCTTCGGCATTGCCAAAACTCGGCGGTTTAGTTTAGAGTCTGCCTCGCGTTGCGCGCCTTTAGCCGCGTGTTTATTGGTGATTGCCCGTGCGACGGTTTGCAATACAGCAATTGCAGTGCGTCCCCGGCGTCACGTTTATCCGCTGGAAATTATTTGCTAGAAAATCTTTTGGAGGTTTAGGAACGATGCCGTTAGCAACTTGCCCGCAGTGTGAAGCCGAGATTCACGTGGATGAAGAGATTGATAAAGGCGAAACCATGCATTGCGAAGAATGCGATGCGAAACTCGAAGTCGTCGGACTCGACCCTATCGAACTCGATGTTGTTTTTGACGAAGAGGAAGAAGACACCCTCGATGAAGATGAGTTTTGAGGGCGGCTGCGTGCGTGCCGGCTATTTGACAGTGGCTTGATAGCCGCTGCGATTGGCGCGTAACAGCACGCCGGGGCGCGAGGTTTGCACCTGCAATTGATGGTATTGGCCGTCGCGTTGCTCGGGATAAAACGCCAGCGCGTAACTGGCGCGCATCTCTTCGGCAAGAGCTTTGAAAATCGGCGTGAAATCGCGCGCATCGGCTGAGAAATCACGTCCGCCCGTCGCTATGACGATGCGCGTGGCGTCCAGCGGCGTAATCACGCGGTCGCGCGACGGCGTCGCCGAAAGCATGTACGAAGGCAGCGTCATCGAATAAACCGTCACGCCGGCCAGATTGGCGCGGCGGATCAATTCGCGCCGGTCAATGATGCTGGCCGAATCGAAGCCGTCAGTGATGACGACGATCACACGTCGCACCTGACGGCCTTTTCGTGTGCGCGGGGCGTTGCGTTCGAGCAAGGTGATGCCGCGGTCGAGCGCGTCGTAAATGCGCGTTGAGCCTTCAAAATGATCCGCTTTGGCAAAGGCGTTCTCGATGCGGTGCGGATCGTCAGTGAAACCTTGCAGGATTTTGACTTCATAGTTGAAAGCCAGCGCCGCAAAAACCGAATCGCCTTTCATCAGCGTGGTGAATTTCAGCGCGGCCTCGCGCAGCGTGATGGTCTCTTCCGGTTTCAGGCTGCCTGACAGGTCGAGCGCAAAGACGACGGCCAGCGGGCGCGAAATGGTGCTTTCGTCGTTGACCGTAAACAGATCGAGCTTGCGCGGCTGCCCGTTCTCGAACAATTGAATTTCGTCCGGGCGCAAATCGCGCACATAGTTTCCGTTCTTATCGGTGGCGACGACGTCCACGGTGACCAGGTCTGTTTCTATCCGCAGCGTGATGCTGGGTTTTTCTTGTTCGGGTTTCGGTGTGGCGGGCACGGGCAGCGACCAGCCACGCTCGCCAATGATGCTCGGCAGGTCGTCCGGCTTGCGCTTTTCCTGCGCCAGACAAAACGGTGCGCTGATGAAGAGGGCGCTGAGCGCCAGTGTCCCGAATTTCATGACGTGCTTGTGAGCATTCAACGGAGTTTTTATGCGTTTGAATTTTATGAGTCCAGCTTTTCGATCTGCTGGCAAATACGCTGGCAGATACGTCACCACCGCCTTGCTGGTTCTGTTTGGTTGTAGCGCGATTTCAGGCAAAGCACAAACCAGCGCAACTACCAGCGGCATCGTCAAAGGACGTGTGAAATTGCAGGACAGCAAAACGCACGACGGCGTGGTGGTGCGCGTGGTCAAGACGTCCAGCATTGGCGTTAAAGCCGCGCGCGCCCGGCAAGAAGCTGAAGAGAACGCACGCGAAGTGCAGACCGATGCCAAGGGCGATTTTGAAATCACCGGCCTCGCCACCGGCGACTATGTCTTCAGTTTTTCCAAACCGGGTTTCAAAGGTTTTTCTACGCGCAAGCTGGAGGTGTTGTCAGGCGAGACGATCAAGTTGCGCAGCGTGATCGAGATGGCGAAAGAGGGCGATCCTTACGCCGTCATACGCGGTGCGGTGCTCTATGGCGTGGGCTTCACCTTGCCGAACGCGCTGGTGACGATTGAACGAATTAACGGCGGGAAGAAGTTCAAAGAGGAAACGGTCGCGCGCGACGGCGGCGAGTTTGCTTTTCGGTTGCGGGCGGACAAGGCGACTTATCGCATCACCGCCGTAGCGCCCGGCTTTGTCACTGCTTCGCAAGAGATCACGATCGAGGGCGACGAGGTGCGGAACATTGCGCTGACCTTGCAGCAAGTGAAGTGAGCAAAGCGTCAGCCCCAGGGAATGAGGCAACGGCGTCCGCCGCTTCGACGATGGCGGTAAGATAAAGCTCTTCAGGCCGCATAAACTACTTCCGCGCTCTCCAACACAGATTGACGAATGACGGGTTTCAACCCGCGCTTGGGCACTAAATCAACGGCGCGCTGAAATAATTCCGCAAGCTCCGCTTGCAGCCTGCCCAGCGTCAGAAAGCCGACCTGCGCCGCTGGCTCGAACTCGACCAAAAAGTCTATGTCGCTTTCCGGCCCAAAGTCGTCGCGCAACACCGAGCCGAACAGCGCCAGTTCGCGCACTTGATATTGACGACACAACTCCGCGATTCGGTCTTCAGGAATGTCAATCGCTGTCTTTCTCATAGCCGCCTCCGAATGAAGTATAGTCCATACTGCCGCCTCAAGCGGCTTTCAGCATCGGAGCCGCCAGCGTGAAATCCATCGCGACCTCAGCCGGCGGCAATGTTGGAATAAAGCTGTGTTTGCCGTGAAAAGGTTCGAGCAAGTGATCAATCTGTTCAGCAGTTTCGCGGCTCAGATAGCTTTCGTGACAGAGCGGGCAGACGGCGGCGGGAATCATCCGAATCGTCACCTTCACGGGCGAGCCTCGGCGCACAAAGGTCTGCGTCGTCTCGCCCGGCTCCGGTTTGCCGGGGCATTTGTTGGTACAACGTGTTCGCGTTATTTTTTCTTTCTGGTTCGTTTGCGGGTTTTCCAATTGGCCTCCCAGCGGTCAATGATTTACCGGTAAAAATCGTAGACAGTCTTTCGTCGCACAAGATATTATTCCCCGGCTGATTCAAACAACCGACAATCACCATGCCATTGCCTGAATTCAACCAACTCGGCGATTTGCCCGCAGGCGTTCATCTGGCTAGGCTTGATGAGGTACTGGCGCGCTTCGCACACCTTACGCCGCAACGTCAATTGGTGACAACCCGGCTGCTGCGGATTTACAAGCTGGCGCTGGCGACCGGCAAGCTGTTGCGCTTTGTCATTTTTGGCAGTTACGTCACCGCCAAGCCGACACCGAACGACGTTGACCTTATCCTCGTGCTGCAAGATGATTTGACCGAGCAGGATTATGACCCGGACACTTTGCCGCTCTTCAATCATCTGCGCGCGCAGGAAATTTTGGGTGCCAGCCTCTTCGCGATTCGACCGGGTTTCGTCATCGGGGAGACAGTAGATGAGTTCATCGCGCATTGGCAAATCAAACGTGATCTAAACCAACGAGGCATCGTTGAAATCATTCAGGAGGAAATAAAATGATTACCAATGAGCTTGAATTACAGGGCACACAAGCGCGTATCGCCTTTTTTTACCGGATCATCGCCAATATCCGCGCCCAGGCCGCTTCGCCGGAAGAATATCGCCTTTACTCGAATAGTTACCTTGCTGAGCTGGAGAAGATGAACACCGAGATTCTCGAATACCTCAAACTTCATCCCAGCGAACACGGCGCGGCAAAAGCGGCGTAAGCCTACGTCGGCTGTGCGTGCCTCTTCCCACTTAACCTCGGAAATTCGTCCGGCAAGGTGGTACCGGCCACACAACCATGGCTCGTTTGCGCTACCTTATTTCAGCTTCTCGTACTCCTTCTTCGCTTCGATCAGCACCGGCAAATCGGCGTCGGCGTCTTTCCACAACGCCAAGAAATCCTGATACGACTTGCGCGCTTTCGCTGTGTCGCCTTGCAACATTGCGGCGCGGGACAGTCCGAGATGCGCGAGTGGCCACAGCACCGACAGTGACGCTTCGCCGCGATGATCGAGAATCTTCTGAAACTCGGCAGCGGCGGCAGGCGCTTGGTTGAGTTTCAAGTACGCCAATCCACGCACATATTGCGGCCAGAATTCTGCTGCCGGTTCGTAGCGTTTGGCGGCTTCCAGCAGCGTGATCGCGGCTTGTGCATTGCCGCGTTGCAGTTCGAGCGCGGCGTTGATCGTCGGCAGCCAGAGGCCGTTGATGAGTGTGTCTTGGGGATAGCGTTTGACGAGTTCGTCCACGAGCGGCTGCGCTTGCGCGGAGTAACCGCTTAAGGCCAACGCGAGGGCCGCATTTGACAGCTTCCACTGATTGCGTTCGACCACGAGCGATTGCGTGACCAAGGTTTTGGCTTCTGTGGTTTGATTGAGCGCTGCGGCGCGCAACGCCTGAGCGCCTGCATACGCGGCAGCAATTGCCTGGAGGTCACTGCGCGTGGAGTTAATCATGCGGCGCGAGAACTCTTGCGCCTTTTTCCATTGCCCGGCGAAAGCTGCCACTTCCGCTTGCAAATCAAGCATATCGTAGTCATCCGGTTGCCCGCTCGCCCAATCAAGCTGTTGCTGCAGCGCCGCCGCATCAGCATTGACGAAGGCAATCTTGAATAAGTAGTGATGAGGGTCTGCGCCACCAATGTTCTGCCGCAACTCTTGCTCAAAATTCTCTTTGGCTTCCGCGAAACGATTGAGGCATAGCAGCGCTTCTCCCAACCGCTCGTACATGACCGCATAATTTGGGCCGAGTCTCATCCCTTCGCGGGCTTCCTCGGCGTCTTTCTCGAATTGCCCAATCTCATGATGTCTGTAAGATAGCCCGCCGATTGTCAGCGCATCGCGTGGATAGGTGCGCCGGGTAAGCTCCAGCACTTCAATTGTCTTGTACACGTCACCGATAGCAAGGAGGTGATAGTAGTAAAGAATGCGGAGCCGCTCGTACTCGCTCACCCGTTCCTTCAGCGCATACCCCTTTTCTGAGTATTCAGCCGCCAGCCCCTCCTGACTGGTATTGAGATACATCACCGCCAGCGCGGTGTAGGCCATGGCGAAATCAGGATCAAGCTCCACTGCACGCTTAAAGAATGGGATCGCCTCAAGCGCGTTGCTGTCTCTCCAATATCGGTCAGCCCCGATTGAATACACCTTGAGCGCCTCCAGCGATGAAGTTGTGACTTCCAGCGGCGCATCAAACTTCCGAATCGAAGCGAGCGATTCGCCCAGCTTTTCGCGCATCTGCGTTGCCGCCTGCGAGAGCGCCTTCAGCACTTGCTCTACCCCCTCGGCTTCGGTTTGCACCAGCGCAAGCGTTTCGCCCGATTGGCTGTTGAGGGCTTCGAGCGTCAGCGAGTAGTTGCGACCGAGATTGACAATTGTCCCGGCCAGCACGGCTTTCACGCCTTGTCGCAAGGCGATCTCGCGCCCGACCGCGCGCGTCACCCGTTCGTCGGGCGCTTTGTTCATCAAGCGCAACGTCGCGCGAATGCGTTCGTCGGGAAAGAGGCTCAGGAACGGTGATTGTTGCAACTGCACAGCCAGCCCTTGCCGCAGCGTGCCGTCGAACACCGCATCGCCCGTCGTGTTGGTGAAATCCGCCAGCAGGATCGTGTCTTTATCGGTCAACGCAGGCTTGGGGCGCAGGAAGTAAAAGAGCGATCCCGCGAGCACCGCCAACACCACGACCGCCAGACCGATGCGGAGCGCGCGACGCGGGATTTGAAATTGAACGGAAGTCGTGTTGGCTACGGGCTGCACCGGCTCAGTCACTGGCGCGGGCGGAAGGTTGGCCGTCGCTTCGGCGCGCGGCATTTCACGCGCCGTCTTGGACTTCAGCTTTTCTTCAAACTCCAATTCGCGCCGCAGGTCGTTCAGGTCAATCAGCAAATCCTTGACGTGCTGATAGCGTTCCTCACGGTCTTTGCGCAACGCTTTGCCAACGATGCGCTCCAACTCGTGGTTCAATTCCGGCGCGTGTTGACGCAACGGTGCTGGTTCGGTGCGCAAGATCGCGCTGATCACATCCAGCGCGTTCACGCCTTCAAAGGGCGCGCGCCCGGCGAGCATTTCGTAAAGCACGATGCCCAGACTGAAGATGTCGCTGCGCGCGTCCAGTTCCTCGCCGCGCGCCTGTTCGGGCGACATGTATTGCGGCGTGCCCATGACCGCGTCCGGATCAGTCAATTGCGGATTGCGGATTGCGGATTGCGGATTGTCCTTTGGGATTTGCAGTAACGTGTCGGCCTCTTCATTCCGCGTTCCGCCTTCCGCCTTCCGCACTTCAGTGAGTTTGGCGAGGCCGAAATCGAGCACCTTGACGTAGCCGTCGGTGCGCACCATCACGTTTTCGGGTTTGATGTCGCGGTGGATGATGCCCGCGGCGTGCGCGGCGGCCAGGGCGGCGGCGATTTGCGTGGCAATGTTCAGCGTGGCGGCGGCGGGCAACGGTTGACCGCGCAGACGCTGGCGCAAGGTTTCGCCTTCGATAAATTCGGTGGCGATGAAATGCACGCCGCCATTTTCTAGCGAAGCCTCGCCGATCTCGTGAATGGTGATGATGTTCGGATGATTGAGCGCCGAGGCCGCGCGCGCTTCCTGCTCGAAGCGGCGCACCCGCGCAGCGTCTTGGGTGAAGGCGGCGGGCAACAGTTTGAGCGCCACCTTGCGGCCCAGGCGCGCGTCTTGCGCGAGATAGACTTCGCCCATGCCGCCAGCGCCGATGGGGGCGAGGACTTCGTAACGGTCGAAACGCGAGCCGGGGGCGATTGCCATTTGCGGGGTCTCCTTGGGAACCCTGGGTACGCATCGCTTCCAGCGTGCAGGCTGGGCGATTCGTCCATTCCGGGTAAGGTGCTTGACCGTGAGTCCGCACGCTGGAAGCGATGCGTACCCAGGGCTTTGGCGGGCGGAGTCTAGCAGCGGCATCTCACAGGCTCAATCTGAAGCTGCGACGGTTTGTGGAGTGCGGTGGCTCGACACCGCTTTGCGTTCGCTGCCGCAAGCTTCAGCGGGCAGCCAGCGTGCCGGGCGCGAACACCAAAGCTGCGTCAAGCCGCCGCACTCCAAAAAAAGCAAACCGCGCCCGATTGTTTCGAGCGCGGTTTGCTTGATAGGCAGACGCCAAAGGGGCGGTTATACAATTCGCCAGGTCATCTGTTCGTCTCAGCCATTCATCGAAGAGAGGAACTCGCTATTGTTCTTGGTCTTGTCCAAACGATCCAGCACGAGTTCCATCTGTTCGACCGGCGAGAGCGGGTTGAGCACGCGGCGCAAGACCCAGATGCGGTCGAGGTCTTTCTTGGCGATGAGCAACTCTTCCTTGCGCGTGCCGGATTTTTGCAGGTCAATCGCCGGGAAGACGCGCTTGTCGGAAAGCTTGCGGTCGAGATGGATTTCCATGTTGCCTGTGCCTTTGAACTCTTCGAAGATCACGTCGTCCATGCGGCTGCCGGTTTC
>JAYUCP010000307.1:0-29190 GCA_043740245.1 Acidobacteriota bacterium | reverse complement strand
AAAGAAGCAAGCATGGTCAATCACAGACAATCACCTACTGATAATAAAGAACTTACGGCTTAACCTGGCGCACATGGGTAAAGAACCCGCACCACACTCGCAGGCTTTTTGCGTAAGTCCCGGTAGAGACGAATGGCCTCAGACGCGCCCTGCCGGTTGTGCGGCGTCTGAGGCCATAACTTCTGCCTAAACTTCCAACAGATAGCTGGCGCAGTTAACGGCGCGGTTTCTTTTCGGGGGTGAGCAAGCTCGCGGGCAATTCGGACTCAGACGGCTTATCAACCACCATGCCATCAATCATCAGGATGTCGTCGCTCGTGCCGAATTCGCCATCGGGGCCCGCCGAGGTCAGCGTGAAACTGCTGAACGCGGACACCCCGCGTGCCGATGCCACCGTGCCGAAGGGCGCATACTTGAATGGCTGTTCCCAATAATCGGCTTGCGGCACGTTGCTCAAGCCTAGTCGTGCCAGGTCAGCGGTTTCGGTCGGATAGGTTCCGAACTCGTAGTAGTACTGTTTCAGCGCTTGCGCATGTTCGAGCAGCATCACGTTCGTGGCCGCTTCGTGGCGCATGCGGCTGCGTTCAATGACGCCGGGAATGCCCCGCAGCCCAGCCGCGCTAAACGCCACAAACAGCAGCACCGACAACACTAGCGACATGCGCGCCGTGCGCCACCCGCCAAACTCCAACGGCTTCGCTTTGGCCAGCCGCATGGCGCGCCAAGCCGAACGGATTCCCAGCAACGCGAGCGGGATAAAAGCGGTGGAGGTGAAGAAAGCCAGCCGCGCCATATCCCACGCAAAGATGCGGTAGTTCGGCAAGTGGTTATCGGCGTCCAACAGTTCTTTGGTGAGCTTGTAACCGTCGCCCAACAACGTGACCAACAGCACGCGGCCCACTTTCATATTGTTGGCAAAGAGCCAGACGGCCACGAAGCCAACGACAATCAGACAGACCAAGCCCACAGCCAGCATGGCCGGGCCGAGTTTGGGCAAAATGATGTCGGGTTTCGCCAGCGGCGGGCCGACCGGGCGCGCGCCACAGCTTAAGCATTCGGGCGCGGCCAAATCGTGCGGCTTACCGCAGCAAGGACAGTGCGTGGAATTGTTTTTAAGAGCGTGAGCGGATAATGAAAGAGCAGAGCGAGATTGTTCGTGCATATATTGAGTGTCTTATCAATTCAAGCAAGCGCCAGCAACTTCTGGGGGAATTTGAACACGCGACAGGCAATAAGTCGGGGGCCTTAAATCGGATCGTGTCCGAGTTGTAACCGCTGACCTTCTTTCTTCTCCTGTTTCTCAGCGGTCAGGGGTTGCGTGAGTTGTTTGGGCGGCGCATCAACGTCGCGCAACTCAACCCAGGTGTGATAGAGCCGATGGCAAAACGTCCAGAACGACAAGACGGCCATCAGCCAGATCGTCGGTTCCAGCTTCGCCAGCAGCGAACCCAGAATGAGCAAGACCACCCGTTCGGGGCGCCGCAAAAATCCCACGTCGCATTTCGGGATCAGCGATTCGGCGCGCGCGCTGGTGTAACTCACCATCACCGAACCGATCAGCGCCACGCCTGTCAGCAGCACATAAAGCGCGCTCTGCGGCGTGCCGAGCTTCGTGTAGTAATACATGATGCCCAGAAAGACGCCCATATCCGAGACGCGATCCAGACTGGAATCCAGGAACGCGCCGAATTTGGTGGTGCGGCCCGTCAGCCGCGCCACACGCCCATCGAGCATGTCAAAGAAATTGGCCAGGATCATCACCAGCCCCGCCTGCCAAAACTGGCCGAAGGCATAGTGGATTGCGGCCCAAACATTGATACCCAACCCGATCAGCGAGAGCAAGTTGGGATTCGGATTGAGCCGTGCTATTAAGCGCACGATGCTGTTGAGCACCTGCTGGCACGCTTCGCCGATATATCCGCCAACCATATTGATGTAACTCCTGCTAACCGCTTGAGGCTGGTTCCCGTGCTGTTACCATCTGTTATTCCGCCAGCCCCGCTTTTGCAGGCGCAATTGATGCGGTCGAGTGGTGCGTTGTTGCTTCCGCTCCGGAATTCTTCACGTCCTGCGTGAGTCGCTTTGTGCACGGGAATTTCAAGGGCCGCATCATAGGGTTGGCCTCTGGCGAAGTCAAGAAAGCCTAGATTTGACGGCGACTTCGCGCGGCTACTCTTCGCGCGCTGGCTGGACTAGAATCCGGGCCTGTCGCTTCACTCAAAACTCTGACAAAGGAATCAAATGAAAAGAAACATACTGCCTGTGTTGGTTTTCATTTTGTTGGCCGCCACGGCGCAAGCGCAAACCGGCGCCTTGTCACGCACTGTCCGCTTGAAGCTGTCGGCGGGCGACCTCTACAGCGGCGCGGCGGCGGCTGAAGACTACAAACTGAAAACCGGCGTGGATGCCGAATACCTGGATGCCATCGGCTGGCTGGCGCGCGGCGCGGAGTTGTTGCGGCAATACGACGTGGCCGCGCAATACGTCGCTGAGTTGCGCCGCGAGATCAAGGAAGAGAAGGCCGAACTGCTTGGCCCTTACGGCGCGGCCATCGAAGTCGAAGGCCGCGTCCTGGCTGTGCGCAAAGGGCGCAAGGCGGCGAAGGAGTTTTGGGAGAAGGAATTTGCCGCCGCCAAGAACGTCGGGTTGCGCTCCCGCATTCGCAAAAACATCAATCAACTGTGGCTGGAAGGGCAGCCCGCGCCCGAGTTGGCGTTGGCCGAATACGCCGGGCCGCAACCGCCGAGCCTGGCCAGCCTGAAAGGCAAACCGGTGTTGCTGTTTCTTTGGGCGCATTGGTGCGGCGATTGTCGCGCACAGGCCGCCGCGTTGAGCCGCGTCTATCAAAAATACAAGCCGCAGGGTTTGGTGTTGCTCGCGCCAACGCGTTTCTATGGCACAGGCGCGCAGGACAAGACCGCCACCCCAGCCGAAGAGAAAGCGCACATCGCCAAAGTCTGGGCCGAATCCTATGCCGGGTTGGAAGGCGTACCGATTCCCATCGAGACTGAGATGATGGTGCAATACGGTGTCTCGGCGACGCCCACGTTTGTGTTGATTGATCGCAAGGGAATCGTGCGGCTGTATATGCCGACGCGCTTGTCAGAGGCTGAGCTTTCGCGGCGGATCGAAGCGGTTTTAAGGGACGCCAAGAATTGATTACTGATCTTGAGCCAGTAGTCATCGGTGAAAGCAGGTGACTGCTGGCTCATTCCGTTTACGCTACAAACGCTCTGGCCGCTGCCCGCCGACCAGCAACGAACCGAGCCGCACCGCATTGCCGGAACTCTTCGCGTTCTTCTCGCCCAGCACACGAATCGTCAGCTTGTGCTCGTTCATTCCCAGACCGCCGGGGATGAGGCGCGTTTGGATGTGCGCGCTCGTGTCGTATGCGTCAATCCGGTTGAGCGGCGCGGGCGCGGGCTTGCCGTCAAGCAGGCACTCGAACGTGCCGCCATCCGGGCCGGTGCGGTAGCTGAGGCCCACGACGGAGCCTTCAAAGTAAATGTCCACTTGCGCGTTGGCTTTGTCGGCGCTGAGCAGCAGCGAAGGCAGCGCGCGGTCGTTGTTGGCTTCGCCGCGCCAAGCGGGGTCGTGTTTGAATTCGGCGATGGCTTTGAGTTCGCCGTAATTCATCTCGTCGCTGACCAGCGGATTGGGCAGCACTTTCAACAACGGCGAGGGCGCGAGTTTGGCTTGCTCTTCCAGGTAAGCAGTGATGAGGCTGGCGTATGTCTTATGGCCTTCATCGCTGGTGAAGGCGGCGTCTTTCGCCGTTGGGTTCGGCCAGAGAACGTTGGCTTTGAGCGTGCCAGCTTCGATTTGTTTCCAGATTTCGGTTTGCAGGTTGAGCGTGGGCACTTGGTAATGCGCGGCGATGGCGTCGAGCCATTCGCTACGGGCGGCGCGTTTGGGATTGGTCGTGTGCAACAGCACGATCTGCGGCGGCGACGGCACGATCAACATCTGGCGCAGCATGCCTTCCAAGGCTTTTTTGACAGCTTCTTCCGCTTCGGGCGCATCGTTGCTTTCGGGCACGGCGAACTCAATGAAGACGAGGTCGGGTTTGTACGCGATGACATCGCGCCGCACGCGCATCACGCCGTAGGAAATGCCTGTGCCCGCGACGCCCGCGTTCAGTTCGTTGATCTGCGCGTCCTTGAAATTTTGCCGCAGCCAGTTCGTGACCTGGCTGCGGTAACTGATTTTGTTGGCATCCGCCGCCGTCAGCGAGCCGCCGAGGTAGGCGACGGTGACGGCTTTGCCCGCGCGCATTTTGTTGAAGAAGATGCCGATGTTACGCGGTGGCAGTTTTTGAAGCGAACCGTTGACGACGCGGATGACGCCCGGTGTTGAAGTGCTGATCTGCACTTGTGCCAATGCGGGTGAGGCAAAAAGAAAGGCCAGCCCGGCTAATGAACCAGGCGCCGGCTGGCACAACAGAAAAGTGAGCAGGAGTAAGACCGAAGCACAAACGAATGTGCGCGGCGTGCGAAGTAAATTGAATAGTTTCGTCATCGGTTGGCCACCTTCGTCGGTTGTGCGTCGCAAAGCATTTTGCGCGCGTGTTCGGCTGCTGGCCACCGATTACCGACTAGATGTCAGTGGCTTGCAGCGAGCGCATATTTCGGTTCGGCGTTCTGCGCAGCCGGCTTCCAGTGTTGCGAACGGAAGCCGATGCCCATCGCGGTGAAGACCTGATAAATCTCTTCTTCGTCACCCAACTCTGCCGCCAGCACCAAGCGCCTGACCCATTCGTCAAGGCGCGCGAAATCATACTGCAAGGGCGGCGCGACGAAAATCTTTTCGTGCAAGGTCGCTTGCGTGCCTTCTTCGGCGATCAGCAACTCTTCTTTCAGTTTTTCGCCGGGCCGCAAGCCGGTGAATTCGATGTCCACGTCTTCGCCGAGCGTCAGGCCCGAGAGGCGAATCATATCCTGCGCCAAGTCTAGCATCTTGACCGGCTCGCCCATATCCAGCACGAAAATTTCTCCGCATTTGCCCAGCGTGCCCGCTTGCACGATCAGTTGCGCGGCTTCGGGAATCGTCATGAAGTAGCGTTCGACTTCAGGATGCGTAAGCGTCAAGGGGCCGCCGGTTTTGAGCTGCTCGCGAAAGATGGGCACGACGCTGCCGCGCGAACCGAGCACATTGCCAAAGCGCACGCAGGAATAATGACGCCCGCCGTTGAGCCAGAGCGCCTGTTTTTGAAAGAGCAACTCGGCCACGCGTTTGGTCGCGCCCATGATGTTGGTTGGGTTGACGGCTTTGTCCGATGACACCAGCACGCAGCGTTGCACGTTGAAATCCGCGCAAACCTCCAACAAGCGTTGCGCGCCGGTGATGTTGTTGTAAACGGCTTCGGCGGCGTTGTGCTCCATCAGCGGCACGTGTTTATGCGCGGCGGCGTGAAAGACGACTTGCGGCAGGTGTTTGCCAAAGACGTTGTGCAAACGATGCGCGCTGCGCAAGTCGCAGATGACCGGGACGACCTCGGTAGTGTGGTTGGCGTTGAGTTCCAGCGCCGCGCGCAATTCGCGCTCGGCTTCAAAGACCGAATTCTCGTCTTTGTCGAGCAGGATGATCGAAGCCGGTTTCAGCATGCTCAACTGGCGGCACAGTTCGCGGCCGATGGAGCCGCCCGCGCCCGTCACCAAAATGCGCCGTCCGCTATAACTGCTCTGGCTGGCTTCCAGCCAGGCTTCCACGTCAATGGCATCACGTCCCAAAAGGTCTTCGATTTCGACCGGGCGCACGTTGCTGATGGTGACGTGATTGCCGATGATTTCGTACAGGCCGGGGATGATGCGCACCGGCACATGCACCCCTTCGCAAAGTTCCAGCACGCGGCGGATGGTTTTGCGGTTGGTGTTGGCGATGGTGATGATGACCTGATCAACCTGCATCACATCGGCCAAACGCGGCAGGTCTTCGGTTTTGCCGAGGACTTTGACGCCTTGAATGATCGTGTTGCTTTTGGCGGCGTCGTCATCCACGAAGCCGCAGACGCGCAAACCCAGATCGGGGCGGCGCGAGATTTCGCGCGCGGCCATCACGCCGGCATCGCCCGCGCCTACCAGCAAGGCGCGCTGATGCAGCGTCGCGCGCCGCGTCGTGGCGCGCGACGCGTTTTCGCAGGCCACGCGCCAGAATAAACGCACGCCCAGCATGCCGCCCGTCGCCAGTACCGAATCAATCACGATGGTGCCAATGGGCACCGTGAAAAGCGCATTGACGTCTTCGAACATGAAACGCAGCGCCAACAGAATCGCTGAGACCACGCCCACGGCATTCGCCAATTGCGAGGCGTCGTTGATGCTGACGTAACGCCAGATGCGCCGGTAAATCCCAATGTAGAAGTTGACGAAAATGCGCGCGGCGATCACATACGGCAGCATGAACAAGAGCCGGTGCGAGTCTTCGGCGGGCGGCCAGCCATCGAAGCGCAGCACGTGCGCCAACACGAATGACCCGGCGGTGACGGCGCCGTCAATCGTCATTTGCACCTGCCGGCTCAGTATGTAATTCGAGACCCAGCGCTTCGGCACGCGCGCGACCAGCGCATTCGCCAGCCGTTGCCAAAGCGAAGGCGCACTCTCAGTGCGTGACTGTTGGATAGCCAGGGCGGCGGGACGAAGTTGGAGGATTTGTTTACTTTGACTCATTACAATTCCAATGCATACGGTTGCGTGCGGCAGCAACGCTGTCGGCAGGTGAGGTGCAAGAGAGCGTAGGAATGCAAGCTACAACGGAGTGATTCCACTCTGTCACACACCCGCGCGATAAGTGGGCCAGTCAGCGCTCGCGCGTAGATCAACGTGGAAGAAAACATAAATTCATAAAGATCAGGTCAAAAAATCAGCGCAAAATGCGCAACACGGTTTGTGCCAGCACGCCGAGATCACTTCGCCAATTCGCTTGCCGGGCATAGGCCAGATCGGTGCGAATTTTGGCGGGCATGACTTCGGCCAGATAAAACTGCTCAGGGTCGGACTGTTGCGCCAGCAATTCGCTTTCTGAGCGGAACTCAAGCGAAGCGGGACTGGTGATGCCGGGCGTCAACGCCAGGATCGCGCGTTCGTGCTCGGCGTAATGCGCGACATAACGCGGCACTTCGGGACGCGGCCCGACGAGCGTCATTTCACCCAACAGCACGTTGATGAATTGCGGCAATTCGTCGAATTTGTAGCGCCGCAAAAAATGGCCGCTGCGCGTGATGCGTTGATCGGCGCCGACGGTCAATTGCGCGCCGCGCTGTTCGGCATCCGTCACCATTGTGCGGAATTTGAAGATGCGGAAATTCAATCCATTCCGGCCCACGCGCACCTGCCGAAAGAAGACCGGGCCGCGCGCATCGAGCTTGATCCAAACTGCGATCAACAAAAACAACGGGGACAGAAATAACAGCGCGGGCAGCGTTACCACCAGATCGAGCGCGCGTTTGATGACGCGCTGCGCCGCCGCCTGTTGTGGGAAAGCAGCGTGCGCAACGAGACGGATATTCGTTTCGGCTCCGGTAGTAACCATTGAAATTGTACGCGCCTGGTTTTGTAATTCAGTCTGCCGCAACTCAGCTTGCAAGTTGCGTGACAGCCGTGGCCGCGTTGGTCGGGGTGCGGCAATGAGATGATGGAGTTGGACGGTCTGTGAAGGAGGAGGATGAAAGCCGTCTCGCGGGGCTTTCTCCGGCCATCCATTCGGGGGCACCTCCCGAAGGAACGAACGCGTGATCGTTGGCGTTCTCGCGCCGCCTTAGAGATCAGCGTTCAGCGCTTGCGTTGCCCGGCAACGCAGTTGGAAAAAGAATTGTTCTTTCACCAGGAAAACTTCGCCGCCATCGCATTGCCGGTGAGACGCGCGGCCTGGGGTGCCTCAGCCCGCAACAATTCGGTGACGGCCTCGATCACACGCTGCTGATCGGCTTCAGTCATACGCGTATAAAGCGGCAAACTCACGGCGCGTTCATACGCCGCTTGCGCCGCCGGAAAAGCTTCGGGCTTCAAATGATAAGTGTCGCGCCAGTACGGCTGCTGGTGCAGCGGAATAAAATGGACGCTGCAACCAATGCCGCGTTCGGCCATCCGTTGCATGAACTCATCACGTTTGATGGGTGCGGCATCGCGCAGGCGAATCACGTAAAGATGCCACGCATGCAAATCGCCCGCCTCTGCGCGGGGCGGCAAGATCACTGGCAACGCGTCAAACGCCGCATCGTAGCGTTCGGCCAGCGTTTGCCGCTGTTGCTGAAAGCGCCAGGCTTTTTTCAATTGCTGGATGCCGAGCGCCGCCGCCAGATCGGACATGTTGTATTTGAAGCCCGGCGCGACGACTTCGTAATGCCAGCTCGGTTTGGTCGAGGTGTAGCGGTCGAACACATCGCGGCTGATGCCGTGCAAGCGCATCGTGCGGCAACGGCGCGCCAGTTCGGCATCGCGCGTGACGATCATTCCGCCTTCGCCCGTCGTGATCGTTTTGGTGGCGTAAAAGCTATAGACCGTCGCATCGCTCGCCAGCGCGCCCACCAGTTTGCCGCGATAGCGCGTCGGCAGGGCGTGCGCGGCGTCTTCGATCACGCGCAACTTGTGTTTGCGCGCAATCTCGATGATGGCGTCCATCTCGCAGGCCAGTCCGCCGAAATGCACCGGAATGATCGCCTTGGTGCGCGGCGTGATCGCGCGTTCGATTTGAGCGGGATCAAGATTGAAGGTCAGCGGATCAATATCCACCAGCACCGGATGCGCGCCGAGGTAACGGATGACTTCGGCGGTTGCCGTGAAGGTGTAAGTCGTCGTGATGACTTCATCGCCCGCGCCAACGCCGACGGCTTCGAGCGCCAGATGCAAGCCCGCCGTGGCTGAATTGACGGCCAGCGCCTGCACTGCCTCAACGCCGTTTGAGCCGATGAATTCAGCAAAGTCTGCTTCAAAGCGCGCGGTCTTCGGCCCGGTCGTCAACCAGCCGGAGCGCAAGGCTTCGACGACTTCAGTGATTTCTTCCTCGCCGATGTCCGGCAGGGCAAAAGGCAGAAAATCCATAACGTGGTTGGCGCCTTATGCGCGCAATTAAAAAAATCCGTCAGGGGATGATGGCTCGGCTCTACGGGGAAGCTGGAGTTGTTTGTTGATCTGGGAATGGGCACCAATGAATGTCTGTACGTCCGAATTGCAGGGGCATATAAACCATAACTCACCGGGCGAAAGCAAGCGAATTGTTAGAACGAAAAGCGCTGGCATGGCGCGGTCGCGCATGTGTTTGAATTCAAGCGGCGCGCCTTCTGCTTTCCAGCACAAATCCTCTGTGGTACGCCAGGCGACAACACACGCGTGGCGTGCACGGCGGCGGACGATGGCGCTGCTGGGCGGTACTGCGCGCGCTTGGGCGCTGCCAGCACGGGCACGCAGCCATACCGGAATCGGACGCCGCATGCGATGATGCGCCAATGAAGGTTCGTTTACGCACAAGCTGGTGGGCGGTGGTTTGGTTGGCGCTGTTCGGCGTCGCGGTCGAGGCGCAATACCGTTTCGATGTCTGGACGACGGAACAGGGGCTGCCGCAAAACTCGGTCTATGCCATCCTGCAAACACGCGACGGTTATCTCTGGTTCACCACGCTGGATGGGCTGGTGCGCTTTGACGGCGCGCAATTCACCGTTTTTGCCAAAGGCGCCACGCCGGGTCTCGCCAGCAATCGTTTCAACCGGCTGTTGGAGGACGCGGCGGGCGACCTCTGGGCCGCCAGCGAAGATGGCGGCTTGGCGCGTTATCGCCAGGGCGCTTTTACCAGCTTCACCACGCGCGACGGCTTGCCGGACAATTTCCTGCGCGGCTTGTATGACGATCACGAACAGGGGTTGCTGCTCGCCACGGATAAAGGCCTGGGCCACTGGCGCGCTGGGCGCTTCATTGCGCTCAGCCCGGCGGCCACACTCGCCGGCTTCGACGGGTTCAGCTATCTGGGCCGCTCCGGCGCGTTGTGGGCGCGCGGCGCGGCGGGCTTGCAGCGTTATGAACAAGGGCGGTTGACGACCTGGCCGCTGCGCGACGGCACGGCGGGCGAGGCGTTCAACGTGCGCTATGAAAGCCGCGACGGCAGCCTCTGGAGCGGGACGCTGCACGCGGGGTTGCAACGTTGGCAAGCGGGGCGGCTGACGACTTATGGCGCGCGCGACGGCGCGCCGCCCAATCCGGTGCGCGCCTTTCACGAAGACCGCGCCGGCAATCTCTGGCTGGGCACTTTCAATAGCGAACTTTATCGCTTCAGCGCGGGCCAGTTCAGCGTCGCGCAAAGCTTCGCCGGTGTGCCCATCACGGTGATTAGCGAAGACCGCGAGGGCAACCTCTGGCTGGGCACTGAGCTGCACGGGCTTTATCGCTTGCGGCCGCAGGTGGTGACGGTTTACGGACGGCAACAGGGGCTGGCCGAGGACAACGTCTATCCGATTTACGAAGACCGCGCGGGTACGCTCTGGCTGGGCGCGGGCGGCTTGAGCAAATTCAAGGACGGCAAGTGGAGCGTGGAGCCGCTGCCGCGCGGCTCCACGGCAAGCGGCGTAAGCGCGCTCTGCGAAGATCGCGCCGGACGTTTGTGGGTCGGCGGTATCAACCGGTTGCGCTGGTGGCAGGCCGGGCGCTGGACGGATGTGACGGACGAGTTCGGCTGCGGCGACAAAAAAATCTATGCCATTCAGCAAGACCACGCGGGCGCGCTCTGGTTCGGCACCCAGCAGGGCGTGCTCAAATACGCCGATGGCGCGCTGACGCGCTACACGACGCGCGACGGGCTGGCCGGCGACGACGTGAAGGAAATTTTTGAAGACCGCGTGGGCCGCCTCTGGTTCGCCACTTACGGCGGCCTGTCACGTTGGGAAGCAGGCCGCTTCGTTTCTTTCACCGAAGCCGACGGGCTGGCGAGCAATCGTTTGCGCACGCTGCACGAAGACGCGGACGGCGTGCTGTGGGTCGGGACTTACGACGGCGGGCTGACGCGGCTGAAAGACGGGCGCTTCACGCGCATCACCACGCGCGACGGCCTCTTCAACAATGGCGTCTTCCGCATCCTGGAAGACGCGCGCGGCAATTTCTGGCTGAGTTGCAATCGCGGCATTTACCGCGTCAGCCGCCAGCAACTCAACGCCTTTGCCGACGGGCAACTGCAATTCATCACTTCGGTGTCGTATGGCCCCGCCGACGGTTTGCTGAACACCGAATGCAACGGCGGCCAGCAACCCGCCGGCTGGCGCGCGCACGATGGCCGGCTCTGGTTTCCGACGCAGGGCGGCGCGGCGGTGATTGATCCGCAGCGCGTGCTGTTCAATCCGCAAGCGCCGCCGGTCGTGATCGAACACGGCTTGCTCGACCGCGCCGAAGTGGACGTGCGCCGGCCGCTGACCATCGCGCCGGGGCAGGAAAACCTCGAGTTGCATTACACCGGGTTGAGCTTCATCAAGTCGGAGCATGTGCGCTTCAAGTATCAACTGGCCGGGCTGGATCAAAGCTGGGTCGAAGCGGGCACGCGGCGCATCGCCTATTACAATCATTTGCCGCCGGGCAGCTACACCTTCAAGGTGATTGCGGCCAATAGCGACGGGGTCTGGAACGAAACGGGCGCGCGTTTGCCCATCACGGTCGTGCCGCCGTTCTGGCGCACCTGGTGGTTTTTCAGCCTGCTGGGGCTGGGGCTGGCCGGGCTGGTTGTCTACGGTTACGAGCGGCGCGTGCGGGCGGCGCAACGCGCGCAAGCCGCGCAACAAGCCTTCGCGCGCCAGTTGCTTGAATCGCAGGAAGCCGAACGCAAACGCATCGCCGCCGAATTGCACGACAGCCTGGGCCAGAACCTGCTCATCATCAAAAACTACGCGCTGCTCGGGCTGGAGCCGGAGCCGGACACCGACGCCGACCCGCGCGCGCAGTTGGCCGACATTTCGACGCTCACCTCGCAGGCGCTCGAAGAGGTGCGCGCCATCGCCTACAATCTGCGCCCGAATCAACTCGAACGTATCGGCTTGAGCAAGTCCATCGAATTCATGCTGCGCCAGATCGAGGCCAGTGCGGGCTTGCGGATTGCGGCTGAGATCGCCCCGCTCGCCGGTCTTTTCACGCCGGAGCAGGAGATCAACCTCTATCGCATCGTGCAGGAGAGCATCAACAACATCATCAAACACGCCGCCGCGACCACCGCGCGTGTCAGCATCGAGCGGGCTGAACGGCAAGTGCGTGTGCGCATCGCGGACGACGGCCGCGGCTTCGCGCCCGCGGACACAATGGGCGTTGAAACGCGGCCCAGCTTCGGCTTGAGCGGCATCGCCGAGCGCGCGCGCATCCTCGGCGGCAAACTGACGATCAACTCCGCGCCCGGACAAGGCACGACGGTCGAAGTCGTTATCATTCTGGCTGACAAGCCCGCTTGAGACGATGGCTTATGCTAAGCTGTCACCGGAGGTGAAACCGATGCAATTCCTCAATCCCAAAACCGACTTCGCGTTCAAGAAAATCTTCGGCTCCGACCGCAGCAAGCCGATCCTCATCAGCTTTCTCAACGCGCTGCTGTACGACGAACAGCCGGTCATCGCCGACCTGGAAATCATTGATCCTTACCTCGCGCCGAAGATCGAGGGGATGAAAGACACCTTTGTGGACGTGCGCGCGCGTTTGCACGACGGGCGTAACGTGATCATCGAAATGCAGGTGCTCAACGTCGAAGGCTTCGAGAAACGGGTGCTCTACAACGCGGCCAAGGCTTACGCGACGCAGTTGGTGAGCGGCGAGGCCTACAGGGATTTGAGTCCGGTGGTGGCGCTGACGATCACCGACTTCGTGATGTTTCCCGAAACGCCGGCGTATGAGTCGGCCTACGTATTGAAGGAACGCCAGGCGGGGCGCGAGTATCCGCAGGGTGATTTGCAGTTGGTCTTCGTGGAACTGCCGAAATTCCAGAAAGGATTGGACGAACTGGCGGGCGTGAAAGAAAAGTGGCTGTACTTTTTGCGGAACGCGCCGGATTTGCAGGTGATCCCGGCGGCGATGGGCGAAGTGACCGAGATTCAAGCCGCCTTTCAGATCGCCAATCTGGCCGGGCTGAGCCGCGAGGAGTTGGAGATTTACGAACGCAAAATGATGTTCATCCACGATCAACGAGGCGCCATCACCAGAGCCGTGCGCGTCGCGCGGGAGGAGACGCGGCAGGAGGCGCTGGCGGAAGGCGAAACCAGAGGCCGGACAGCAATGGCGCGGGACATCGCGCGCCAGATGCTAGGGCAATTCGATGACCAGCGGATTGCCGAACTGACCGGCTTGCCGCCGGACGCCGTCGCCGCGTTGCGGACGGAAAACGCGCCTGTGCCCGCTGATTTGCCAGACCGTGACCACGCATAACCCGTGATTCATTCAACCCGATGAAACCTGAAACCCGCATTCTCATTGCCGACGATCACCCCATCTTCCGCGAAGGCTTGCGCAAGGTGATCGAGCGCGACAAAGACCTCGTGGTCGTGGCCGAGGCCGAAGACGGCGAAGAGGCGCTGGCCCAACTGGCCGCGCTCAAACCCGACGTCGCCATCCTCGATCTGGACATGCCCAAACGCGATGGCTTCGGCGTGGCGCAAGCGCTCAAAGCCCAAGCCGCGCCCATCGCCATCATTTTCCTGACGATGCACAAGGACGAAGGCCTGTTTAACGCGGCGCTGGATTTGGGCGTGAAAGGCTACGTGCTCAAAGACAGCGCCATTTCCGACATGCGCCAGGCCATCCGCGCCGTGCGCGCCGGCCAGCCGTTTATCAGCCCGCAGCTTTCCGGCTATTTGATGAACCGCCACACGCGCGCGGCTGATCTGGTGCAACAGAAACCCGCGCTCAGCCAATTGACGCCGACGGAATTGCGCGTGCTGCGCCTGATTGCCGAAGACCAGACCACACGTGCCATCGCCGACACGCTCTGCGTCAGCATCCGCACCATCGAAACCCACCGCGCCAACATCAGCCAGAAGCTCGACCTGCACGGCGCGCACGCGCTGCTCAAATTCGCCCTCGAACACAAATCGGAATTGCACTGAAGCCGCCGCGCTGGTCGTAGGGGCAGACCTGTGTGTCTGCCCCGGTGGCGTCAGACGGCATCGGAGGTGTCCGGCCCGACCGGGGCAGACACACAGGTCTGCCCCTACGTTGGATTCACCATCCCATGATCCTCTTCCGCGCCCAACGCCCTTCCTCCGTACTACTACCTAGAAAAATCCGTACCGCTACGGACGCCAAAATCCGTAGTTCATGCGATACCGCTGCCCGCCGCGCTTCGCCATACTCCGCCGCGTGATGAAGCTGTTAATCGTTGAAGACCATGCCCCGCTGCGCGCCTTGTTGAAGCGGCTGTTGCGTCCGCTGGCCGGCGAGATCGGCGAGTGCGCGGACGGCGCGGAGGCGTTCGCGGCCTATGCGGCGCAACGGCCCGATTGGGTGCTGATGGACATCCGCATGCCGCTGGTGGACGGACTGACGGCGACGCGCCAAATCCGCGCCTTCGATCCGGCGGCGCGCGTGGTGATCGTGACCGATTTCGAGAGCGCCGAGTTGCGCGAAGAGGCCCGCGCGGCAGGCGCGTGCGCCTACATCCATAAAGAAAATCTGCCGGCGTTGACGCGCTTGTTGCGCGCGGCGGCGGCTGAATAACCAATCTAACCAATCTTTTTGGGGAGGAAGCGATGTTGCCGAATTTTGTTCGTTACTTGTTTGCCAGTGTGTTGTGTTGCTGTTCAGTTACTGCCTTCGCGCAAACGACGGCCTTCACCTATCAAGGCCGGCTGACCGATGCGACGCTGCCCGCCACGTCGGCGTACCTGATGGAGTTCAAGCTCTACAGTGCGGCGAGCGGCGGCACGTTGATTGACACGCTGAGCAACGTGTCCGTCACCGTCACGAACGGCGTCTTTACCGTGTCGTTGAATTTCAGCGCCGCCACTGCTTTCGACGGCAATCCGCGCTGGCTGGAAATCTGCGTCAAGCGCCCGGCGGACGCCGCTTACACCACGCTCACGCCGCGCCAGCCGCTCAACAGCGCGCCATACGCGCTGCGGGCTTTGAATGCGGGCACGGCAACGAACGCGCTCAACGTCGGCGGCACCCCGGCAGCTAACATTATCAAAGAAGGCGACGCGCGTTTGACCGACAATCGCGCGCCGACGGCAGGCAGCGCCAACTACGTGCAAAACACGACGGTGCAGCAAGCCGCGAGCAACTTCAACATCAGTGGCAACGGCACGGCGGGCGGCACGCTCAGCGGCCAGGTTGTCAACGCGGGCACGCAATACAACCTCGGCGGCAGCCGCGTATTGAGCGTGCCGGCGGCGACTAACACCCTTGTCGGCTTGCAAACCGGCCCGGCCATCACCTCGGGCGGCAACAATTCGTTTGTCGGTTACAACGCCGGGCGGTTTACCACCACGGGCGTGAGCAATTCGTTTTTCGGGCTGAGTGCCGGTCTCGCAAACGACACGGGCAACAACAATTCGTTTTTCGGGCGCGAGGCCGGGCGCGACAATGGGAGTGGGGTGACCAACTCCTTTTTTGGCGTGAATGCCGGGCTGCACAACACCACGGGAACTGACAACGTCTTGCTCGGCGTGCAAGCCGGCAACACGAACACGACGGGCAGCAACAACACCATCGTCGGCACGGCGGCCAATGTCAGCGCCATTAATCTGACGTTTGCCACGGCGCTCGGCGCGGGCGCCGTCGTCGGGGCGAATAACACGGTCGTCTTGGGCCGCGGCGCGGATGCCGTGCAAATACCGGGCAGCCTCAACGTCGCCGGCGCCTTCACCGCCAACCTTGACGGCGCGGGCATCACGAATCTGAACGCCGCGAACATCGCCACGGGCACGCTCAGCAATGCGCGGCTCGGCGTCGTGCCGCTTGCCAACGGCGGCACGGGCAGCGCGACCCAGAACTTTGTGGATTTGACGACGGCGCAAACCATCGGCGGGGCGAAAACCTTTTCAAGCGGCCTGAGCGGCAGCGGTGCGGGATTGACTAATCTGAGCGCGGCGAATCTGACCGGCGTTGTCGCCATTGCCAACGGCGGCACAGGCAGCGCGACGCAGAACTTTGTTGACTTGACGACGGCACAAACCATCGGCGGCGACAAGACATTTTCCAATACAGTTTCCGGCAACATCGTCAACGCGGCGACGCAATACAACCTGGGCGGCGTCCGCGCGTTGGGCGTTTCCGACAACGGCAACACCTACGTCGGACGCGGCACGGGGACGGGCGGCGACAACAACACCCTCGTCGGCAAAGATGCGGGCGGCTTCAACGCCTCCGGCAGCAACAACACCTTGCTCGGCGCGAGTGCGAATCTCGCCGCGAACAATCTGACTTATGCTACGGCGCTGGGCGCGGGCGCGAGCGTCAGCACCAGCAACACTATGGTGCTGGGCCGGTCACAGGATACCGTGCGCATTCCCGGCCAACTCTCGCCCACGGTCTTTGGCGGCGGGACGACCGCGCATTGCATCAACGGCTCGCAGATCGTTTCTCTTTGTTCGTCCTCGTTGCGCTACAAAACCAACCTCGCGCCGTTCCGCGCCGGGCTGAAGCTCGTGCAACGCTTGCAGCCCCTCACCTTCGATTGGAAAGACGGCGGCATGCACGATCTGGGACTGGGCGCGGAAGATGTCGCGGCTATCGAACCGCTGCTCGTCACCTACAACAAAACCGGCCAGGTCGAAGGCGTGAAATACGACCGCCTCGGCGTCGTGCTGCTCAACGCCGTCAAAGAACAACAAGCCCAAATCGAAACCCAACAAAAACAACTGGCCGCGCAACAGGCCGTGATGGCGGGCTTGCGCAAGCTGGTCTGCCGGCGTAACCCGCGCGCGGCGGCTTGCCGGTAAGCCGTGGCCGGCGCGCGCCGTACCGTAGGTTGTCCAACCTGCGGAGCACCTGCGGCGGCGCGCCGTCCGGGGCAACCGAACGCTCTCATTCGTGTGCGCCGCAGGTTGGACAACCTACGGTACGTTTTCGCAATGGAACTGATCGTGAGGACAACCATGAAAATCCTGAACCAACTTTCGACCCGTCTGAGATTCACCACCGGCACGCTGTTGTGTCTGGGCGCGTTGCTGTTGCTGGCGCACGGCGAAGTGTTGCAAGCCGTCCAGCGCGCCCTTCAACCGGCAGCCCCCCGCGCCGGCGCGCATCGCACTGCCGCCGCGCCCATCGCCGCGCCGCTGCAAACCGGCGGCAACTTCGGCTTGCCGCAAACCGTGCTGGCAGGCGGCGGCGGCGAAAGCAGCGGCGGGGCTTTCCTCGCGCAAGGCACTGCCGGACAGCCGCTGACCGCCGTCAGCAACGGCAACGGCATCACCATCGAAAGCGGTTTCTGGCCCAACGGCGTCAACGGCGGTGGACAGCAATGCGAGCCGGTCGTCATCAGCCCGGCGACGCTGCCCAACGGCACGGTGAGCACGCCTTACAGCCAGCAACTCACGGCCACCGGCGGCATCCCGCCCGCGCGGCCCACAGGGACGCCAACACCCAGACCCGCCGCGCCCAACGGTGGCGGGGGTTTTATCTTCACCACGCCCGGCCCACTGCCGCCCGGCTTGATGCTCTCGTCCGCCGGATTGATCAGCGGGACGCCGACCACGGCGGGCGTGTACACCTTCACGGTCACGGCCACCGACAGCGATTTTGTCTGTTCGGGGGAACGGGCTTACACCATCACGATCAATGCGGCTCCGCCGACGCCGACACCGACGCCGCCCGTGCTGGCGAATTATCCGAATGCGTCGGTCTTGCTGAGCGGCAACACCAGCGTGACGCCCAGCGCCGCGCCAGCGAATACGACCAGTTTGACGGCAGCGACTTCAACCAGTTTCAAAGGCACGTTTGCGGCCAACCCGCTGACGGGCGTGGTGCGCGTGACCGACGCGCATCCGGTGGGCGCTTACACCGTGACGGTGACGGCTTGCAGCGCGGGCGGGATGGTGACGAAGACTTTCACGCTGACCGTGCAGCCGCCCGCGAGTTGTCCGGCGCTGGCCTTTGCCAATGCGCCGAGTCTGAGCGCGGGCGTCAATCCCATCGCCGTCGCCGTGGCCGATTTCAACAACGACGGCAGGCAGGACTTGGCCTTCGCCAACAACAACAGCAGCGTGTTAATCCGGCTGGGCGATGGCGCGGGCAATTTCAGCGGCGTGACCAACGTGAGCACGGGCAGCGGCCCTTCGGCCCTGGCCGTGGGAATTTTCAACGGCGATGGCAAACAGGATTTCGCAGCGAGCAACGGCAACGCCAGCTCCCTTGCGGTTCGACTGGGCGATGGCGCAGGCAATTTCAGCAACGCGCCGGATGTCAGCGTGGGCGACACGCCCACCGCCGTGGCCGTGGGCGATTTCAACAGCGATGGCAAGCAGGATTTCGCCACCGCCAACAGCGGCACGGACAATGTCACGGTGCGGCTCAACAACTGCACGTCCAACACGCCGCCCACCATCGCGGCGGCCACGCTGACGCGCCAGCAGGGCAGCCCGGCCATCAATTCAACCAGCGCCACCGTCGGCGATGCCAATCAGGCGGCGAATACGCTGGCGGTCACCGTCGCGCCGCTCGCGGGCGCGGGCGTCACCGTCGCCAACCTGGCGATTGACGCGGCGGGCAACGTGACGGCCAATGTCGCAGCCAGTTGCACGGCAGTCAATTCGACCTTCACGTTGACCGTGACTGACAACGCCAACGCTACAGCGACAGCGGTGCTGACCGTCAACGTCACGGCCAATACGCCGCTGCTGCTCAGCTACGGCAATCAAGCGGTCACGGCGGGCGGGGCACTCAACGTCACGCCCGCGCAAGCCACCGACAACGGCACAATCACCGGCTATCAAATCGTCAGTGTCGTGCCCGCGCTCAACGTCACGCCCACCGTCAATGCCGCTGGCATCGTGATGTTCGCCAATGTCAACCCCGTCGGGAATCATGTCGTCACGGTGCGCGCCACCGACAATTGCGGACTGCCGACTGACGCCAGTTTTACGCTGGCGGTCGGCTGCCCGTCCGTCACGATCAACCCGGCCACGCTGCCGAATGGCGTGCAAGGCACGCTGCCGAATGGCGTGCAAGGCACGCTGTATAACCAAACGCTGACGGCGAGTCCGGCAGGCACGGCGTATAGCTACGCGGTGACGACGGGCGCGTTGCCCACGGGGCTGACGTTAAACAACAACGGCGCGCTGAGCGGCACGCCGAGCGCGCCGGGCAATTACGCCTTTGCGCTTACGGCGACGGGCGTGGGCGGTTGTACGGGCACGCAGTCGTACAACCTGCTCATCACCGGCACCTGCGCGCCGCTCACGTTGACGCCCGTCACGCTGCCGGGCGCGACCGTGGGCACGACGTACAACCAACCCCTCACGGCGGCGGGCGGCACGGCGCCGTACACCTTCACCGTCATGACCGGTGCATTACCAAACGGCCTGACGCTCGACGCCAACACGGGCGTGCTGAGCGGGACGCCCACGGCGGGCGGCGGGTTCACGTTCACCATCAAAGCGACCGGACAAGGCGGGTGCACGGGGCAGCGGTTTTACAGCCTCAGCGTCGCGTGCGTCCCGGTGGCCTTCAGTCCGGCCACACTGCCGGACGGCGCGCGGGGCGTGCCCTACAGCCAGCAGTTGTCCGTTGGGCCGGGCAACGGCTATGCGTTCAGCCTGTTGCTGGGCCAATTCCCGCCCGGCTTCACGCTGAGCAATGCGGGATTGATCAGCGGCAGCACGGCCAGCGCGGGCACGTTCAACGTAACCATCAAAGTGCTGGCGGGCAGTTGCCAAAGCACCAAGGCGTATATGCTGGTGATCGGCGGCGGCACGGCGGCGCTGGCAATGAGCGGCGATTACGACGGCGACGGCAAGCGCGATCTGGCGTTGTGGTCGGCCAGCGACGGCGTGTGGCGCATCATCAAGAGCAGTAACCAGCAGGCGCTTACGCAAGGCTGGGGCGCGGCGGGCGATCTGACCTTGCTGGGCGATTACGATGGCGACGGCAAGAGCGACTTGGCGGTGTTTCGCCCCAGCGCCGGCGCGTTTTACATCAAGCGCAGCAGCGATGACGGCGTGCTGGCAAAGGCTTGGGGCCTGGCGACGGATGTGCCCGTGCCCGGCGATTACGACGGCGACGGCAAGACGGATATTGCGGTCTGGCGCGGCTCTGAAGGCCATTGGTACATCGTGCGCAGCAGCGACGGAGCAATTGATAACGTGGCGTGGGGCGCGGCCTATGCGCCGTACAACGACGTGCCGGTGCCGGGCGATTACGACGGCGATGGCAAAACCGATGTCGCCGTGTTTAGACGCGCAACGGGGACGTGGTTAATCAAGCGCAGCAGCGACGGCCAATTCAGCAGCAAGGTCTGGGGCTTGGGCACGGACGTGCCCGTGGCGGCGGATTACGATGGCGATGGCAAGACTGATATTGCAGTTTGGCGCGGCGCTGAAGGCGCCTGGTACATCTGGCAAAGCGCTACGAACGATTACCGCGCCAGCACCTGGGGTTCGGCCAACGAACCTTACCGCGACCAAGCTGTGCCGGGCGATTATGACGGCGATGGCAAAGCGGATGTGGCGGTCTGGCGGGCCAGTGAAGCCCGGTATCTGAGCTGCAGCAGCGACGGCAGTATGCGGCAACAGCCGCTCGGGCGCAGCGGCGATACCACCGTGCCGCGCAAGCCCTGAGCAGCCGGCGCTCAACCAGGCAATAACAACGAAGCCGTCCGGCGCATCAAGCTGCGGACGGCTTCGTTGTGCAAAAACGCGTGGCCGCGTCTGTTGCGCTGGGCCAGTTTGCGGCGGCAATTTGGCAGAGAAGAGCGCGGCAATACTATGGCTGTGTGCCAACACCGCCGCGAACGGAAACGACGTTATGCCAATTCTTCAGGTCAAACCGGAGCCGCGCGCCAAGCCGCCCAAGCGTGCGGTCGCCGGTGATGCCGAGGTCGGCGCGCGTTTCGTTTGCGCCGGAACCGTCGAGCAGGCGGCCGTTGCGGATGAGCAGGTCAACGTTGAGCGGCGTGTCAGTAGCCCGACCGTAAGAGAGGGCAGGCTCTGAACCGAGACGGCTTGTTTCGAGGTTGCCCTCTCTCACGGTCGGGCTACTGACACGGGACGGCGCGTTCTTCAACCTGCGTTCGAGGAAATCAAACGCCGTGTTGAAAATCTCGACCCAATGCCGGTGCAACAGGAAATCATGAATCTCATCGGGGAAGACCAACTGCTCGAACTCGACCTTCTGTTCGCGCAAGCGCCGCACCAGTTCGGTCGTTTGGTTGAACGCGACGTTGCGGTCGTCGTCGCCGTGAATCAACAACACCGGCGCGCGCCATTTCTCGACCGCATACATCGGCGATGAATCGCGCGCGATCTTGACGGCGTCGCGGTCGCTGGCGTCGCCGCCGGTGATGCGCGCCGACCAGTCGTGGACGCCGTGGATGTCTACGCCAGCGGCGAAGAGGTCAGAGTTGTGTGACAATCCCATCGCCGTCAGGAAGCCGCCGTAACTGCCGCCCCAGAGGCCGATGCGATTGGTGTCAATGTCCGCGCGGCTGCGCAGGTAATGCGCGCCCGCGACGATGTCCTGATATTCGGCGGCCCCGCGCGCGCCGCGTTTGGGCGCTTCACGAAACGCGCGTCCGTAGCCGATGCCCGCGCGATAGTTGACCGACAGCACCGCGTAACCACGGCTCGCCAGGAACTGATTAAACGCGTAGGTGTTGTGGTAGTAATACATGTAATGCCAGCCCAACAGCATCTGTCGCATCGGGCCACCGTGCGAGAAGATGACGGCGGGCAGCTTTTCGCCGGGCTTGGCGTTGGGCGGGAGGAAGAGTTGGCCGTGAATTTCGAGGCCGTCGGCGGCTTTGAAGATGACCTGTTGGGGCGTGACGAGTCCTTTGGAGAGCGTCAGCCAGGGAAATTTGTCAGCGAGTTCGGTGGCGGAGGAGTTCACGTCTGAATAGAGCCCGATGCTTTTGTTTATCAGGCCGCTGCCCGGTTGATAATTCGCCACGATAGGACGCGCGGGCGTCTTGGGCAGGGTGTGAAAGTAAGCCAGCTTGGCTCCATCGCCGGTGATAACCGGCCCCCATTCAAGCGCACTGCCGGTTAATTGAACCGGCGCTCCGCCTGCCACATTCACATTCCAGAGATGCCGCCGGTCAATGTCATTGCAATTTGACGAATAGACAATTTGCTGATGATCCGGCGTCATTGTTACGTGTTCAGCCTCGCATCCGGTCGGCGTCAGCGGCGTGACAGCACCGCCGTTCAGCGAGATTGCGTAAAGTCGCATCCACCCATCCATCTCCGACCGAAACACAATCCGCTCCTCCGCCGCCCACTGAATCACATCGTTGCCCGCCCAACGCGGCAACGAATCGTTCAGCGTATTACCGCTGTGCCACACTTCTTTGGCTTTCAGCGTCGCCGCATCCGCCACCCAAATCGTCCACGGATCGGGTTGGTCTTCGCCTTGCGCGCGCCGCGCCGTGCCGCGCGTGGGTTGGCGCACAAAGGCCAGGCGTTTGCCATCCGGCGACCAGCGCGGATAGCTGTCGCGGTCAATCGTGGGCGCGAGGTAGCGCAGCTTCTCCGCCGCCAGATCATAAAGGCCGATGAAGCTGTGATCGCCGCGATTGCTGACGAAGGCCAGTTGTTTGCCATCGGGCGACCATTGCGCCGAACCCAGCGTGCCGCGCGCGTTAAACAGCGGCTCGGCCTTTTTCGGATCGGCGCCGATGGTGTTGAGCCAGAGCTTGCCGTCGCGGCTGTAAACCACTTTGTCATCCACCGTTGAAACGACCGGCTCGCGGCCCAGCGCGACGGGCACGGTGTTGCCCTTGTCATAGTTGACGGCGTAGATCGCTTGCAACGCGCCGCCGGGATCGCTGGTGGGATTGGGCACTTCGCCAGCCTGGTTCTCATCGCCGCCGCGCACAAACACGATCCACTTGCCATCGCGCGTGAAGGCGGGCGTGAGCAATTCCTGTCCGTCGTCATCGTTGAATTGCGTCAACTGGCGCGCCTTGAATTCAGGCCCTTCGGCGACCCAGAGGTTGCGCTTGCCTTCAATGTTGAAGACCCAGGCGATGCGTTCGCCCGTCGGCGCGGCAATCAAGTCGGACGCGAAGGGCGCGCTCAGCACTTGTTCGACGGTGAAGCCGGATGACTGGGCTGATGTGGTACGAAGCTGGGCTAAACCAGCCAGCGCGAGCAAAGCGAATAGGAAGACCAGCAAATGTGTTTTGCGCATAGCGAAATCCTCTCTTGATGAAGCGGGTGTTGTCGGTGAATGCGCGGGCACGATAATACAAGCCTGCGAGTGAGACAACGGCGTTGGCAATCATGCCGCGCTTGCCTATAATTCACGCCGTCTTCATTTGACTAACCCGCAGCAGGAGTAAGCACGATGGCATTGGCAAAAACAGTTCTTGAACGCATGCAAACGTCAACCAATGGGCACCAGAAGTCCGTGGTGTTGCGCGCCGTCATTCCACCGTTGGAAAACGGCGACCGGTTGACGCGCGCCGAATTCGAACGGCGCTATCACGCGATGCCGCCGCACGTCCGCGCTGAACTCATTGAAGGAGAGGTTCATATGTCTTCCCCAGTCAGACACAAACATCACGGCGGGCCGCACATTCAATTAGGCACTTTGATTGGCTCTTACTCGTCGGAAACGCCAGGCACGGATTGCAGCGACAACGCGACTGTGCGGCTCGATCTGGATAACGAGCCGCAACCCGATGTCGTGTTGTTTTTGCTGCCTGAATTTGGCGGGCAGATGCGGCTCAGCGCGGACGGTTATCTGGAAGGCGCGCCGGAACTCGCCATCGAAGTCGCCGCCAGCACCGTCTCGATTGACTTACACGCCAAGCTGCGCGCATACCGCCGCAATGGCGTGCGCGAATATCTGGTCTGGCGTGTTGAGGACGGCGCGCTTGACTGGTTCCGCTTGGTCGAGGGCGAATATCTGCCGTTGCAGCCAGACGCGCGTGGCATTGTGCGCAGCCAGCTTTTTCCCGGCTTGTGGCTCGACACTAGGGCTATGCTGGGTGGCGAACTCAAAAAGCTGCTTGATACTTTGCGGCAAGGCCTGGCGAGCAAAGAACACGTCGCCTTCGTCAGGCAGTTGAAAGCCAGACGCAAGGCGAAAGTGCCGCGCTAAGCCTTGGGCAGTTTAGAGGAGTCACAATATGGCATTGGCAAACGCAGTTCTCGAACGCACGCAAACAGTCACCAATGGACACCGGCAGTCCGTGGTGTTACGCGAAGTCCTTCCACCGCTGGAAAACGGCGACCGCCTGACGCGCGCCGAATTCGAGCGGCGCTACAACGCCATGCCCGAGCATCTCAAGGCCGAATTGATTGAAGGAGAGGTTCATATGGCGTCCCCCGTTCGTTATCGCAGCCATGGCCGTCCACATAGCCGGATGACTTCGTTGTTGACCAGCTACGCCGACGCCACACCCAACACGGATTGCGTTGCCGATGTGACCTTTCGTATGGATGAGGACAACGAGCCGCAGCCGGATGTCGCGCTCTTCATTGAGCCGGAAGCAGGCGGCCAGCCGCAGGTCGCGGCGGATGACATTCTGGAAGCCGCGCCGGAATTGATTGTGGAAGTGTCGGCCAGCACGGTCTCGGTGGATTTGCATAAAAAGCTCAATATCTACCGGCGCAATGGTGTCCGTGAGTATTTAGTCTGGCGTGTGCTGGATCAGGCCTTCGACTGGTTTTATTGGGACGCCGGGCAGTACATTCGGCAGCAGCCGGATGCGAAGGGCATTCTGCGCAGCCGTGTCTTTCCTGGCCTTTGGCTTAACGTCAAAGCACTGCTCAAAGGCGAAGCCAAGCAAGTGTGGGACACTTTGCAACAAGGCCTGGCGAGCAAAGAACACGCCGCCTTCGTCAAACAGCTCAAAGCCAAGCGGCGCGGCAAGTCCAAATAGCCGCTCATCCGCCTTCGCAAAATTTCTTCAACCCCCTTTGCAAGAATCTTCTGAAGCAGCCGTTCAAAGGGGCGTCAACAGTGCTCACGGTGAACTCTTCCAACTCCTAACCGGCGCACGCAGCGAATACAACCAAGCGCAAAAACATACAGGAGACACAGCGATGAAAGTCTGTCCGAATTGTCAGGCCAGCTTTGCGGAGGGGTTCGTCTATTGTCCGCGCGATGCTGAGTTACTCGTCCGCTTCGACCTGCGCGCGCAATTGCATCAGCAAGGCGCGCGCGAATGTAATTTCTTGTTGGCGACCGATTCGTTTACGCAACGCTTGCGGCAGGCCTTGCGCGGCGCGTGGCGTGATGTGCGCCGCGACCCGCGCGGGTTTTGCGCGGCCTTGTGGCGTGGCGAAGGCAGTCCGCAACGGCGCCAATACTTATTGCAGCGCGGGGCGGCGGTGGCCGTCATTGCTTATTCCTTGATCGTGACCGTGGCGTCGTTGTTGGGCCTGCGCGTTTCGCTGGTCACCGCGCAGTTGGCGGAAAGCCGCCCGGTTATTGACCTGGCAACTGAAACGGTCAGGCTGATTCCGCCCGCTGTGGCACAGAGTGAATTCAGCAAAGGGCGCGCGGGGCACTTGGGCGGCAGCTTGGCGCAACCGCTACGTGCGCGCGGTGGCAGTGGTGGTGGCGAACCGAACGCAGCAGCGGCGAGTAGGGGCAATCCACCGCGCGCCGCGCTGACGCCGCAGGAACGGCTGCCTGATCCCGAACCGCCCAAGATTGTGCATCCAACCTTGATTCAAGTGCCGACGATCGTGGCCGATCCGCTGGTGGTGAAATTCGTCAGCGGGCCGACGGGCGTGCCCAGCGCGCCGCCCGCGCCGCCCGCGCCGCCTAGCAAGGGGCCGGGCAATCACGGCGGTTTGGGCAACAACGATGGTACCGGCGTAGGGCCGGGCGATGGGCCCGGGGTTGGGCTCGGCAGTGGCGGCAATACCGGCAATGGTCGTTTCGCTCTCGGTGGCCGTGACACGACTGGCCCAGGCAATCAGATGGGCGCGCCGCGTATGGCGAATGCGCGCTTGCGTCCAACCATTCTGTACCGCGAGAAAGCCCGCTACTCTGAAGAAGCGCGCGAGAAGAAGGCGCAAGGGCCCGTTGTGCTGTTGGCGACGTTTACGGCCAGCGGCCAGATCACGGATATTCGCGTCATTCGCGGGCAGCCTTACGGATTGACCGAGGAAGCGATCATTGCTGCCAAGCGCATTCGCTTTCAGCCTGCCGTCGAGAATGGCGTGGCGGTGTCGGTGCGCGCGCAACTCGAATACAACTTCGCGCTTTACTAGACGAGCGCGGTCAAGCTGCAAGTCCTCAGCCGTCAGGGGCCATAGGGAGACGGAGACACAGAGAGAGTTGGACAGTTGGGCCGGGCTTACTGTTGCTGCCGCGCGAGTCTTGACGCGTCATACTCCGGCTCGCGCACCAGCACGGGCGAGTTGGCCCCCCTGCCTCTGTGTCTCCGTGTCCTTATGGGCGTGCTTGATAGAGAGTGCTGTTGCCGAGGGCAAAGCACCACTGCCATTTGCCCAGCAAAATTCTGAAGCTGAGGGACCGCCGCTGGCCGTGTCTATGTTTGATACTCAGGCCGAGGCCCCAGGTGCGCGTGGTAAAAGTCAGCGTCAAGGCCTGCGGAGTTTCATAACCCATCGAAACATGTTCAACCCAAGCCATGCGTACCTCCCAGTGGTTTGTTCGCGTGGTTTACACGCTGCTCGCAAACAATCCAAACCGGTCAAGCGGCGCCGCGTTTGTTAAATCTGTCAGTTGCGGATGGACGGCGCGCTTATTGTTCGAGCAGATGTAATCGGGGGATTGTTACTTCGGGGAATGGATGTGTGGGGTTTGAATTTTGATCAGTGCCGAGGGCGGGAATCGAACCCGCACGCCCCGCAGGGGCTCAGGATTTTAAGTCCTGTGCGTCTACCAGTTCCGCCACCCCGGCAGTGAACGACGGCGAGTTTACGCATGACACCGCGTAGTTGCAAGCTGCGGATTTCACCCAGCCAGCGCGGCTTTGCGCAAGCTTTCGACGATACGCGCGCTCGCCTGGCCATCGCCGTAAGGGTTGACGGCCTGCGCCATACGTGCGTATTCAGCCGGCTCCGTCAACAGGCGCGTGGTTTCAAGCACGATGCGTTCGCGGTCGGTGCCGATGACTTTGACCGTGCCGGCCGTGACGCCTTCGGGGCGCTCAGTCACCTCGCGCAACACCAGCACAGGCTTGCCCAACCCCGGCGCTTCTTCCTGCAAGCCGCCCGAATCGGTCAGCACCAGGTAAGACTGTTTGAGCAATTGCACCAACGGCAGGTATTCGAGCGGCGGCAGCAAGGTGATATTTGGCACGCCGCGCAAATGCTTATTCACGGCGCGTTGCACATTCGGATTCAAATGCACCGGGTATACCAACTGTACGTCGGGGAAGCGCGCGGCGATTGTGAGCAGCGCCGTGCAGATGTTGGCGAGCGGCGCGCCGAAATTTTCGCGCCGATGCGCGGTGACGAGGAGCAGGCGTTTGTCCAGCGGCACCTGCGCCAATTCGCCAGCGTGCCAGTCGTAAGGGCGCGCAGCCACGTCGAGCAGCGCGTCAATCACGGTGTTGCCGGTGACGCTGATGTTAGTGGCGGGGATGCCTTCGCGTAACAAGTGCGCGCGCGCCACGTCGGTCGGCGCGAAATGCAAATCGGCCAGCGCGTCGGCGAAGCGGCGATTGATTTCTTCGGGGAAGGGTTGCGACTTGTCGCCCGTGCGCAAACCGGCTTCGACGTGCGCGACTTTGATGCGGCGATAGAAGGCCGCCAGCGCCGCTGCCATCGCCGTCGTCGTGTCGCCCTGCACCAGCACCCAATCCGGCTGCTCTTTCAGCAACACCGCGTCCAGTTGCGTCAAGACGTTGGCCGTGAGCTGCGCCAGGGTCTGCTCGTTTTGCATCAGGTCGAGATCGTAATCAGGTTGCAAGGCGAACAGGGCCAAGACCTGGTCAAGCATCTGACGGTGTTGGGCCGTGACGCATACGACGCTGGTGAATGCGCTGGGATGTTGTTGCAAGGCGCGCACGACCGGCGCCATTTTGATGGCTTCGGGGCGGGTGCCGAAGATGGATAAGACTTTCATGGTTCGCCATCCCGCTTGCATAGCACGAATCTGTTACAAGCCGGCAGTTTATTCAGTTGCGCGGACGTAAGCATAAACATCCTGATGGTTACTCCAAGCTTGGGGTAAACAAGTCACGAGTTGCAATTCGGGTAACTTGGCTGCTTCGGCCAGCACCCAGGGTAGGGATGAAATAGAGATACCGTAGGCGCTTTGCGCCGTGTAGTCCTGATAGCCGAAACCGGTCGCTTGGTGAGCTTGCAAAATGAGTTCGATTTGAGCTGGCTTCAGGCCATAAGTTTGCTTGCCGGTCATGAGCCAGTCCACACTAACGTCGCCGTGAGTTGTAAAGATCAAAACCCCGCCTGGTTCCAAGTGCGAGCAAAAGAGTTTCAGGAACCCATTCCAGCGTTCGGCGGCCAGATGCGTCAGTAAAGAGCCACAAAAAATGAGATCGAATTTGCCGGTGAGCAGAATCTGCTCAGGGGATTGATGGGCGTAAACGGCCTGGGCGCCAAAAGTCTTGGCGCAATACTTCACCGCCGAACGGTTGAGGTCCACGGCAGTCAGACTGGCCTGCGGAAATGCCGCGTGTAAAACCCGCAGGACGCGGCCATGCCCACAGGGAAAATCAAGTATAGAGCGCGGCGCTGTCTTGTCTGCGGCAAGCAATGCGAGGTTGATAAAGCGCAAAGCCGAAAATGCCACACTCCAGTATTGCTTCAAATCACCGGCATACATTTCGTCATCAGGCGCTAGTTTACGGATCAACCGAGGACCAAGAACCTGCTCCAGTTGTGTGTTCTCAAATATCAGGGGAGGCTCAGACGTGCCCTTGCTCCTTAACAGATTCGCTAATTGCTCAATGATATACATAAGTTCTTTTGATGGTAGTGGTAAAAATGTAATGCTCGTCCGTTTTTGTCGCGTAGCGACAAGATGAATTTAGTCCGACTACCGTGGTTTTCAAACCACGGTAGTCGGACGAAGCAGTATCGTGTCGCGTAGCGACGGTTGAAACGTTCCGGCAATGGCCTCAGTTTCAACCGTCGCTACG